>NZ_CP070977.1:3008955-3309850 GCF_018417535.1 Burkholderia pyrrocinia | reverse complement strand
CATCGATTCCGGCAGCTCGAAGATCGGCCGCTCGACGACCCAGCCCGGCAGCGCGATCGCGCGGTCGATCTCGCGATCGGCGAGGCTCGTCCAGTCGAGCACCGCGGCCTGCGTCTGCTTGAGCAGCCGGTTGCGCTGCGCGACGCTGATCCGCAACCCGTCGTAGCCGACCCGCGCGAGCCGGCTCGCGTGCGCGACCAGCCAGTCGGCCATCGCCTGCCAGATCGTCAGGTTCATCCCGAGCTTCTCGATGCGCACGCGCGCCGGATCGCACTGCTGCTCGGCCTGCAGGTGATAACGACCGTCGACGAACAGCACGAACGGCGGCAGGCCGAGCGCCTGCGCGGTCGCCGCGCTCAGGAAGATCCCGCAACCGGCCGAGCCGTCGAAGCCCGACAGCGCGTAGCGCGGGTTATTGCCGCGCGGCAGGTACTCGGTGACATATTCGTCCTGCGACGTGACCACCACCGCGTCGAGCCGCGCGGCGTCGAGCAGGCGCGACAGGCCGGCCTGCGCGTCGGCGACGGGCGCGTCGTACGGGGGAAGGCCGGAGAAGCTGTATTTCAGTCGATCGATCATCGGATGCCCACGTTATTCATTGTTGTCGGTGGTCGGCGGCGTGACGCGGCGGGGCGCGTGCCTGAAGCAGGCTTGACGCGACACGGCGCCGCTGCGCGGACGACGCGCGGCACTGCACGTCGCCGGGCCGCTGTGCCGTGCCAGCGACAGGTCCGCGGAAATTTTTGTCTCACTTAACTTTTTTTGATGCGCGCGACAGAATCTAGAGCAGGCCGAAATTGAGGTCAAGCTAAAATTTTCGTAGGACTAAAATCGTCCGAGCGGTCCCGCATGCGTGCGCGACGCGGCCTCGCCCGGCGATACCGCGCGGTACAATGCGCCGGCATCGTCGTCCCGACGGCCGTGCTTCGTGCGATGCGCGGAAAGCGATGTCCCGGCGACAGCACCGCCCCTCCGCTCGCCTCCCGACTCGTTGCCACGAAAGAGATTCATGGATTCAGACATCATGCGTATCGGCCAGCGCATTCGCCGCCTGCGCCGGGAAGCGAAGAAGACGCTGCTGGAAGTCGCGACCGAAGCGAAGCTGTCGGTCGGGTTCCTGTCGCAGGTCGAGCGCCATCTCACGGGCATCTCGCTGTCGTCGCTCGTCAACGTCGCGAAGGCGCTGGGCGTGCCGCTCGGCGCGCTGATCGACCAGCCGCGCCAGGCGCAGCCCGATTCGCATGAAGGCAGCCGCGAACCGTACGCGGTCGACAGCGCGTCGCAGTGGTACGAACGGCTCTCCACGACCTTCGACGGCAGCCAGATCAACGCGGTCAAGGTGCAGATGATGGAAAGCTACCGCTCGGAATGGGTATCGCACGGCGGCGACGAATTCGTCTACGTGCTGACCGGCCGCATCTGCTACACGGTCGGCAAGAAGGATTACCCGCTGGCGCCCGGCGACTCGCTGCACTTCGACGCGCGCAAGCGGCATCGCGTCGCCAACGTGGGCGACGGGCCCGCCGAACTGATCGCGGTCAGCACGCTGCCGCTGTTCGACGACAGTTGCGCCGAATTCGTGTCCGCGACGTTGGAAATCAGGCAGCCCGCCCCCGTCGTGCGCACTGCACCGGGCGAGCCGCGCGTGAGCCGCCGCGAACCGGCGCCGAAACGCGGCCGCGACGCCGAGCCGGCACGGCCGGCCAGCGCAGCGGAACAGAAGGCTGCCGCGAAGCAGCGCGCATCGGCCGGCAAACGCCCAGCTGCCGACACCCCTGCGCGCAAGGCAACCGCGCGCAAGAAACCGTAACGGCTGGCGGGCGCGCACTGCCCGCCGCTGTCATGCCTGTCGCCCTATTCGCCGATCGCGAGCGCCTGTGCGACGGCCTGGATCCGCGCGCGATGCACGGCCTCCTTGATCTTCTCCGCCTCGCTGCCGATGCCGCGCGCGATCGCGCCGGCATCGACGCTACGCGCGGCCGCGAGCGCCACGCGCAGCCGCTCGGCCTGCGGATACGGCTGCGTGTCGAGCCCGAGCCGCCCGCGCGCATCCGATTCGCACGCCTGCAGCATTTCGGCGAAACGCGCCGGCTTGCGCAGCGCGTCGCTGCGCTCGAACAGCCGCACCAGCGCGGCCGCGCCCATCTCCATCACGCGATGCAGGTTGCCGTGCTCGCGCGCGACCACGAGCGCGAGATCGCGGCATTCGTTCGGCACGCGCAGCCGCTCGCACAGCGGCTTGAGCAGGTCAACGCTGCGCCCCTCGTGGCCGACGTGGCGCGGCAGCACGTCCGCGGGCGTCGTCGCCTTGCCGAGATCGTGCGTGAGCGCCGCGAAGCGCACCGGCAGCGAATAACCCTGCTTCGCCGCATAGTCGACGACCATCATCACGTGCACGCCCGTATCGACTTCCGGGTGGTAGTCGGCGCGCTGCGGCACGCCCCACAACGCATCGACCTCGGGCAGGACGCGCGCGAGCGCGCCGCACTCGCGCAGCACCGCGAACATCCGCGACGGCTTCGCCTCCATCAGCCCGCGCGCGATTTCCTGCCACACGCGTTCGGGCACCAGCGCGTCGACCTCGCCCGCGTCGACCATCCGCCGCATCAGCGCGAGCGTTTCGTCGGCGACCGTAAAATCCGCGAACCGCGCGGCGAAGCGCGCAATGCGCAGGATCCGCACCGGATCCTCGACGAACGCGTCGCTCACGTGCCGGAACACGCGCGCGCGCAGGTCGGCCTGCCCGTCGAACGGATCGATCACGGGCCCGACCAGCGCGCCCTCCGGGCTCACCTCGCGCGCCATCGCGTTGATCGTCAGGTCGCGCCGCGCGAGATCCTCGTCGAGCGTCACGTCCGGCGCGTAATAGAACTGGAAGCCGTGATAACCGGCCGCCGTCTTGCGCTCGGTGCGCGCCAGCGCGTACTCCTCCTGCGTCTGCGGATGCAGGAACACCGGGAAATCCTTGCCGACCGGCCGGAAGCCCTGCGCGGCCATCTGCTCGGGCGTCGCGCCCACCACCACGTAGTCGCGGTCCTGCACGGGCACGCCGATCAATTCGTCGCGGATCGCACCGCCTACTGCGTAGATGTTCATGGCGTCGGCTCGTAGTCGGCGATCACGGTCGTTTCGCGGCGCGCCGCGTCGATCCACCGCTGGACGGCCGGCAGCGCCGTCACGCGCGCCGCGTAGCCGGCCGCTTCCGGCGACAGACCCGGCGCATACGTGTTGAAACGCATCACGACGGGCGCGTACATCGCATCGGCGATCCCGAACTCGCCGAACAGGAACGGCCCGCCCGACGCCTCGAGGCACGCGCTCCACAGCGCATCGATGCGCGCGACATCGGCGAGCGCGTCGGGCGTCGCGCCGCGCCCCGGCATCGACGCGCGCACGTTCATGCCCATCTGCGTGCGCAGCGCAGCGAACCCCGAATGCATCTCGGCCGCGACGCAGCGCGCATGTGCGCGGTCGAGCGGATCGGCCGGCCACATCGGGAACTGCGGGTAACGCTCGGCGAGCGTCTCGGCGATCGCGAGCGAATCCCAGATCGCGACGCCGTGGTCGTCGATCAGGCACGGCACCTTGCCGGACGGCGAATACTCGAGGATGCGCGCGGTCGTGTCGTCGCGGCGCAGCTCGACCGCGATCTCGTCGAACGGGATGCCGAAATGCGCGAGCAGCAGCCACGGACGCATCGACCACGACGAGTAGTTCTTGTCTCCAATGACGAGTTTCATGACGGTGTTCCGGAAAACGCGAAGGTGGAAAGGATGCGGCTGAACGGCGGCGCCCCGGCCGGGCCTAGCGCCGCCGCGAGCGGAACCAGTCGAACCGCGACCGCGCCGCGGCGTTGCCGAGATACGCGGGCGCAATGCTTTCGAGACTTGCGGGCGAGATTCCGAGTTCCAGCGCGAGCGGCCCCGACAGCACGTTCGGCACCGACATCGACGCGAGATTGTCGCGCGTGAGCACCGGTTCGCCGGGCAGGCATTCGAACACGATTGCCTGCAGTTGCGCGAGCGCGTCGGGCAGCCGCACGATGCGGGCCTGCCGGCCGACCAGCGTGCCGCAATAGCGCACCAGTTGCTCGAGCGTGTAGACGGTCGGGCCGCCGAGCTCGTAGGTCTTGCCGTGCGCGGCCGCGAGATCGAGCGTGTTGACGAACGCGCGCACGACATCGCCGACGAACACCGGCTGGAAGCGCGCGTCGGGCATCGCGAGCGGCAGCACGGGCACCGTGCGCTGCAGGTTCGCGAACGTGTTGAGGAATGCGTCGCCGGGGCCGAACACGACCGACGGGCGGAAGATCGTCAGCGCGAGCGAATCGGTCGCCGCGATCGCGTGCAGCGCAGCCTCGCCGTCGCCCTTCGAGCGCTGGTACATGCTCGCGCCGTGCGAATCGGCGCCGAGCGCGCTCATGTGCAGCAGGCGCCGCACGCCGACCTCGGTGCACGCGCTTGCGAGCGCGGCCGGCAGCGCGACGTGCGCGCGCTCGAAGCCGGGCCCGTACGGCGTGCCGCGGCCGCCGTGCAGCACGCCGACCAGATTGATCGCCGCGTGCGCGCCGGCGACGAAACGCGCGAGCGTGCGCGTGTCGAGCGCTTCAAGCTCGACGATCTCGACCGGCAGCATCTGCAGGTGGCGCGCGTGGTCGCGCCGCCGCGTGCCGATCCGTACGTGCTTGCCGGCGTCGATCAGCGCATTCACGAGCCGGCTGCCGATGAAGCCGGTGCCGCCCAGCAGCGCGACGGTCTGGCGATCCATGTTCGGCTCCTCAAAAGAACACTGCCGCGTCTCGCGCGGCAGTGTGAAGTTGCGGATCAGGGCGAGATCATGCCTAGACGTTTCTTCAACGACTGCGGTTTGCCCTCGAAGAGCGCCGCGTAGTAGACGGTATTCGACAGCACGTTCTTCACGTAGTCGCGCGTCTCGTTGAACGGAATCGTCTCTGCAAAGATCGCGCCTTCGATCGGCTGCGTCAACACCTGGCGCCACTGGCGCGGCCGGCCCGGGCCCGCGTTGTAGCCGGCGGTGGCCAGCACCGGCGAGCTGTCGAAATTGTTGAAGATGTCCGCCAGATACCAGGTGCCGAGCTGGATGTTGGTATCGATGTCGTGCATCTGCGCGCGCGTGATCGCGCCCATGCCGAGCTTCTTCGCGACCATCTGGGCCGTCGCCGGCATCAGCTGCATCAGGCCGCCCGCGCCCACCGACGAACGCGCGCTCGTGATGAAGCGCGATTCCTGGCGGATCAGCCCGTACGCCCATTCGACGTCGAGGCCCGTCGATTGCGCGTAGCGCTCGACGATATTGCGGTACGGCGACGGGTAGCGCAGCGTGAAGTCGTGCTCGGCCTTCGTGCGGTCGGCCGTGTTGACCGTGCGGTCGAGCAGTTCGACGCGCTTGCCGTATTCGGCGGCCGCGAGCAACTGGCGATCGGTCATCCCGCGCAGCGGCCAGTTCCATTCGCGGTTGCCTTCGAGGCGCAGGTTCAGCCCGTAGAAGCGCTGCGCGAGCGCGAAGCCCGGAATCTTGCTCATCGCGTCGATCTCGGCGTCGCTCACCTTCGTGCGCGGCGGGATCGTCGTGCGCTGGCCGAGCTCTTCGCCGGCGAGCTGTCCGTAGAAGTTGAACTGCCCCGCGACCTGCTCGAATTCCTGGTTCGCCTGCAGCGTGTCGCCGCTCTGCTTGAGCGCGCGCGCATGCCAGTAGATCCACGCCGGATCGTCGCGCAGCGACGGCGGCATCTGCTCGATCGACCAGCGCACCATCGGCCAGTTGCCGGCGAGCAGCGCGGCGCGCGTGCGCCATTCGTAGCCCGGGTTCGACAGCGGCGCATTCGCGGATTTCGCGTACCAGACCGATGCGAGCGCCGAGCGCTTGATCGCGCCCTGGTAACCGATCGCGCCCCACGCGATCGCCTGTTCCTGCTTCGTGAGCGAGCCGGCGACCGACGTCAGCATCCCGGCGGCCGCATCCGGATCGTTGCGCGCCATGCGACCGAGCGCGATCAGCGCGATCTGGTGCGACGCCGCATCGCTGCCGACGCCGCGCGCGAGGTACAGCGGCGGCGCGCTCGTCGCCTGGTCGAAGCCGACCGGACGCGGGCCGAGCGCATCGACGATCTTGCCGCCGAGCGTCGTGTAGTTCTGCTCGTACGCGAGGCGCGCCTGCTGCCACACGTCGTCGCTCGTGAACTGCTGGTTGACCGTGAGCGCGGTGATCAGGTCCACGCACGCGTCGCCGTAATTCTTCGGCTCGACGAGCAGCGCGCGCGCCGCATCGGCGACGTTCTCGCCGCGCGCCGCGCGCGATTCGAGCGCGTAGCACTTGACCTGCGTGTCGTCGTCGAGCACGAAGCGCTTGTATTGATCGTCGAAGCTGCGCCAGTCGTGGCGCGCGCCGAGCACGAGCAGGTAATCGTTGCGCAGGCGGTCGGCGATCGCCTGGCCGTCGTAGCGTTGCAGGAACGACTGCACGGGCGCGTCCGGCGCATCGACGCGCGCGCGGCCCGTCGAATCGAACAACTGCGGCTTGATCTGGAAATACTCGACGTAGGACGGGACCGGATAGTTCGGGATCATCGACGCGAGCTGCGCGGCTTTCGCGGCGTCGTTGCGGCGCGCGGCTTCGCGAAGCTGCACGAAGACCTGGTCATCCCCGGCGACCGTGTCGTCGCCCGGTGCGGCACACGCGGCCGTACCCGCGACGAGCGCGGCGGCCGAAAGTGTCAGCGCAACCGCGCGATATACTCGAAAAAGGCTGTTCGACATCGTTTTGAATGGAGCACGAATTGAGCGAAAGCATAGCACGCAACCCTGTGCCGAACCCGAAGGTCGCGCTGCGCAAAACGCTGTCCGGCGCGCGTCGCGACGCCGCGTCGCAGCCCGCCGCGAACGCCGCACTCGACGCGCGGCTGCGCACGCTCCTCGACCGGCTCGCACCGCGCACGGTCGGGTTTTACTGGCCGCTGCCGGGCGAATTCGACGCGCGCGACGCGGTGCTCGCGTGGTGTGCGGCAGGCGCCGGCCGGCGCGCCGCGCTGCCCGTGATCGGCGAGCGGCACACGCCGCTCGCGTTCCATGCGTGGGACGCGCACACGCCGATGCGCGAAGGTCATCACCGGATTCCGGAACCGGCGGCGGGAATCGTCGTCGTGCCCGACCTGCTGCTGATTCCCTGTTTGGGATTCGATCCGCAGCGCTACCGGCTCGGCTACGGCGGCGGCTATTACGACCGCACGCTCGCCGCATGGCCGGGCGACACGCTGCCCGTGACGGTCGGCATCGCGTATGAAGCGTGCCGCGTCGAAGCGTTGCCGGCCGAAGCGCACGATCTCGCGCTGCACTGGATCGTGACCGACGGCGCACTCTACACGGCTGCCGGATGACGCGGCGCCACGGCCGTCGTCGCACGCCCGTCAGCGCAGCGCAGCGCGCCCCCCTTTCCGCAATCGTTTACAGCGACGCTGCCGCCCGCGCGGCCGTGTCGTAGAGGCCCGATGCGTGGCGCAGCAACTGCGCCGCGTCGCCGATCTGCGCGTTGGTGAGCCCGCTGTCCTTCAGCGTCTCGATCAGGCAGTGCTCGCGCACCTCGCGATACTTCAGGCACAGGTCGCGGCCCGCGTCGGTCGCGAAGAAGAACACTTCCTTGCCGTTCTTCTCGCTCTTCACATAGCCGCGGGCGATCAGTTTTTTCAGCGCATAGGTCGCGACGTGCGTATCCTCGATATTGAGCACGAAGCAGATGTCGGCGAGCTTCTTCTTGCGTTCGCGATGGCTGACGTGATGCAGCAGCGACACCTCGACCGCCGTCATGTCCTTCGCGCCGGCCGCCGACATGCAGCGCACCATCCAGCGGTTGAACGCGTTGCCGGCCATGATGAGCCCGTATTCGAGCTCCGACAGTTCCGCGCTCGAATCGGAAACGAGGTGTTCGGATGACACGATCTTGGTCGGAGGACGCTTCATGGAAAGGCGGCGCAAGCAGGATGTCAGGGTGTGCCGAGTGTACGACAGAAGCCCCGGAAGACGGGCTAGGCGAAAACGCTTATTGAGAAGTTATCGATATCTTATTGACAATGTGCGCTAACATTGCCGTCCGAACCGTGCCAGTCCGATGACGCAACCCCGCATTTATCCGCTCGGCGATGCCGCCCTCGTCTGCGAGGTGCCGCCGCCCGCCACGCTCGATTGCCAGCGCCGCGTCTGGGCCGTCGCCGAGGCCGCGCGCGCGTGGCCCGACGTGATCGACGTCGTGCCGGGCATGAACAACCTGACCATCGTATTCGACGCGCTCGCCACGACGGCCGGCTCGCTCACGCCGGCGCTGCTCGACGCGTGGGAGACGGCCGACGTCGAGCACGCGGACGGTCGGGAGGTCGAGATCCCGGTCCAGTACGGCGGTGCCGCCGGCCCCGATCTGGCGGCCGTCGCCGCGCACACGGGCCTGTCGGCCGACGAGGTCGTCGCGCGCCATGTTGCCGGCGAATACGTCGTGTTCTTCATCGGCTTCCAGCCGGGCTTCGCGTATCTCGGCGGCCTCGACGCATCGCTGCACACGCCGCGCCGCGCGGCGCCGCGCCTCGAGGTGCCGGCCGGCTCGGTCGGCATCGGCGGCGCGCAGACGGGCATCTACCCGGCCACGTCGCCCGGCGGCTGGCAACTGATCGGCCGCACGTCGCACGTGCTGTTCGATCCGGCGCGGCCGCAGCCGACGCTGCTGCTGCCCGGCGACCGCGTGCGCTTCACCATTGCGGGAGTCGACGCACGATGACCCAGAGCAACGCCCCGGGCACCATCGAGGTGGTGCGGGCCGGCCCGCTGTCGACCGTGCAGGATCTCGGGCGCCGCGGCACGCGCCATCTCGGCGTCGCGCAGGGCGGCGCGCTCGACGGCCTCGCGCTCGAGGTCGGCAACCGGCTCGTCGGCAACCGCCCCGACGCGGCGGCCGTCGAGATCACGATCGGCCCGGCCGCCTTCCGCTTCACGCGCGCCACCCGCATCGCGATCACCGGCACCGAGTTCGGCGCGACGCTCGACGGCCAGCGCGTGTATTCGTGGTGGAGCCTGCCGGTCGAAGCCGGCCAGACGCTCGCGCTGCCGGCCGCGAAACGCGGGATGCGCGGCTACCTGTGCATCGCGGGCGGCATCGACGTGCTGCCGATGCTCGGCTCGCGCAGCACCGATCTCGCGTCGCGCTTCGGCGGCCTCGGCGGCCGCACGCTGCGCGACGGCGATCGGCTCCCGGTCGGTGTGCCACCGGCCGGCGCGGGCTGCCTCGCGCCCGACGCGCCCGAATTCGGCGTCAAGGCGCCCGCGTGGTGCGCATTCGTGCGCGTCGACGAGCCGCCGCGCCGCCACCGCCCCGCGCATGCGCCGTGGGCGATGCCCGTGCGCGTGCTGCCGGGCCCCGACTACGCGTCGTTCGCCGCCGATTCGCAGCAGGCGTTCTGGGACGAGGAATGGCTCGTCACCGCGAACAGCAACCGGATGGGCTATCGCCTCGCCGGCGCCGAGCTCATGCGCGAGCGGCCGGTCGAACTGCTGTCGCACGCGGTGCTGCCCGGTACGATCCAGGTGCCGCCGAACGGCCAGCCGATCGTGCTGATGCACGATGCGCAGACCACCGGCGGCTACCCGAAGATCGGCACGGTGATCCGCGCCGACCTGTGGAAACTCGCGCAGGCGCGGCTCAACCTGCCGATCCGCTTCGTGCGCACGACACCCGACGCCGCGCGCGCCGCCCTGACCGCAGAACGTGCCTATCTGCGGCAGATCGACGTCGCGATCGACCTGCGCGAGGAAGCGCGCCGCCGCGCCCAATCGCGCGCGGCGTGACAATGGCGGAAGCAGTACGGAAGACGCGCCACGCAATCAGTGGACGAGGAACATCATGGAAATCGATCTGAATGCCGATCTCGGCGAAGGATGCGGATCGGACGAGGCGCTGCTCGACCTCGTCACGTCGGCGAACATCGCATGCGGCTGGCACGCGGGCGGCGCCAATGCGATGCGCGACTGCGTGCGCTGGGCCGTGCAGAAAGGCGTGTCGATCGGCGCGCACCCGAGCTTTCACGATCCGGAGAATTTCGGCCGCAAGGAAATGCAGTTGCCGGCCGGCGACATCTATGCCGGCGTGCTGTACCAGCTCGGCGCGCTGTCGGCGATCGCGCAGGCCGAAGGCGGGCGCATCGCGCACGTGAAGCCGCACGGCGCGCTGTACAACCAGGCTGCGCGCGACCCGATGATCGCCGATGCGGTGGTGTCCGCGATCCACGATTTCGATCCGTCGCTCGCGGTGTTCGGGCTCGCGAACAGCGTGTTCGTCGCGGCCGCGCGGCATGCGGGGCTCGCCGCGGTGGAAGAAGTGTTCGCCGATCGCGGCTACCGCGCGGACGGCTCGCTCGTGCCGCGCAGCCAGCCCGGCGCGCTGATCGACGATGAAGACGCGGTGCTCGCGCGCACGCTCGACATGGTGCGCAACCGGCAGGTGCGCGCATTGAGCGGCGAATGGGTGCCGTTGAACGCGCAGACCGTCTGCCTGCACGGCGACGGGCCGCATGCGCTGGCGTTCGCGAAGCGGATCCGCGCGGCGCTCGAGGCCGCCGGTGTCGACGTGGTGGCGCCCGGCGCGCTGCAGGCCGACGAAGGCGCGTGACGCGCATCCGTCGCGCGACACGTGCATGGCACGTATCCGCTGCACAAAACCGCGGCACAAAAGAAAAAAGCGCCCTCGTGGCGCTTTTCCGTTGACGCAATCGCTGCGGCTTTGCCGTCTGTCGATTCGCCCCCCGAAACCGTCTTTCGACGGTGACCGGAAAAATCTTCCGGATTAAAAAACGTCCGCCGCCGCCCGATCACTGCATTCCCCGGTCAGACGACGGAACGTTGCTTATCTGCAAGTCGGCCTGCATGCATGTGTTGTCCGACGATGATTGGCCCCGCCGTACATGCAGACACTCCGCGGCCGGCACGTGCTTCACGTGCCGGCAACGCTAACCCCGCGCTTTATTTCTGCTACCCCGTAGAACTTATCTATTCTTTTCATTTTTTCAACTTGTGGGGTGAAGAATAGATATTGGCAGAACGGGATGTCAATCGTTTTAAACGCTATTTTCTGACGAATCAAGGGTTTTCCTTATCGATTTACGCCGCCGCTCAGACGCGTCACGCGGTGCGCGCGATGTCGATCAAACAGGGGAAGATCGGTGCGTGCAGCCGGGCGCGATCAGTTCGCGTCGACCTGGTATCCCTGCTGGCGCAACAATTCGAGCACGCCGCGCGCGCCGCCCAGATGCAGCGCGCCGATCGCGACGAACAGCGGCCGGTTCGGCGCGGCGATTGCCGTCATCCGTGCAACGAAGCGCCGGTTGCGCTCGTACAGGATCTTGTTGTCGATCGACGCCGACAACGCCTTCGAACGCGCGAGCCGCTCGCTCTTCGCGACGGCCCACGCCGAGATCGCGTCGGCGTCGCCAATGCGCCACAGCCGGTGCAGCGCCTTGATGTCGTCCGCGTTCTGCGCGGGGGTCTGCACCATGTCCTGCGCGAGCATCTCGCGCTGCTCGGCCAGCGTGAGCCCGGTGAACGCGCGCATCTGTTCGGCGAGCGTCTCGAGCCCGATCACGCGGCCGCCCTTCTTCTTCAGGAACACGTTCTGCAGTTGCGCCTCGGTGCCGTACTCGGTCTGCAGGCCGGCCGACAGCGAATCGTAGGTCTCGACGACGAGCGCCGCGAGCCACGGCCGCATCTTGCGGATCTCGGCGAGCGCGGCCGGGTTGCCGTGCAGGCGCGCCGCGAGCCGTTGCCACAGCGGTTCGGGCAGCAGGCGCTGCAGGCACGGGTAGCGGCACACGCCGTACTTCGACACGTCGTCCTGCGATTCGAGCAGGTCGTCGGGCGACAGTTCGAGCGCGAGTGTCGGCGACGCGGCGAGCGCCGCGAGGATGCGCGGCCGGAACGGCTGCGCGCCCGGGTAGTCGGACGGGTCGCCCGTGTGCAGCGTGCCGAGCACGTAGAGCGTGACCTTGCCCTTGGTCGCGACGTAGAACGGCATGCGCGCGGGCTGCACGCGCACCGTGCCGCGCGCGACCGTGCCGTTCGACACGGCAGGCGCATGGAAGCCCGGCAGGTTCATGCCGGGCGGCGGGACTTGCGACGGATGAATCGGTGAAGTGGCCGGCGCGCGCCCTTCGGCGCGCGCGGCCTCGACGGGAACCGCGACGCTGGCCGCCACGCACGCGCCGGCCAGCGCCGCGCCCGTGACGGTGCGCACGCTCCAGCGCCGCGCGTAGCGGTACGCGCGCATCACGCGCGCGCTGCTTGCCCCCGAACGGCGCACGCCGGACGCGCGCGCCGCCAACGCTTCAGGCATTCCCCTCCCCTACCTCCTCGGCGCGATGGCAGGCCACGCGCCGTCCGTCTACCTCGCGCAACTGCGGTTCCTCCGCGCGGCAGCGCTCGACCGCATACGGGCAGCGCTGGTGGAACGCGCAGCCCGACGGCGGATTGAGCGGCGACGGCAGCTCGCCCTGCAGCTTGATCTGCACGCGGCGGTCTTCCTCGAAGATCGCCGGCGTCGCCGACATCAGCGCGCGCGTGTACGGATGGCGCGGCCGTGCGTAGATCGTCGCCTTGTCGCCGAGCTCGGCGACACTGCCGAAGTACATCACCATCACGTCGTCCGCGATGTGCTCGACCACCGACAGGTTGTGCGAGATGAACACGTAGCTCGTCTTGAACTGCTCCTGCAGATCCATGAACAGGTTCAGGATCTGCGCCTGGATCGACACGTCGAGCGCGGACACGGGCTCGTCGGCGACGACGATCCGCGGATCGAGGATCATCGCGCGCGCGATCGCGACCCGCTGCCGCTGGCCGCCCGAGAACATGTGCGGATAGCGCTTCGCGTGCTCGGGCCGCAGGCCCACCGTGCGCATGATCTGCGCGACGCGCTGCGCGCGTTCGGCGGCCGTCAGGTTCGCGTTGATCTCGAGCGGCTCGGAGAGCGTCTGCTCGACGGTCTTGCGCGGGTTGAGCGACGCGAACGGGTTCTGGAACACCATCTGCACGCGGCGGCGCAGGTCGGCGACCCGGTGGCGGTCAGCGCCCGCGACGTCCTTGCCGTCGATCGACAGGTGGCCGGACGTCGGCGTTTCGATCATCGTCAGTTGCCGCGCGAGCGTCGACTTCCCGCAACCGGATTCGCCGACGACGGCGAGCGTCTTGCCGCGCTTGAGCGAAAACGACACGCCGTTGAGCGCCTTCACCGTGCCATGGCCGAACATGCCGCGCTTCACCGCGTAGTGTTTCGCGAGCTGGTCGGCGACCAGCACCACGTCCTCGTCGTGCGGGGCACGGACTTCTTGATTGGCATTCATCGTGAACTCCTGTCGACCGGAGTTTGCGCTTTAGCGCTTACTCCGGTCCCATGCATAGCCGTCAGGTCGAGGTTGGAAACATTGAGCGGCTTGATGCAGCGCGCGCGCATCGCGTCGTTGCCGGACACCAGCGGGTCGAGCGCCGGCCGCGCCTTGCGGCAATCGTCGACGACGTACTTGCAGCGCGGGGCGAACAGGCACCCGGACGGGCGATCATCGCGGCCGGGCACCATGCCGGGCAATGCGGCCAGGCGACGCGCCCCCTTATTGTGCTCGGGAATCGCCGCAAGCAGCGCTTCGGTGTACGGATGATGCGGCGCGCGGAAGATGTCGGGCACGTTGTTGGTCTCGATGATCTCGCCCGCGTACATCACCGCGACGCGCTGCGCGACCTCCGACACCACGGCCAGGTCGTGCGAGATCAGCACGAGCGCCATCCCGCGTTCCTTCTGCAGCTTCACGAGCAGATCCATGATCTGCGCCTGGATCGTCACGTCGAGCGCGGTGGTCGGCTCGTCGGCGATCAGCAGCTTCGGGTTGCACGCGACCGCCATCGCGATCATCACGCGCTGGTTCATTCCGCCCGACATCTGGTGCGGGAACGACGCGATGCGGTTCTTCGCATCGGGAATGCCGACCTGGTCGAGCAGTTCGAGCGCGCGCCGGTGCAGCGCGTCGCCGCGCAGCCCTTCGTGCAGCTTCAGCACTTCCTTGATCTGGTAGCCGACCGTGTAGCTCGGGTTCAGGCTCGTCAGCGCGTCCTGGAACACCATCGCGATGTCCTTGCCGACGATCTTGCGGCGCGCCTTCGGCGACGCCTTCAGCAGGTCGACGCCGTTGAACGTGACCTCGTCGGCCGTCACCTTGCCCGGCGCGTCGATCAGGCCCATCAGCGCCATCATCGTCACGCTCTTGCCCGAGCCCGATTCGCCGACGACGCCCACCACCTCGCCCGGCGCGATCGACATGTTGATCCGGTCGACGGCGGGCAGGCCGTTGAAGTTCACCGCGAGATTGCGGATGGTCAGTAGGTTGCTCATGTCATCCTCCGCCGGGCCGCCCCAAGGAGGATGACCGCCCCCTCGGGGGGAGCCGTGCATGGGACCGGAGTAAGCGCTGAAGCGCCAACTCCGGTCGACAGCGAACGAAGAAAGCGTGGGGGTTGTTTCATCTCAGGCCATCCGTTTCAGTTTGGGATCGAGCGCGTCGCGCAGCCCGTCGCCGAGCAGGTTGATCGCGAGCACCGAAATCAGGATCGACAGGCCGGGCATCGTCACGATCCACCACGCGTTGTCGATGTAGTCGCGCGCGGACGCGAGCATCGCGCCCCACTCGGCGGTCGGCGGCTGCACGCCGAGGCCGAGGAAGCCGAGCGCGGCCGCGTCGAGGATCGCCGACGAGAAGCCGAGCGTCGCCTGCACGATCAGCGGCGCCGTACAATTGGGCAGCACCTGCGAGAACATCAGGCGCAGCGTGCCGGCACCGGCCACGCGCGACGCCGTCACGTATTCCTTCTGCAGCTCGCCGAGCGCCGACGCGCGCGTGAGGCGCACGTAGGCCGGCAGCGCGACGATCGCGATCGCGAACATCGTGTTGGTGAGGCCCGGGCCGATGATCGCGACGACCGCGACCGCGAGCAGCAGCGACGGGAGCGCGAGCAGCACGTCCATGATGCGCATCACCGGCGTGTCGGCCCACTTCTGGAAGAACGCGGCGACGAGCCCGAGCACGATGCCGGGGATCAGCGCGAGCACGACCGACACGAAGCCGATCCAGAACGACATCCGCGCGCCGTACATCAGGCGCGAAAGAATGTCGCGGCCCGCTTCGTCGGTGCCGAGGATGAATGTCCAGTTGCCGCCGTCGAGCCACGCGGGCGGGATCTTCACGTAGTCGCGGTATTGCTCGACCGGGCTGTGCGGCGCGATCAGCGGCGCGAGCAGCGCGACCAGGATCAGCGCGAGCACGACGATGCCGGCGCCGACGGCGCCGCGGTTGCGCGAGAAGTTGGCCCAGAACTCGCGCAGCGCGAGCGCACGGCCGCCGGCCGGCGCGGATTCGGTCGGCAGGGTGTTTTGCAGATTGCTCATGGAATTACCTCGTGTGGCGGATGCGCGGATTCAGCACGCCGTACAGCAGGTCAACAACCAGGTTCACGACGATCACGAGCGTCGCGATCAGCAGGATGCCGCCCTGTACGACCGGATAGTCGCGGCGGCCGATCGCATCGATCAGCCACTTGCCGACACCGGGCCACGAAAAGAGCGTCTCGGTCAGCACGGCGCCCGCGAGCAGCGTGCCGATCTGCAGGCCGATCACGGTGACGACCGGGATCAGCGCGTTGCGCAGCGCATGCACGACGACCACGCGCACGGGCGACAGCCCCTTCGCGCGTGCGGTGCGGATGTAGTCCTCGCGCAGCACTTCGAGCATCGACGAACGCGTCATCCGCGCGATCACCGCGAGCGGGATCGTGCCGAGCACGATCGCGGGCAGGATCAGGTGGCTGACCGCCGACTTGAACGAACCTTCGTCCGGCGCGAGCAGCGCGTCGATCAGCATGAAGCCCGTCGGGTGCGGAAAGTCGTATTCGACGGCGATGCGCCCCGACACGGGCGTCCAGCCGAGGTACGACGAAAACACCATGATGAGGATCAACCCCCACCAGAAGATCGGCATCGAATAGCCGGTGAGCGCGGTGCCCATCACGCCGTGGTCGACGACCGAGCCGCGCCGCAGCGCGGCGATCACGCCGGCCGGCAGCCCGACCGCGAGCGCGAACACGAGCGCGCACAGCGAAAGCTCGACGGTCGCCGGGAAGCGTGCGAAGAACTCGCCCGCGACGCTGGTGTTGGTGATGATCGACGTGCCGAGGTCGCCGTGCATCGCACGGCCGACGTAGTGGAGATACTGCATGGGCAGCGGCTGGTCGAGCCCGAGGCGTTTCATCGCCTCCGCGTGCATGGCGGGATCGACGCCGCGTTCGCCCATCATCACTTCGATGGGGTCGCCCGGTATCAGGTGAATCAGCGCAAACGCCAGGATGGTGATGCCGATGAAAGTCGGGATCACCATCCCCACGCGGCGCAACACGAATGTGAACATGATGCGTCTCGTATTTTCTTGTGGGAAATGTGCGACCGGCGACGGGAAGCTCGTGGCCTCCCGCCGCCGGATGAATAGGGCCTGTTCACGCTAATAACGGGCTTGCGAACGTGTCTTTCCGCTCGCAGTGCAAGGAGCGAGGAGCGCCGTTTGGCCGAGCCAAACAAGCGACGATCGACGCCGCAATGCGGGCGGAAAGACACGTTCCCCTGTTTCCAAAAAATCATTCGTGGGGCTGGTCGCCAGACGGGCCGAGCGCGGCGTCATGCTCCTTGCGAATACGTCGAGTATTCGCTTCGTCGCATTCCTTGCGCTCAGCCCGTCTGGCGACCAGCGCAAGCCCGTTATTAGCGTGAACAGGCCCTTACCGGTCTCGGTCTTCGTAGACAGCTTACGCCGGTCGTATTACTTCACGCCGACACCGTCGAAGCGTGCATAGCCGAGCGGCTCGATGCGCATGTCGACCACGTTCTTGCGCACCGGCTGGTAGACCGTCGAGTTCGCGACCGGCGAGAACGGCAGCTGTTGCGCGAAGATCTGCTGCGCCTGCGTGTAGAGCTTCGTACGCGCGTCCTGGCCCGTCGTCGTGCGGCCCTTCTGGACCAGCTCGTCGAACGGCTTGTAGCACCAGTGCGAGAAGTTGTTGCCCTTGATCGCCTCGCAGCCGAGCAGCGTGCCGAGCCAGTTGTCCGGATCGCCGTTGTCGCCCGTCCAGCCGATCAGCATCGTGTCCTGCTCACCCGTGTGCGCGCGCTTGATGTACTCGCCCCACTCGTACGTGACGATCTTCGCCTTCACGCCGATCTTCGCCCAGTCGGCCTGGATCATCTCGGCCATCAGGCGGGCGTTCGGGTTGTACGCGCGCTGCACGGGCATCGCCCACAGCGTGATCTCGAAACCGTTCGCATAGCCGGCCTTCGCGAGCAGCGCCTTCGCCTTCGCGGTGTCGAACGCGGCCATCTTCAGGTTCTTGTCGTACGACCATTGGGTCGGCGGCATCGGTGCGGTAGCAGCCTGGCCCGCACCCTGGTAGACGGATTCGAGGATCGCCTTCTTGTTGATCGCCATGTCGAGCGCCTGACGCACTTCGAGCCTGTCGACCGGCTTGTGCTCCACGTTGTACGCGAGATAGCCGAGGTTGAAGCCCGCCTGCGACGGCATGTCGACGCCCGAATCGGCCTTCAGCGTCGCGATGTCGGCCGGACGCGGATAGCTCATCACCTGGCATTCGTTGCGCTTGATCTTCTGCACGCGCACGCCCGGGTCCGGCGTGATCGAGAAGATCAGCTTCGACAGCTTCACTTCGCCCTTCTTCCAGTAATCAGGATTGCCGTCGAAACGAATCGTCGCGTCCTTCGTGTAGCTGCGGAAGATGAACGGGCCCGTGCCGACCGGCTTCTGGTTGATGTCGGCAGCCTTGCCGGCCTTCATCAGCTGGTCGCCGTATTCGGCCGACAAGATCGACGCGAATTCCATCGCCATGTTCTGGATGAACGGCGCGTTCGGCTCGGCCAGCGTGAACTTCACGGTGTACGGATCGACCTTCTCGACCTTCGTGATCAGCTTGTCGAGGCCCATGTCGGTGAAGTACGGGAACGACACCGGGTACGCCTTGCGGAACGCCTGGTTCGGGTCGAGCATGCGCTGGAACGTGAACAGCACGTCGTCCGCGTTGAATTCACGCGTCGGCTTGAAGAAGTCGGTCGTGTGGAACTTCACGCCGTGGCGCAGGTGGAACGTGTACACCTTGCCGTCGGACGACACGTCCCACTTCTCGGCGAGGCCCGGCTCGACCTTCGTGCCGCCGCGCTCGAATTCGACGAGACGGTTGTAAACGGTAAACGTGGCGGCGGTGAAATCGACGCCGGTCGTAAATTGCGCGGAATCAAAACCCGCCGGGCTGCCTTCTGAGCAGTAGACGAGCGTTTTGTTCGGGATCTGTGCGAATGCAGAACCCGCGACGCCGAGCGATGCCGCTGCCACGCCTGCAATGGCGGTAACACGCAGGGTGTGCAACAGACGGTTGTATTCCATGTTTCCTCCAGGTCTCCAGATCGGAGCCGGCCCCGCCAGGGGCCGGCGTACGCGGATATTACTTGAGCTAGCGATGCGGCAACAAGCTGGAGAAAAAACTCTTCCAGACGCGCCCGCGCGGGTTTTTGCCGATGTTTGACGCGGATAAAAAATGCGACAACGCGCGCGAGCGACAGTTTCGTTCATCCCGCGCAAGTTTCGTTCGACGACTAAACAATTCGGGCGCGAACGCGAAGGGTCCGCGCGCCGTTTCCCGCGTCTGGTCGCACATCATTGCGTTTTGCGAAACGATCCGATGACGGTCTTCATACTGTCATGCTGTCATGCTGTCACGCCGGCGCGTCGAGGTCGGCGCTGCGGGCGGGCACGAACGCGACCGCGACGATCGACAGCGCAAGCCCGGCCATCACATAGTAGGTGGGCGCCAGCGGCGTACCCGTGACCTTGATCAGCCACGTGACGATGAACTGCCCGAAGCCGCCGAACAGCATCACCGCGACGTTGTACGCGATCGACAGCCCGGTCGAGCGTACGTTGGCCGGGAACAGTTCGGCGATCATCGCGCCGAACGGCCCGTAATAGCCGGCAAGCGTCACCGACAGCACGGCCTGCACCGCGATCAGCCGCCCGATGCTCGGCGCCGCGTCGAGCCACGCGAACAGCGGATACATCAGCGCGAGCGTCAGCACGAGCGACCACAGCGACAGCCCCTTGCGGCCGATGCGGTCCGACCACGCGCCCGCGACCGGCGACAGCACCATCAGCAGCAGGTTGCCGATGATCACCGCGTAGAACGATTCCGCGTACGGCAGCTTCAGTTGCTTCACCGCGAAGGTCGGCAGATAACTGATCAGCACGTAGATCGTCACCGTCAGCGCGATCACCGAGCCGAGCCCGCACAGCACCTCGCGCGGATGGCGCGTGAACACTTCGCCGAGCGTCGCGCGGCGCGCACTCTGCTGCGCGTGCAGGAACGCTTCGGAATCGGCGAGATGGCGGCGGATATAGAAGCCGATCGGGCCGATCACGAGCCCGAGGATGAACGGCACGCGCCAGCCCCAGCTATGCAGCGCGTCGTGCGACAACCCGCGCGTGACGGCCGCGCCGACGAGCGCGCCGATCAGCAGCGCGGCCGCCTGGCTCGCCATCTGCCAACTGCCGTAGAAACCGCGTTTCGAGAACGGCGCGGCCTCGATCAGCAGCGCCGTCGCGCTGCCGAATTCGCCGCCCGCGGAGAAGCCCTGCAGCAGGCGGGCGAACACGATCAGGATCGGGCCGCCGATGCCGATCGCCGCATAGGGCGGCGCGATCGCGAGCAGGAAGATGCCGGCCGTCATCAGCAGGATCACGAGCGACAGCGCGGCCTTGCGGCCCGCGCGGTCCGCATAGAGCCCGAACACGATGCCGCCGATCGGGCGCATGAAGAACGCGACGCCGAACGTCGCGGTGGTCAGGAGCAGCGACGAATATTCACTGGAGGTCGGGAAAAACAGCTCGGCGATCACGACCGTCATGAAGCCGAACACCGTGAAGTCGTACCACTCGAGCGCGTTGCCGATCACGGCAGCCGCGACTGCGCGCCGGTTCAGCGCACGCTCGGGCCGGATCGATTTCGTTGAATTCGCAATCGTCGCCATGCGTCCTCATCCTCGTGAATGCGCCGTGTCGGGCGGCGCGGCGCCGCGCGCGGTGTATCGCCGCACGCTGGTTTGCAGCGAGTGTAGAAAGCGACGGAACCGTTTTCAAGCAATAAAAACGCCCGCAGTCTTTCGACGGCGGGCGTTTTGCGGTTTTCGCCACATTGCGGCATCGCACGATGCCGCATGGACCTTAACCCATCTTCGAGAATGCGCTGCACCAGCCCTTCGCCGACACCTGCTTGCCGGGGAAGGCGCCGCACGGGCCCGCAGCCGAACCCTTCTTGCCCTGGTACAGCATGCAGGCCGCGCAATCCTGGCCCGCTGCGTATTTCGGGTACTTCGCCTTGTCGACCTTCGTGGCATCGGCCTTGTAGCCGAGCGCCACCGCGGTCGGATCCGTTTCCGACAGCATCGGCGCATCGGCCAGCGCTTCGCGCGACAGCGCCAGCGCGGACACGACGCCAACGCTCGAAATCAGGAAACTCCGACGGGATGTTTTCATGGGGGACTCGCTCCAACGTTATCGGTTTGAAAGCTGTTCTGGCGACAGCCGTTCAACAGAATAACGCTCAAGCGAACAAATGTGCGCGTCGAAATGCCGGAAATAAGGGATTTCACACGGTGCGACGCGCACCGGCGCGTCAGCCGTAAGCGGTCATCTCGCCGACACGCTGCGCGAGCGCGAGCGACGCGGTGAGCCCCGGCGACTCGATGCCGAACAGGTTCACGAGCCCGCGCACGCCGTGCTGCGCGGCACCCTGCACGATGAAGTCGGCCGGCGGTTCGCCGGGCCCCGCGACCTTCGGCCGGATACCCGCGTACGCAGGCTGCAGCGCGCCGTCGGGCAGATCCGGCCAGTACGCGCGGATCGACGCGTAGAACGCGCCCGCGCGCGCCGGATCGACTTCGTAGCGCAGCGAATCGCACCATTCGACGTCCGGGCCGAAGCGCGCCTGCCCGGCGAGGTCGAGCGTCAGGTGCACGCCGAGCCCCGCGCGGTCGGGCATCGGGTAGACGAGATGCGAGAACGGCGCGCGGCCCGACAGGCTGAAATAATTGCCGCGCGCGAGATAGAGCGGCGGCACCCAGCGCGGGTCGAGGCCGCGCGTGCGGCGTGCGAGCGCCTGCGCACCGAGGCCCGCGCTGTTGATCACGCAGGCGGCCTCGATCTCGGTCGGCGTGTCGCCGCTCGTGCGCACGACGAAGCGCCCGCCGCGCAGCACGTCGATCGACTCGACCGGGGATTTCAGCGCGCACACGGCGCCTTCGCGCTCTGCGTCGCCGAGCAGCGCGAGCATCAACTGGTGGCTGTCGACGATGCCGGTGGACGGCGAGAACAGCGCCTCCACGCATTCGAGCGCGGGTTCGAGCGTCTGCGCCTCGACGCGCGTGAGCGGCATCAGGTCGAGCACGCCGTTTTCGGCGGCGCGCACGGCGATCGCCTTCAACTGCTTCACCTGCGTGGCGCTCGTCGCGACGAGCAGCTTGCCCGCGCGCCGGTGCGGCACGTGATGCGTGTCGCAGAATTCGTACAGCAGATCGCGGCCGCGCACGCACGACATCGCCTTCAGCGAACCGCGCGGATAGTAGAGCCCCGCGTGGATCACTTCGCTGTTGCGCGAGCTCGTGCCCGTGCCGATCGCATCGGCGGCCTCGAGCACGAGCGTGTCCCGCCCGCGTGCGGCCAGTTCGCGCGCAATCGCAAGGCCGATGACGCCCGCGCCGATCACTACACAATCCATCTGCTCCATGACTTTTCGCGCCGCTAGCGCGTCGAGGGGAGAGAAAGGAATTGTACGTCCCGGTTCATCCGCTTGCCGAACGCATCTGTATTTGCATCGCGACGGCACGGCGCACGGCGTGCGCGCGCCGCCGGTTCAGAAGCCGATCGGCCTGCGCTTCGCCGCGCCCTCGTCGGCGCGAATGTCGTGCGGCCCGATCGCGTCGCGGCCGTCGAGCCGCGCGGCGCCGAATGCGTGCAGCAGCGCGCGGCGCATCGTGCGCGGCGGCGTCGCGGCCAGCACGTCGAGCGCGTCGTCGCCAAGCGTCTCGGGGAAGCGCCGCCCCCACGCGTGCGACGTGCGGATCTCGTCGTAGATCGTCTGCGCAATCCGGCGCGCGCCGGCCGCATCGGGCGGCGCGATCTCATACACGTTCATCCGGTTGAGCAGCGGCTCCGGAATCGCCTGCGCGTCGTTCGCGGTCGCGACCCAGATCACGTTGCCCGCATCGATCGGCACTTCCGCGAATTCGTCGATGAACGCGCGCGCGGTGTCGTGCTCGAGCAACGCATACAGCGCGCCGAGCGGATCGTATTGCGCATCGCTGCCGGCCTTGTCGATCTCGTCGACCGCGATCACCGGGTTCGCGTAGCTGCCGTTCACGAGCGCATCGAACACCTTGCCGGGCTTCGCGTTCTTCCACTGCGACGACGCGCCCGACAGGATCCAGCCGGCCGTCAGCGAACTCATCGGCACGTAGTGGTACGCGGTGCCGAGCAGTTGCGCGAGCGCCTTCGCGAAATGCGTCTTGCCGATGCCGGGCGGCCCGAGCAGCAGGATCGGCATCAGTTCGAGCCGGTCGTCCGTTTCGAGGCACAGCGCGACCTGCTTGCGCACGTCGTCGAGCGGCTCGGTGAAATTGGGCAGCGCGTCGCCGAGCGCGTCGAACGACGGCATCCGGTTCGGCTTCACGCAAAAACGCAGATTCCCCGTCTTGAGCATCCTCTCGTAGGTGGCGCGCAGCGCATCGCTCGCGCTCTCGTTCAGGTCGCTCAGCGCCGTCTCGACCTGCTCGAGGTCGTACACCGTGCTGAAGGACGCCACCGCCAGTTCCTGTTTCACCATCGCCGTCGTCATACCAACCTCGCTGCCGCTTGCTGTCGCACAACCATCAGACCCTTACGATTTCAGTGTAGCGGTCCCGTACCCGCGCGCAAGCAAGCAGCCGTGTGCGTCTGCTGCTAACACCCGCCGCGCGCTGCAGCCGCGGACGGTGCGGCGTATGATCGACAATTCACCGGCCGCGCTGCCGACCTGCGCGGCCTCGCCCGCGCCGCTGCGCGCGGCGCGTCCGCTTTCGTCCCGAAGGGTTTGCCGATGTCCGTCCCCACTGCATCCCCGCGCATCGACGCCGATGCAATCCGCGCCGTCGACGCGGCGCTCCTGTCGCGCCGCGCGATCCGCGCGTTCCTGCCGACGCCCGTGCCGCGCGACACGCTCGAGGCGATCCTCGAAGCCGCGAGCCGCGCGCCGTCGGGCACCAACATCCAGCCGTGGCGCGTGTACGTCGCGACGGGCGCCACGCGCGATGCGCTCGCCGCCGCGCTCACCGCGGGCCCACGACGATCCCGCGCGCGACGAGAAATATGTGGCCGAGTACGACTACTACCCGCGCGAATGGGTGTCGCCGTATATCGACCGGCGCCGCAAGGTCGGCTGGGACCTGTACGGGCTGTTGAACATCGGCCGCGACGAGAAGGCGCGCATGCACGCGCAGCACGCGCGCAACTTCCGCTTCTTCGATGCGCCGGTCGCGCTGTTCTTCACGCTCGACCGCGTGATGACGCACGGCGCGTGGCTCGATTGCGGGATGTTCCTGCAGGGTGTGATGACGGCCGCGCGCGCACGCGGGCTCGATACCTGCCCGCAGGCCGCGTTCGTGCCGTTTCACCGGATCGTCGCCGAACACCTCGGCATTCCCGCCAACGAACAATTTGTCTGCGGCATGTCGCTCGGCCATGCGGACCCGGACGCGATCGAGAATCGCCTCGTCACCGAGCGTGCGCCCG
Source organism: Burkholderia pyrrocinia (assembly GCF_018417535.1). Classification (NCBI taxonomy): domain Bacteria; kingdom Pseudomonadati; phylum Pseudomonadota; class Betaproteobacteria; order Burkholderiales; family Burkholderiaceae; genus Burkholderia; species Burkholderia pyrrocinia. The sequence continues at coordinate 3,285,897 of NZ_CP070977.1, read as the reverse complement.
TCGCCGAATTCACGCGCTTTTTCGCTTGAAAACGCGTGACGCGCACCTACCTTTCGGACAGGACCGCACCGCGCGGCGAACCTGTCGCGGCGCGTCCTGTCACATCACGATCGAAATCGATCGGGCGTAAGATGTGCGTCCGTTCCCCGCTATCCCGCGTTTCCGGAGACGTTTCATGCTGAAACACGGCCTGGCCGTCCTGCTTGCGAGCGTCGCGCTCGCCGCCCATGCGCAGAGCCCCGCACCGGCCTCCGTCGCGTGGGAGATCCAGGTGGCGCGCGACGGTCAGACGATCGACACGTTCCAGCAGCGCACCACCGTGGGTCAGACCCGCACCGATACCCATCGCTATCCGTCCGCCGTGCCCGTCGGCTGCGGCAACGCCGCGCGCGTCGTGCCGACCGAGCGCTCGCGCTCGGTGACGGTCGCGCCGCTCGCCGTCGATGCCGGCGCGAACACCGTGTCGCTCGCGCTCGACGTGCAGGAAACGCTCGACGACGAAAGCGCGACGCGCAGCGATCCGTGCGTGCCCGCATCGCCGCGGCAGATCGTCGCAAGCCACCCCGGCCTGTCGGTCGGCAGCGACGCGTGGACCGACTGGACGCTCGTCGAGCAGCACCCGCACCTCGTGTACCGCGTGCGGGCGCACGTCGCGAAGGACTGAGCGACATGTCCGCCGATGCCCTGTCCCTGCCGTTCGCCGAACCGCACGCCGCACCCGACGAAATCACCGCGGTGAGCTGGAACCTGCACAAGGGCCGCTCGCCGCTCGGCTTCACCGCATGGAACGCGATGCGCAACTGGATGCAGTCGACGCACGCCGACGTGTATTTCCTGCAGGAAGCGATGGCGCGCCGCATGCCGCGCCCCATGCTCGCGCCCGGCTTCGGCGTGCCGATGGACGACGCGGTCGACGACGTGTGGCACTGCCAGGCCACCGAGATCGCGCATGCGCTCGACTGGCAGATCGCGCTCGGGCCGAACGTGTTCAAGCCGTCGTGGCGGCACGGCAACGCGATCCTGTCGCCGCATCCGCTCGACCTCGGCGGCCGCTGGGACATCTCCGCGCACCGCTTCGAACGCCGTGGGCTGCTCGTCGCACGCGCGACGCTCGCGGGCGCGCGCCCGGTCACGCTGCTGTGCGCACACCTCGCGCTCACGCGCGCCGCGCGGCTGCGCCAGATGCACTGGATCGCGCACTGGATCGTGCGCAATGCCGGCGACGGCCCGCTGATGCTCGCCGGCGACTTCAACGACTGGCGCAACGATTCGGTCGCGCTGTTCGGCGAGATCGGGATGTCCGAGGTCGCGACGCTGCTCGGCGAATCGGGCCGCACGTTCCCCGCGTTCTCGCCGGCGCTCGCGCTCGACAAGATGTTCGTGCGCGGCCTGACGCCGCTCGAATGGCGCGCACCGTCCGGCGAGGCCGCGTGGCTGTCGGACCACCTGCCGTACATCGCGCGCCTGCGCCTCGACCCGCAATAACGGTCTCGATCGCGACTCGATTGCGATCCGCCGCAAGCGCGGCCGCGCGGCGCGCGCTGCTACATTAACGGCTTGCCCATCCCGCCACCGAGCCGCCGCCGGCCCGCGCCGCCATGACCTACCTTCCGATCCTGCTGCAAATCGCCGTCGTCTATCTCGTCGCGGCGATCACGCCCGGCCCGAATTTCTTCATGATTTCGCAACTGTCGCTCGCGGGGCGGCGCAGCCTCGGCGCCGCGTCGGCGCTCGGTGTCGGCACCGCGTCGGTCGCGTGGGCGACGCTCGCGATGCTCGGCCTCGCGGCCGTGCTGCACCAGGTCGAATGGCTGTACGAGACGATCCGGATCGGCGGCGCCGTGTATCTCGTGTATTTCGGCTTCAAGCTGCTGCGCTCGGGCGTACGCCGCGACGCGGCGCCGGCCGACACACCGGACGAACGCGCGCCGCTGGCCGCACCGCACGCGCGCGACTACCTGCGCGCCTATCGCAGCGGCCTGTTCACCTGCCTGACGAACCCGAAATCGTGCGCGTTCTGGACCAGCGTATTCGCGGCGATGCTGCCCGCGCATGTGCCGCTGTGGTTCAACGGCGCGGTACTGGTGACGATCGGCGTGCTGTCGGCCGGCTGGTATTCGTGCGTCGCGTACCTGTTCGCGAGCCCGCGCGCGCAGCGCGGCTACCGGCGTGTACGGCGCCCGCTCGACGCGCTGTGCGGCGTCGCGCTCGTCGGCCTCGGCGCCAAACTCGCAGCCGATCGGTGAAAGCAGATTGAAATAATTCGTTGCGCCAAATCCGCGCAACTGCGGGGGTCAAGCCCGCGATCAGCGCCAACAGGGTAAAATAACCAGTTCGTCAATCGTCTGTCATCGAGAAGGCGCGTGTCCGACGCGCCGGCCGGCCGATCCGCGATCGGGCCGTCGCACTCGGTTTTTTTTGCCCATTTTTGGGCCCGTTACACGCGTTCGCTACGCGCGTCCGTTTTCAAAGCCATGAGCAAATACGACACCGCCACCGTCCAATCCGTCCACCACTGGACCGACACGCTTTTCAGCTTCACCTGCAGCCGTGAGGCGAGCCTGCGCTTCAACAACGGCGAATTCACGATGGTCGGCCTCGAGGTCGACGGCAAGCCGCTCGCGCGCGCCTACTCGATCGTCAGCCCGAACTACGAAGAGCATCTCGAATTCTTCAGCATCAAGGTGCAGAACGGCCCGCTGACGTCGCGCCTGCAGCACCTGAAGGTGGGCGACACGGTGCTGATCGGCAAGAAGCCGACGGGCACGCTGGTCGCCGACAACCTGCTGCCGGGCAAGACGCTGTGGATGCTGTCGACGGGCACGGGCCTCGCGCCGTTCATGTCGATCATCCGCGATCCGGACATCTACGACCGCTTCGACAAGGTGATCCTCACGCACACGTGCCGCCTGAAGGGCGAGCTTGCGTACATGGACTACATCAAGCACGACCTGCCGGGCCACGAGTACCTGGGCGACATCATCAAGGAAAAGCTCGTCTACTACCCGACGGTCACGCGCGAAGCGTTCGACAACGAAGGCCGGATCACCGACCTGATCGCGACGGGCAAGCTGTTCACGGATCTCGACGTCCCGCCGTTCTCGCCGGAAAACGACCGCGTGATGCTGTGCGGCAGCACCGCGATGCTGAAGGACACGACCGACCTGCTGAAGCAGGCCGGCCTCGTCGAAGGCAAGAACAGCGCGCCGGGCCACTATGTGATCGAGCGCGCATTCGTGGATTGATCAGTCCCCGAAATTTGCGCCGCATCAAGAACCGGAGCGAAAGCTCCGGTTTTTTTTCGTCCCCACTTGGCGAATTCGTAACAAACTGGGACCATCTCATCTCAAATAGTTACATTTCGATACGTCATCGCCCGGTGCTTGGGTGTCAGTGTTTTTCCTACAACAGGTTCATCCCGATTATTCACATTTACCCTTAAATGTCCGCCCGACATGACTTTTACGGAGTTTTTGAGATATTATTCGGCGCGCGTGGTTGCCGTTCGGATGCGTGTTGAAGGGTCGGATGCAGATGTTACTAAATGTAACTTTTGTTACCTCGGCATGGGGCGACTCCCTGGCGGCGACCGTCATCGAAACGGCAGCCGTTCCACGCAGCCAGCCGGTGTCTGAACCGCTTTCTGACAGCAGGGAGAGTCATGGATACGTCGCTTAACGCGCCCTCGGGCGCCCACGCCCCGTTCCCGTCGCGGCAACACGTGCATGACTGCGCCGCTACTCCGCCCAGTGCCGAAGCCGCGTCGAAACGCGCCGCGTCCGCCGCGCGCATCGCGGCGCTATCCGCCCAACTGCTGGCCGCCGACGAAGCCGCCCGCCGCCATCTGGCCGGCGAGCTGCACGACGGACTCGGCGCCGAACTCACCGCCGCGCGATTCGCGCTCGCAAACGTTCAAACATGGCTGCCGGCCGATGCGCCGGACGGCTGCCTGCGCGCGCTGGAACTTGCGCAGCAGGCGCTCGACGCCGCGACCGACGCGAATCGCCGGCTGATCGACGAACGCAACACACCGGCGCTCGACGCGGGCGTGGTCGGCGCGCTGTCGTCGTGGGTCGACAGCCATGCCACGCGCACGGGCCTGCGCACCAGCTTCGTGTGCGCGGCCGACGCGCGCCTGACGCAGATTGCCGGCGCCAGCGCGCTCGCGGTGTTCCGCGTCGCACAGGAAGCGCTGTCGAACGTCGCGAAGCACGCACGCGCGGCGTCCGTCGACGTGCGGATCGTCACCGACGGCACCCATCTGTCACTGATTGTCGCCGACGACGGCACCGGTTTCGCCCGGAGCCGTCGCACCGGCTACGGCCTCGCCGGCATGCGCGCCCGTTGCGAAGCGTTCGGCGGCAGCTTCGAGACGGCCACGCCGGAAACCGGCCACGGCACGCGCGTCACCGCGCGCTTCGCGTGGGATTCGCTGCTCGCGGTGCCCGTCGCGGCACGCCGCGCGTCGCTTTCGTGAGGTCGTCATGAGCCTGAACATCCTGCTCGTGGACGATCACGCGATCGTCCGGCAAGGGATCCGCCAACTGCTGATCGACCGCGGCATCGCGCGCGACGTCACCGAGGCCGAGACCGGCGGCGACGCGATGGCTGCCGTCGACCGGCAGGAATTCGACGTGATCCTGCTCGACATCTCGCTGCCGGACACGAACGGCATCGAGGTGCTCAAGCGCCTCAAGCGCAAGCTGTCGCGCACGCCGGTGCTGATGTTCTCGATGTACCGCGAGGACCAGTACGCGGTGCGCGCGCTGAAGGCCGGCGCCTCCGGCTACCTGTCGAAGACGGTCAACGCCGCGCAGATGATCGGCGCGATCCAGCAGGTCGCGGCCGGCCGCAAGTACGTGAGCCCCGCGATGGCCGAGGCGCTCGCCGAATACGTGTCGTTCGAGAACGAGCCGCTGCCGCACGAGAAACTGTCCGACCGCGAATACCAGACGCTCTGCATGCTCGCATCGGGCAAGCGGCTCACCGACATCGCGAACACGCTGTCGCTGTCCGTGAAGACGGTGAGCGTGTACCGGTCGCGGCTGCTCGAGAAGATGCGGCTGTCGAACAACGCGGAGCTCACGTTCTACGTGATGAGCAACCGGCTCGTCGACATGGCGCCCGCGGCCGGCGCCTGATTCACCCGATCCAACGGCGCGGCGCGCGCCGCGTCGCCTTCAACAGCCCCCTTTCTCGCGCAAGCGCTTGTTTTATCGGACGATTCCGCAACGCGCCGCTGCGTCGCAGCGGGTCTTGTTCGCCAGATCGGCTAAAATTACGGGTTTTCACTCAGTCAGCGTCGCCGCGCTCGCGCGCGCTGGCAATTCATCCGCAATGTCTCTCTTCCGCAAGAAAAACGTCGATCGCATGATCGCCGGCGCGCACGCCGCCGGGCTCAAGAAAGCGCTCGGCGCGATCGACCTCACCTTCCTCGGCATCGGCGCGATCATCGGCACCGGCATCTTCGTGCTGACCGGCACCGGCGCCGTGCAGGCCGGCCCCGCGCTGATGCTGTCGTTCGTGATCGCCGCGATCGCCTGCGGCCTCGCGGCGCTGTCGTACGCGGAATTCGCATCGACGATTCCGGTCGCCGGCTCGATCTACACGTATTCGTACGCGACGCTCGGCGAACTCGTCGCGTGGATCATCGGCTGGGACCTGATGCTCGAATACGGGCTCGCCGCGTCCGCCGTGTCGGTCGGGTGGTCCGGCTACCTGCAGTCGCTGCTGCAGGGCTTCGGCCTCACGCTGCCGACCGTGCTGACGGCCGCACCCGGCGCGGTGCCCGGCGTCGTCACGTGGTTCAACCTGCCTGCGTTCCTCGTGATGGTCGTGATCACGACGCTGCTGTCGATCGGCATCCGCGAGTCGACCCGCATCAACAACATCATGGTATTCATCAAGGTGTCGGTCGTGCTGCTCGTGATCGCGGTCGGCGTGTTCCACGTGACGCCGGCGAACTGGAAGCCGTTCATGCCGCACGGCTGGAACGGCGTGTTCGGAGCTGCGGCCGTGATGTTCTTCGCGTTCATCGGCTTCGACGCGGTGTCGTCGGCGGCCGAGGAAGTGAAGAATCCGAAACGCGACCTGCCGATCGGCATCATCGCGTCGCTTGCGGTGTGCGCGGTGCTGTACGTGACGGTCGCCGCGGTCGCGACCGGCATCGTGCCGTCGGCGCAGTACGCGAACATCTCGCACCCGATCTCGTACGCGCTGCAGGCCGCCGGCGAGAACTGGGTCGCGGGCTTCATCGATCTCGGCGCCGTGCTCGGCATGCTGACCGTGATCCTCGTGATGAGCTACGGCCAGACCCGCATCGTCTTCGCGATGTCGCGCGACGGCCTGCTGCCGGCGACGCTGTCGCGCGTGCATCCGCGCTACGCGACGCCGTTCCTGACGACCTGGCTCGTCGGCCTGTTCTTCGGGCTGATCGCCGCGCTCGTGCCGCTCAACGTGCTCGCCGAACTGATCAACATCGGCACGCTCGCCGCGTTCTCGATGGTGTCGATCGCGGTGCTCGTGCTGCGCCGCACGCACCCGGACCTGCCGCGCGCGTTCCGCTGCCCGGGCGTGCCGGTCGTGCCGATCCTCGCGGTCGCGTCGTGCCTGTTCCTGATGCTGAACCTGCAGCCCGTCACGTGGATCGCGTTCGCCGTGTGGCTCGTGATCGGCCTCGTGATCTACTTCGCGTATTCGCGCAGCCGTTCGAAGCTCGCGCACGGCCAGCAGGCGCACTGAACGCCACCGTGCCGCACGCGGCACGGTGCACTCCCGCGGGGTCGGATGCCGGCCCCGCGCCTTCACCTCCTTCCCCTGATCGCGCCGCCGCGTTGCTGCGAAACGCGCAACGATCCGCGCGGCGGTTTCGATTCTTTCAGGCCGATTTCCCGAATACCGGCAGATTCGATGCATCGCGTTGAATTAATCGACGCATCATGCAATTCCACTGAATTCAAATTAATGGCGAAAAAAAATTGTCCAGCCGACGTTGATCTCTTTAAGCGGCCAACCTAGTATTCAGTTCGACCACACGCACACACCCGCTTGGCCTCGCGCGGCCGGGCCTTGCGCTGCCCACGTCGCACGGCGCCACACGGCCGACTTCATTGAAATTAATTTCCAATAACTGGAATTCTCGGCAGCGCCAATAAACGAATTATTCAGCCCATTTTCATTCGACCCGATTCAAATCGGATAATCCGGCCGTTTGCCTTGAATTGCCTCCATGCGGAGGCATGTTGCAGCACCTGTCCGAAGTTCAACAAGAACCTGAGAGGTCCGTCATGAGCAATACATTGGTTAACGTCACGGCGAAGGTCGAAATCAACGCCGCCAACAAGACGATCGGCGAGCTCAAGGATTATCAGAGCAGGAACTGGGCGATCGGGCTGAACGGGGATACGCTGGCGCCGGATGGTTTCCTGTCCTTCTTCACCGAACGCAACCTGCCTTTCAGCTACTACGTGCGCGCGCGAGGCGTTTCGATCGGCGAGCCGAGCGCATACCAGGCGAACATCGAGACGCTGACACACCACATCGCCGCGATTCGCGCATCGGAGACGAACGCGGTCAACGCGACGATCCGCGATCTCGAGCTGTACAAGTCGAGGAACTGGGCAATCGGCCTGAACGGCACGACGCTGCAGCCGGACAACTTCCTGCCGTTCTTCGGCACCCGCTCCGTGCCGTTCGAGTACTACGTGCGTAGCGGCGGCGTCGAGCTCGGCTCGTCGAGCGCGTACGACACCGACATTCGCAACCTGACGCAGTACCTGGGATCGCTCTGACGGATCGCGCCGCCGGGCGGATGCGCCCGCCCGGCAACGCACCAGCGCACCTCGCCCGGACCGGCCGGGGCGGCGCGCCGACCGGCTCCGCCACTGGTCCCGCCTTCGGATGGCGCGCCCGCCGTCCGCGCCTCCCCTCTTTCCCGCGTCGCGGCCTCCCTGCTCGCCCCCCTCCTGCACGCTTGCGCCGGGCGGTTCATAATCCCGCCATCGAATGACGGACCGCCAGGCCCGTCCTGCAACTGGAAACCGACGATGGAAAGTGTGGATCTCGACGTGCTGAAGACGAGCGCGCGCTGGATCGAAGAAAGCCGCCGCGTGCTGCTCGTGACAGTCGTGAAGACGTGGGGCTCGTCGCCGCGCCCCGAAGGCGCGACGCTCGCGGTGCGCGACGACGGGCTCGTCGTCGGCTCGGTGTCGGGCGGCTGCATCGAGGACGACCTGATCGCCCGCGTGCATGCAAGCGGGATCGCCGCCGACGCGCGCCCGGAAGCCGTGAAATACGGCGTGACGGCCGAGGAAGCGCACCGCTTCGGGCTGCCGTGCGGCGGCACGATCCAGCTCGTGCTCGAGCCGCTCACGCGCGACAGCGGGATTGCCGCGCTGTGCGCGGACGTCGAGGCCGGCCGCCTCGTCACGCGCACGATGACGCTCGCGACCGGCCGCGCGGCGCTGTCGCCCGCGCAGGCGGCCGACGGGCTCGCGTTCGACGGCGAGCGGCTCGTGACGATCCACGGGCCGCGCTACCGGATGCTCGTGATCGGCGCCGGCCAGTTGTCGCGCTATCTGTGCCAGATCGCGGTCGGGCTCGACTACCAGGTGACGGTGTGCGATCCGCGCGAGGAATACACGGATGCGTGGGACGTGCCGGGCGCGCGCGTCGTGCGCACGATGCCCGACGATACGGTGCTCGACATGAAGCTCGATGCGCGCTCGGCCGTGATCGCGCTCACGCACGATCCGAAGCTCGACGATCTTGCGCTGATGGAGGCGCTGAAGACGCCCGCGTTCTATGTGGGCGCGCTCGGCTCGCGGCGCAACAACGCGGCGCGGCGCGAGCGGCTGCGCGAGTTCGACCTGAACGAAGCGGAACTGGGCCGGCTGCACGGGCCGGCCGGCATCTACATCGGCAGCCGGACGCCGCCGGAAATCGCGATCTCGATCCTCGCCGAGATCACCGCCGCGAAGAACAACGTGTCGCTGCCGACGATCCTGCAGGTCGAAGGCGCAAAGGCCGCGCGAGAAATCGCGGCGAACAGCGGCGCGGCCTGCGGCCTCTGATCCGGACCGGCCAACCGCTTCTGCCGCGCCGGATGCGCGGCAGAAGCGGCAGAAGCGGCAGAAGCGGCCGAACCGGACGAATCGGACGAATCGGTTCGCGCCGGCGGCGGGCCGGCGCGATCGTCGATCAGGTCAGGCCGGCGGCAAGCGCCGCGGCGACCGAACCGACCACCAGCACGACGCCGACCGTGCGGCGCTTGTTCAGCTCGGTCCACAACAGCACGCCCGTCAGCGACAGCAGGATCAGCGAGCCGGCAATCGTGTCCATCAGCAGCACCCAGCCGAGGTTCATCCCGACGCCGCGATGCAGGTTGTTCAGCGTCGTCAGGAACGTGTTGTCCGTGCGCTTCACCGATACGTAGCCGTTGCCAACCCAGTATTCGGCCTGCAGGTTCTGGTGCGGGCCGAACAGGCCGAACTGCCAGTGCTCGGGCTGCATCACGCGCTGGTCGCCCCACGCGACGGCCTGCGCAGGCTCCTTGCGGATGCGGCCGGGCCGGCCGTCGAAATGCAATTCCTGCTGCAGCCATTTCGTCATCGCGGCGGGTGTCTTCGGCACCGGATCGGGCAGCGCGATCTGCATCTGCTCGACCTGCGGCTCGCCGGTTGGGATCTTCAGCGGCGGCGCGCGATGGTTCAGCAGCACGCCCGTCACGCCGAACAGCAGCCCGAGCACCGCGCCCCACAGGCCGACCCAGCCGTGCACCTTGCGCAGCCACTTGATGAAGGTTGCGCGGCGCGAGCGCTGGCGGCGCGCGGCCAGTTCGTCGTCGGTCAGCGGGCGGGCCGTCGGGCGCAGCACGGTGACGCGTGCTTGCGGCGGATTGATCGTTTCGGGCGCGTTCACGCGAAAGTATCCATTCGTTCAAAACAACGGGCGGCGCGCAGAGATCGCACGCCGCCCGAGCAACATGAAAATGAGAATGGATATCATTACACAAATCGAATGCCGGCTCAATCCGTCCGGTTACGCGGCGGCGGGCTCGATGAGCGAAGAAATACGGGCGAAGCTGGCACGTTGCATTCAAATATCGACAAATAGACGACAAATGCCGGCCGAATGACTCCACAAGACCGAGACAGCATTTCGTAAGCAGACGCGCGATGGCGCGCCGTTCAGCGCAGCGGCGGCAGCGGAAAGCGCGGCGCGGCGTCGTCCGGCCCGGGCTCGGTGCGATCGAGCGCGTACAGCCACGCAAGCAGATCCGCGACGGCCTGGTAAAGCTGCGGCGGAATCCGGTCGTCGAGGTCGACCTGCATCAGCAGCGACACCATCTCCGGCGCGGTATGCACGTACAGCCCCGCATCGTGCGCGCGCGCGACGATCATCTCGGCGAGCACGCCGTAGCCCTTCGCGACCACGCGCGGCGCCGCATCGCCGCCTTTCGGGTCGTAGACGAGCGCGGCCGCGCGCTTGCGGGACGTCATGCTCATTGCGGCACCTCGTCGTCGGCGCCCGGCACGCGCGTGCCCGGCCCGCCGGCCGCACCGCGCGCATACGCGGTGGCGGCGGCCTGCGCGGCAAACAGGTCGAAGCCGTCCGGCCCGTCATCGACCGCGCGGATCGACAGCCCGCCCACCCGCAGCCCCGATCCCTCGAGCCGCTGCCGCAGCGCGGCCTCGTGCCGCGTGAGACGGTCGGCACCCGTCTGGTTCGCACGCAGCCGCGCGACAAGCTGCGCGCCGTTCAGCACCAGCTCCGCGTCGACCGTACCGAGCGACGGCAACGTCAGCGTCAGGCGCGTGCGCCATGCGATGCCGTCACCCGTGTCGTCGCCGCCGCCCGGCGCGCGGCTGCCCGCATCGTCGGGTTCGATCGTCCAGTCGAGCCGCGCGCCGGGCCACGCCTCGCCGGTCCAGCGGAACTGGTCGGTCGCGAGTGCGTCGAGCTGTTGCCTGACGAGCGGCACGGCGGCCGGGTGTACGGTGGCGAGCGTCTGCGCCGGTGGATCGGACGACGCGGCAGCCAGCTCGGCACGCGCCGGCGTCCAGCGCGGGTCGGCGTGCGCGCCGAGCGGATCGACGGTATCGGGCGGCAGCGACGCGCCCTGCCGGGCGGCCGCCGGCCACGCCTGCGCGGAATCGCGAGCGGGCGCGCCGCCTTGGGCCGGCGTGCCCGCCTGCGCGGTCGCCCGCGTGGTCGCCGGCAGCGGCGGGCGCTGCGCGAGCAGTTCGTCGAGCACGTCGGTCGAATCGTGCTGCGCGGCACCCGGGTCGGCCGGCGCGAGCGCGGCCGTCAGGCGCGCCTGCGGCTCGCGCATCAGCGCCGCGAGCGGACGCTGGCCGGCCAGCCACTGCGCCAGATGGGATTCGTAGAAGAGGCCGCTCTCGCTCACGGCCTGCGCGAGCGCTGCGCGCAACGCTGCGACCGGCGGCAGCGCGGTCGTTTCGCGCGCCGCCGCGGCGGAAGAAGGCGTGGAAGACGCCGCCGGATCGGACGCGGCCGGCGCACGCGCCGGCACGGCCGTATCGGTCAGCAGCACGGCGGGATCGGCCAGCAGCGGCGCACGCCCGGCGATCGCCGGCGTCGCGTCGCCGCCCGCGCGCGAGATCGCGTCGAGCACGCGCCCGACATCGGACAGCGCGGTCTGTGTGGAGGCTTGCGGCGCGGCGGGCTGGCCGCCGGCCGGCGGCGAGGACGACGCACCGGTACCCGGCGTGCCGACCTGCGAGGTCGCGCCGCCGCCGGCGGGCGCCGATACGGTGCCGGTCAGCAGGCTGTCGAGACGGCTCGCCAGCAGCGCGGCTGCAACGGAGTCGATACCGGTCATGATCGGAGCCTGCTCACCTCAGCCACATCGTTGCGAATCCGGGCGCGGCACGCCAGTGCCGCCCGCGGGAATAGCGCGCGTGCCGCATGCGGCAACGGGTGCGGGCACTCCGCGCCCGTCGCCCCGGAAAACGGGCCCTACCCGCGCGCGCGGTAGAGGTCGGTCAATACCTTGGTCGAGCGCCGCGCCTCGAACAGCGCGGACAGCCGCGCGACGTCCGGGCTCGCGAGATCGCGGATCGCGGCGTCGTCGGCCAGGATGCGGCGAATCAGGTCGAGCTTGCGGCCGAGATCCGATTCGTCGAGCGCGACGCCCGGATCGGCTTCCTTCAGTCCGGCGACGAGCTGCATGAATTCGGCCTGCAACCCCGGCAACGCGCTCCAGTCGGCGCCGCGCGCGGCGCACAGCATCCGGCCCGACACGGCCGCGAGCGCCTCGTAACGCGCGAAGTATTCGGCCTTGAGATTCATCGTGCTGCTTCCACTGCCTGTTGCGCGGCCATCCGCGCGACTTCCGGGGCGATGCCCGTCCATGCTTCCTCGAGCGTGGCGAGCAGCCCGTCGACCTCGACCAGCATCGCGTCGCTCGCCTGCGCGTTCGCTTCCAGCAGGCGCCGGCCGATATACGCATACAGCGCGTCGAGCCGGCCCGCGATCTCGCCGCCCACGTCGCGGTTCAGCGACGCCTGCAGGCCGCTCTCGACGATCCGGATCGCCTTGCCGATCGCTTCGCCGCGCGCGGACACGTTGCCCTGCTGCAGATGCATGCGCGCCAGCGCGATCGCCTGCCGCGCGCCCTGGTACAGCATCGCGATCAGCCGGTGCGGGGAGGCGCCCATCACCCCCGTCTCGACGCCGACACGCGCGTAAGCACTGGCTCCAGCGTGTCCTGGGGAAAACATGCGCTTCTCCTTGTCATGCCTTGGCTATACGGGAGCCGCCGCCGTGCATCGCACGACGCGGCCTTCTCCGGAGTTATCGGAAGGGATTTGAAAAGCTTTAGGCGCGCGGGGCCGCCGCCGGACCCGGGATGCCGGCCCGCCGGCCCTGCCCGGCAAGCCCGGAGGCCGTCGCCGGTTGGCCGTCCCCGGATGCCCGTCGCGTCACACCGACATCTGCATGATGTCGTTGTAAGCGCTCACTAGCTTGTTGCGGACCTGAAGCCCGAACTGGAAGCCGATGTTGGCTTTCTGCATGTCGACCATCACGTCGTTCAGCGACACGTTCGGCGCGCCGACCTCGAACGCCTGCGCCTCGCCGAGCGCGTGCTGCTGGTCGCCGCTGATCTTGTCGAGCGACGCCTTCATCGCGCTCGCGAACGTGCCGGCCGTCGCCGCGCCCGAGCCGGCAAGCGCCGCCGTCGGGCTTGCGACGCCGCCCGACGCCTGCGCGGCCATCGACTGCATCTGTTGCAACACCGAACCGATTCCGCTGACGTTCGCAGCCATGCTGTCCCCAGACATAAGAGAAGAGACCCGGACGCACCGGGCGTTTCCGCCGGCGCCGCACCACGCGCACCATACCGGATCGCGAAAAAGGATAGCAGCGCGCCGCGCGGCAAAGCCGAGAAAGTACGGGGGAAACCCCGCTCTTTTCGGTCGATCGGAGTCCGGCCCGGGTCACGATAATCGCATCGTGTCATTGTCCGCCCGCTCGTCCGAGCGAGCTCAGTCGTCCCGCTCCGGAGAAACTCGACGCATGGATTCGCAGGCCAACTCGCTGATCAACCCCGACGCCCGCGCGGGCCTCGCCAGCCCGGCGCCCGGCGCCGCCGCGGCCGCCGCGTTGCCGGGCGCGGGCGTCGCCGGCGCGGACTTCGGGCTCGGCGGCTTCGCGGAACGCATTCCCGGCATCTCGCGGATGAAGGGCAACCCGAAGCTGCCGTTCCTGATCGCCGTCGCGTTCGCGATCGCCGCGATTACCGCGCTCGTGCTGTGGAGCCGCACGCCCGACTACCGCGTGCTGTACAGCAACCTGTCGGACCGCGACGGCGGCGCGATCATTACCGCGCTCCAGCAGGCAAACGTTCCCTACAAGTTCGCCGATGCCGGCGGCGCGATCCTCGTGCCGTCGAACCAGGTGCATGAAACGCGCCTGAAGCTCGCCGCGATGGGGCTGCCGAAGGGCGGCTCGGTCGGCTTCGAGCTGATGGACAACCAGAAATTCGGCATCAGCCAGTTCGCCGAACAGGTCAACTACCAGCGCGCGCTCGAAGGCGAGCTGCAGCGCACCATCGAATCGATCAACGCGGTGCGCAGCGCACGCGTGCATCTCGCGATCCCGAAGCCGTCGGTATTCGTGCGCGACAAGGAAGCGCCGAGCGCGTCGGTCTTCGTCGACCTCTACCCGGGCCGCGTGCTCGACGAGGGCCAGGTCCAGGCGATCACGCGGATGGTGTCGTCCGGCGTGCCCGACATGCCCGCGAAGAACGTGACGATCGTCGACCAGGACGGCAACCTGCTGACCCAGCCGGCTTCGGCGTCGGGCCTCGACGCGAGCCAGCTCAAGTACGTGCAGCAGGTCGAGCACAACACGCAGAAGCGCATCGACGCGATCCTCGTGCCGATCTTCGGCGCCGGCAACGCGCGCTCGCAGGTCAGCGCGGACCTCGATTTCTCGAAGATCGAGCAGACGTCGGAAAGCTATGGCCCGAACGGCACGCAGCAGCAGGCCGCAATCCGCAGCCAGCAGACCAGCAGCGCGACCGAACTCGCGCAGGGCGGCGCGTCGGGCGTGCCGGGCGCGCTGTCGAACACGCCGCCGCAGCCGGCTTCCGCGCCGGTCGTCGCCGGCAACGGCCAGAATGCGCCGCAGACGACGCCGGTCAGCGACCGCAAGGACCAGACGACCAACTACGAAGTCGACAAGACGATCCGCCATCTCGAACAGCCGATGGGCAGCGTGAAGCGGCTGTCGGTCGCGGTCGTCGTCAACTACCAGCCGATCGCCGACGCGAAGGGCCACGTGACGATGCAGCCGCTGCCGCCCGCGAAGCTCGCGCAGGTCGAGCAGCTCGTGAAGGACGCGATGGGTTACGACGAGAAGCGCGGCGACTCGGTCAACGTCGTGAACAGCGCGTTCTCGACCGTGAGCGACCCGTACGCCGACCTGCCGTGGTGGCGCCAGCCCGACATGATCGCGATGGCGAAGGAAGCCGCGAAATGGCTCGGCATCGCGGCGGCCGCGGCGGCGCTCTACTTCATGTTCGTACGCCCGGCGATGCGCCGCGCGTTCCCGCCGGCCGAGCCGGTCGCGCCGGCGCTCGCGGCGCCGGAAGATCCGGTCGTGCTCGACGGCCTGCCGGCGCCGGTCATGACCGAGGAAGCCGACTCGTTGCTGCTCGGCTTCGAGAACGAGAAGAACCGCTACGAACGCAACCTCGACTACGCGCGCACGATCGCCCGCCAGGATCCGAAGATCGTCGCCACCGTCGTGAAGAACTGGGTGTCCGATGAACGCTGAAGGCTTGACCAAGAGCGCGCTGCTGCTGATGTCGATCGGCGAGGAAGAGGCCGCGCAGGTATTCAAGTTCCTCGCGCCGCGCGAGGTCCAGAAGATCGGCGCCGCGATGGCCGCGCTGAAGAACGTCACGCGCGAGCAGGTCGAGGACGTGCTGCAGGACTTCGTGAAGGAAGCCGAGCAGCACACCGCGCTGTCACTCGATTCGAGCGAGTACATCCGCTCGGTGCTGACCAAGGCGCTCGGCGAGGACAAGGCCGGCGTGCTGATCGACCGCATCCTGCAGGGCAGCGACACGAGCGGCATCGAGGGCCTGAAGTGGATGGACTCGGGCGCCGTGGCCGAACTGATCAAGAACGAGCATCCGCAGATCATCGCGACGATCCTCGTGCACCTCGACCGCGACCAGGCGTCCGAGATCGCGTCGTGCTTCACCGAGCGGCTGCGCAACGACGTGCTGCTGCGGATCGCGACGCTCGACGGCATCCAGCCGGCCGCGCTGCGCGAGCTCGACGACGTGCTCACCGGCCTGCTGTCCGGCAGCGACAACCTGAAGCGCAGCCCGATGGGCGGCATCCGCACCGCGGCCGAGATCCTGAACTTCATGACGAGCGTGCACGAGGAAGGCGTGCTCGAAAGCGTGCGCCAGTACGACGCCGATCTCGCGCAGAAGATCGTCGACCAGATGTTCGTGTTCGAGAACCTGCTCGAACTCGAGGATCGCGCGATCCAGATGGTGCTGAAGGAAGTCGAGTCGGAAACACTGATCGTCGCGCTGAAAGGCGCGCCGCCCGCGCTGCGCCAGAAGTTCCTCGCGAACATGTCGCAGCGCGCCGCCGAACTGCTCGCCGAGGATCTCGACGCGCGCGGCCCGGTGCGCGTGTCCGAAGTCGAGACGCAGCAGCGCCGCATCCTGCAGATCGTGCGCAACCTCGCCGAGAGCGGCCAGATCGTGATCGGCGGCAAGGCGGAAGACGCGTATGTCTGATTCGGCGAGCGATCGCGCGGGCACCCTCACCGCCTACCAGCGGTGGGAGATGGCGTCGTTCGACCCGCCGCCGCCGCCGCCGACCGACGACGCGGCAGCGGCCGCCGCCGCGCTCGCCGAGGAACTGCAGCGCGTGCGCGACGCCGCGCACGCCGAAGGCCGTGCGGCCGGCCACGTCGAAGGCCAGGCGCTCGGCTACCAGGCCGGGTTCGAGCAGGGCCGCGAACAGGGTTTCGAGGCCGGCCAGGCCGATGCGCGCGAACAAGCCGCGCAGCTCGCGGCGCTCGCCGCGTCGTTCCGCGAGGCCGTGTCGACCGCCGAGCACGATCTCGCGTCCGACATCGCGCAGCTCGCGCTCGACATCGCGCAGCAGGTCGTGCGCCAGCACGTGAAACACGACCCGGCCGCGCTCGTCGCGGCCGTGCGCGACGTGCTCGCGGCCGAACCCGCGCTGTCCGGCGCGCCGCATCTCGCGGTGAATCCGGCCGACCTGCCCGTCGTCGAAGCCTATCTGCAGGACGATCTCGATACGCTCGGCTGGAACGTGCGCACCGACGCGTCGATCGAGCGCGGCGGCTGCCGCGCGCACGCCGCGACCGGCGAGGTCGACGCGACGCTGCCCACGCGCTGGCAGCGCGTCGCCGCCGCGATCGGCAAGGTGAGCACGTGGTGACGCGGCCGCCCGAATCGCTCGCGCATGACGGCATGACGCCGCTCGAACGCGAGCTCGCGCTCGCATCGTTCGGCCCCGCTGCCGCACACGACACCGCACACGACGCGAAGCCGCACGCAGCGGCCGCCGCATCCGGCACCACGCCGCGCGCGCCGCACAATCCGCATCTCGCGCACTGGCGCACGCACCTGAACGGGCTCGCCGCGCGCAGCCACCGCGCGCTGCCGCTGCGGCCGTGCGGGCGCCTCACGCGCGCGGCGGGCCTCGTGCTCGAGGCGATCGGGCTGCGCCTGTCGGTCGGTGCCGAATGCACGATCGAATTGCCGCCCGGCAGCACGCTGCCGCACGCGGAAGCGGAAGTCGTCGGCTTCGCCGGCGACCGCCTGTTCCTGATGCCGACCACCGACGTCGCCGGCGTGCTGCCCGGCGCGCGCGTGTGGCCGCGCGAAAGCGCGCCCGTCACCGATCCGCTCGCGGGCGCGAAGCGGCTGCCGGTCGGCTGGGAGATGCTCGGGCGCGTCGTCGACGCGTCGGGCCGCCCGCTCGACGGCCTCGGCCCGCTCGCGTCGAAGGTCGATGCGCCGCTGTCGGCGCCGTCGATCAATCCGCTCGAACGCGAACCGATCCACCACGTGCTCGACGTCGGCGTGCGCGCGATCAACGCGCTGCTCACCGTCGGCCGCGGGCAGCGGATGGGCCTGTTCGCGGGCTCCGGCGTCGGCAAGTCGGTGCTGCTCGGCACGATGGCGCGCTACACGAGCGCGGAAGTGATCGTGATCGGGCTGATCGGCGAACGCGGCCGCGAAGTGAAGGAATTCATCGAACAGATCCTCGGCGAAGACGGGCTCGCGCGCTCGGTCGTCGTCGCGGCGCCGGCCGACGTGTCGCCGCTGTTGCGGATGCAGGGCGCGGCCTACGCGACGTCGCTCGCCGAGTATTTCCGCGACCAGGGCAAGCACGTGCTGCTGCTGATGGATTCGCTGACGCGCTACGCGATGGCGCAGCGCGAGATCGCGCTGGCGATCGGCGAGCCGCCCGCGACGAAGGGCTACCCGCCGTCGGTGTTCGCGAAGTTGCCCGCGCTCGTCGAGCGCACCGGCAACGGGCCCGAAGGCGGCGGCTCGATCACCGCGTTCTACACGGTGCTGACCGAAGGCGACGACCAGCAGGACCCGATCGCCGATTCGGCGCGCGCGATCCTCGACGGCCACATCGTGCTGTCGCGCACGCTCGCCGAGGCCGGCCACTATCCCGCGATCGACATCGAGGCGTCGATCAGCCGCGCGATGACCGCGCTGATCGACGAAACGCATCTCGACCACGTGCGGCAGTTCAAGCAGATGCTGTCGCGCTACCAGCGCAATCGCGACCTGATCGCGGTCGGCGCGTACGCCCCCGGACGCGACGCGCAGCTCGACCGCGCGATCGCGCTCTATCCGCGCATCGAGGCGTTCCTGCAACAGGGCTTTCGCGAATGCGCGCCGTTCGCGTCGAGCCTCGCCGGGCTCGATGCGCTGTTCGATGCTTACGGAGGCTGATCACGATGGCTCCCGGCTTTCCCCTTCAGTTGCTGCTCGACCGCGCGCAGGAAGACCTCGACACGGCCGCGAAGCAGCTCGGTACCGCGCAGCGCGACCGCACCTCGGCCGCAGAGCAGCTCGACGCGCTGCTGCGCTATCGCGACGAATACCACGCGCGCTTCGCGCAATCCGCGCAGAACGGGATGCCGGCCGGCAACTGGCGCAATTTCCAGGCGTTCATCGACACGCTCGACGCGGCGATCGCGCAGCAGCGCAACGTGCTGGCCGCGGCCGAAGTCCGCATCGACGAAGCACGCCCGAACTGGCAACAGAAGAAACGCACCGTCGGCTCGTATGAAATCCTGCAGGCGCGCGGCGTCGCGCAGGAAGCGCAGCGCGACGCCCGGCGCGAACAGCGCGACTCCGATGAACACGCCGCGAAGCTCCTGCGCATGCGGGCCGACGCGGCCCGTTCGTCGTAACCGACCACCGCATTCGAACGAGAGAACCGCCATGCCTCCCCTGCCCCTGCTCGGCGCGCTGATCGACACCGCCGGCGCCGCACTCAAGGCCGCCCGCGGCTCGGGTTCGTCCGGCACCGCCTCCGCCAAAGACACCGCTGCCACCACGACCGCCACGGCCGCCGTGCCGTTCGCGCAGACGCTGAAGCAAAGCGTCGTCACGCGGCGCGACGCGGCGAACGCCGGCACGCCGGGTGCGTCGACGACGCAGGCCGCGTCGAAGCCGGCCGCCGGCACGAAGCCGTCCGGCCCGGACGACGCCCGGTCGACCGACGACACGAACGCCACCGCCAACCCCAATCCCGACGCCGGCGCACTCGCGGCCGCCGCGGCCGTGCAGGCACAACTGCAGGCACGCACGGACAACGCGACGCCAGCCGATACCGCCCCAGCCGCCGCTACCGCGCAAAAGGCGGCCGTGTCCGGCCAGCCCGACGCGACGGCCGCGCTGGCGGACCACGCAGCCAAGGATGCGGCCGCCCAGCCGGCCACGCCGGCGTCGAGCCGCGACGCGCTGCAAGCGGCGCTCGCCAAGCTGACCGGCGGCTCGGGCGCGATCGCGATGCCCGCGGCCGGCGCAACGGCTTCGGCTTCGGCTTCGGCTTCGGCTTCGGCTTCGGCTTCGGCACCCGCATCGTCTGCATCGACCGCCGCCGCACCGCTGACGCCGAAGGTGCCGACGTTCGACCGCACGCTCGCCGACGCGAAAGGGGCGCTCGCCACCCAGCAGACGCCGACGCAGGTCACCGCGCAGGCGCTGCAGGCCGACGCGAACGCGCAGTCCGGCGCGCAGCATGCGCTCGCGGCAGCCGGCGACGCGACGGACCCGGCGGCCAGCGCGACGCTCGCGGCCGGCGCAACGGCTGCGGCCGCGGCGCAGGCGAACCTGCAGTTGTCGCCCGCCGCGAGCGCGATCGCCACTGCCAACCCGCACGTGCTCGCCCCGCACGTCGGTACCGCCGACTGGACGGACGCGCTGAGCCAGAAGGTCGTATTCCTGTCGAATGCGCACCAGCAGAGCGCCGAACTGACGCTCAACCCGCCCGATCTCGGGCCGCTGCAGGTGGTGCTGCGCGTCGCGGACAACCACGCGCATGCGCTGTTCGTGTCGCAGCACGCACAGGTGCGCGACGCGGTCGAAGCCGCGCTGCCGAAGCTGCGCGATGCGATGGAAGCGGGCGGGCTCGGGCTCGGCAGCGCGACAGTCAGCGACGGCGGCTTCGCGTCGCAGCAGCAGAACCCGCAACAGACCTTCGCCCGCGGCCAGTCGTCGCGGCGCGGGCACGGCGGATCGTCAGCCGTCGATGCACCCACCGACGCTGCGCAATCCGCACCGGCCGCCGCGCGCGTGAGCCGCGCGGGCCTCGTCGATACGTTTGCCTGAGCATTGCCGCTTAAGTGCGCGCGCCGATCAGCGGCCGTGCACCGCGGCAGCCGCCTCGCCGCGCGGTACGCCGCCCTTGCGCGCGGCAACGATGAAGTCCGCCGCGCGTTCGCCGATCATCACCGACGGCGCATTCGTGTTCCCGCCGACCAGCGTCGGCATGACCGACGCATCCACCACGCGCAACCCTTCGACGCCGCGCACGCACAGTTGCGGATCGACGACCGCACGCGCATCGGAGCCCATCCGGCACGTGCCGACCGGGTGATAGATCGTGTCGGCATGCGCGACGATCGTCGCACGCAACTCGGCTTCGCTCTGGTCCGCCCGCGTGTACAGCTCGCGCCCGCCCTGCGACGCGAGCGGCGCCTGCGACAGGATGCGGCGCATCGCCTGCGTGCCGCGCACGAGCAGGTCGAGATCGCGCGCATCGCTGAAGAAACGCGGATCGATCAGCGGCGCGTCGCGCGCATCGCCGCTCGCGAGCGCCACCGTGCCGCGGCTGAACGGCCGCAGCGCACACACGTGCAGCGAATAGCCGAAGCCCCAGTGCATCTTGCGGTTGTGGTCGTCGACGAGCGCCGTGCAGAAATGCAGTTGCAGGTCGGGACGTTCGAGCGACGGATCGCTCTTGATGAAGCCGCCGGCCTCCGCGACGTTGCTCGTCATCATCCCCGTGCGGCTCGAGAAATAGCGCGCGAGCGCGGGCGTCATCTTCGCGATCCCGCGCAGGCACACGCCGACCAGTTCCGACGAATTCACGCGCGTGTTGATGATGAAGTCGATGTGGTCGATCAGGTTCGTGCCGACGTCCGGCGCATCCTGCACGACCGCGATCCCGTGGCGGCGCAATTGCTCCGCCGGGCCGATCCCCGAACACATCAGCAGTTGCGGCGAATTGAACGCGCCGGCCGACAGAATCACTTCCGCGCGCGCGCCGAGCGTCTCGACACGGCCGTTGCGCGATACCGCGACGCCGACCGCGCGCTTGCCGTCGAAGCCGACGCGCAACACCGTCGCGTCGGTGATCACGTGCAGGTTCGGCCGGTTACGGCCGTAGATGTAAGCACGCGCGACGCTGCAGCGCGAGCCGTCGCGGTGCGTGACCTGATAGAAACCGACGCCTTCCTGCGTCGCGCCGTTGAAGTCGTCGTTCAGCGGATAGCCGGCCGCGTGCGCGGCCTGGATGAATCGTTCGGAGAACGGATTGCGAAAGCGCAGATCGGACACCGACAGCGGCCCATCCGCGCCGTGCCACGCATCGGCGCCGCGCTCGTTGCCTTCCGCGCGGCGGAAATACGGCAGCACGTCCTGCCAGCCCCAGCCTGTCGCGCCGAGCTGTGCCCACTCGTCGTAGTCGCCCGGGTGGCCGCGCGTATAGATCATCGCGTTGATCGCGCTCGAGCCGCCCATCCCGCGCCCGCGCGGCTGGTAGCCGCGCCGCCCGCCGAGGCCCGGCTGCGGCACCGTCTCGTAGCCGTAGTTCGTGCCGAGCTTGAACGGCACCAGCGCCGCGATGCCGACCGGCATGTTGACGAGCAGGTTGCGCTCCGTATGCGAGCCGGCCTCGATCAGCGCGATCGTCGCATCGGGGCAGGCATCGGCGAGGCGGCCTGCCAGGCTCGAACCGCCCGAACCGCCGCCGACGATGATGTAGTCGTATTGCATGTCGCGTCTCCGTCGTGTCATGGAGGGCGCCCGGCACCGCCGCGCGACCGCGTCCTGTAATGTTCGGGCATTGTAGGAATGGCCGTCATGCGCGCGGCGTGCGGATTCAAGAGCGATTCCTCTAAACGCCCGCGTGAACTAAATTTAAGATGTATCGATTCGCTTCGCGCGACGCGCCGGCCACGAGAAGCCGATCCGTCGCGAAACGGGAGAGACGACGATGCAGCGCCAGGTTCTGCAGGCCGCGTGCCGACCGGGTTGCCCGGATGCACTGCACACGGCCCGCATTTCATTTCAAACGGCTGCCCGCGCGGGGACAGTCGGCATCATGCGCGCAGCAGATCGAAATCGAACGGCATGCGTCGTCGCCGACCGTTTGGACGGCTGTCCGCCGCGGCGGCACGAGGTGCTGCCGCCCGTATTGGCGTGCGCGTCGCGCTGCCCCGCTTCGGTGCGCCGGCAAGCGCTCGCGCGGCAGCGTCGCATGCCCGGCAACAGTCGTATCGCGCGGCACGCGCATGCGCTGCAGCGCGGTTTTCGGCTGCGGATACCGTCGCGCGGATGCGACGCCCGTCGCACGCAACAACCGGTTTTTGAACACACGTCGCATCCGGCCCCACGCCGGGCGACGCGCACCACCCCGATCCGCGCCGCCGCGCTCGCCGAGCGCTCACGTGCGGCGTGACGGCTGGCCGACAAGCCAGGCCCAACTGGAGGAGACGACATGAAGAACGACCTGCCCGAACTGGCCCCGCAAGCACTGCCGTCGGCCGATGCGCTGACGTCGCTGCTGCGCGACCAGCGCGCGGCCTACCTGCGCGCACCGTACCCGGCATGGGAGACGCGCGTGCAGCACCTGCGCGCGTTGCGCACGATGCTGCTCGACAATTCGGACGCGCTCGCCGAAGCGATCAGCGCCGATTTCGGCCATCGCGCGAAGCAGGAAGTGCTGCTGTCGGAAATCTGGATGGCGAAGGAAGAGATCGACGACGCGCTCAAGCACGGCAAGCGCTGGATGAAGCCGATCCGCAAGCCGATGAACAAGTGGCTGCGCCCGGCACGCGCGAAGGTGATTCCGCAGCCGCTCGGCGTGGTCGGCATCGTCGTGCCGTGGAACTACCCGGTGCTGCTCGCGGCCGGCCCGCTGATCTGCGCGCTTGCCGCCGGCAACCGCGCAATCATCAAGATGTCCGAACTGACGCCGCGCACGTCGGCGCTGTTCGAGCAACTGATCGCGAAGACCTTCACGCGCGACCACGTCGCGGTCGTGAACGGCGATGCGGAGGTCGGCGCCGCGTTCAGCGGGCTGCCGTTCGATCACCTGCTGTTCACCGGCTCGACGCAAGTCGGCCGCCACGTAATGCGCGCGGCAGCCGACAACCTCACGCCCGTCACGCTCGAGCTCGGCGGCAAGTCGCCGGCGATCGTCGGCCCGAATGCGCGCTTCGACGCAGCCGTCGACGCGATCGTCGCGGGCAAGACGCTGAACGCGGGCCAGACCTGCATCGCGCCCGACTACGTGCTGCTGCCGCGCGGGATGGAAGCCGCGTTCATCGAGCGCGCGCGGGCGCGGCTCGCGAAGATGTATCCCGACCTGTCGACCAACGGCGATTACACGACGATCGTGTCGCCGCGCCATTACGCCCGGCTGCAGCAACTCGCGAGCGATGCGCAGGCGGCCGGTGCGCAACTGCATCCGCTGTCCGACGCGCAGTCCGATCCGGCGTCGCGTCGCTTCGTACCGTGCGCGATCACGCAGGTTCCGGCCGCGTCGCAACTGATGCAGGAGGAAATCTTCGGCCCGCTGCTGCCGCTCGTGCCGTACGAGCGGCTCGACGAGGCGATCGCGTATGTGAATGCGCGCCCGCGTCCGCTCGCGCTCTACCTGTTCGACGAGGACGGCGGCACGATCGATCGCGTGATGCGCGAAACGATCTCGGGCGGCGTGACGATCAACGAGGCGCTGATGCACATCGCATGCGGCAGCCTGCCGTTCGGCGGCGTCGGTGCGAGCGGCATGGGTGCGTACCACGGCTACGACGGCTTCGTGACGTTCTCGAAGATGAAGCCGGTGCTCACGCAGGCGCGGCTGAACACGCGCGGCCTGATCGCGCCGCCGTACGGCAAGCGCTTCGCGGCGGTGCTCAAGCTGATGCTGAAACTCTGAACCGGACGGGCCGCGCGCATCGCGCCGCGGCCCGCGCAAGCCTGCCGCGCGGCGCCGGTGCCGCGCGCGCCGTCACACGGGCCAGAGCGGCCCTTCCTGCATCGCGCCGATCTGCTCGCGCAGTTCGAGCACCCGTGCTTCCCAGTAACGATGCGTGTTGAACCACGGAAACGCGGCCGGAAACGCGGGATCGTCCCAGCGCCGCGCGAGCCACGCCGCGTAGTGGATCAGCCGCAATGTGCGCAGCGCTTCGACGAGATGCAGCTCGCGCGGCTCGAATTCGCAGAAATCCTCGTAGCCGGCCAGCAGGTCCGCCAGCGCGCGCGACGCGCCTTCGCGATCACCCGGCAACAACAGCCACAGATCCTGGATCGCGGGCGCCATCCGGCTGTCGTCGAAGTCGACGAAATGCGGGCCGGCATCGGTCCACAGCACGTTGCTCGGATGACAGTCGCCATGCGTGCGCAGCAGGCGAATCTCGCCCGCGCGTTCGAACGCGGCCTCGACACCTTCGAGCGCGAGCGTGACCGCCGTCTCGTACGCGGGTCGTACATCATCCGGGATGAAATCGTGCGCGAGCAGGTAGTCGCGCGGCTCGTAGCCGAACGTCCCGATGTCGAGCACGGGACGCGCGACATAGGGCTGCGTCGCGCCGACCGCATGGATCCGGCCGACGAAGCGGCCGAGCCATTCGAGCGTGTCGCTGCGGTCGAGATCGGGTGCGCGGCCGCCGCGCCGCTCGAAGATCGAGAAGCGGAAGCCGTCGAACGCGTGCAGCGTGCGGCCTTCGAAAGCGCGCGCGGGCACCGCCGGAATCTCGCGTGCGGCGAGTTCGGCGACGAACGCGTGCTCTTCGAGGATCGCGTCGTCCGACCAGCGCGCCGGCCGGTAGAACTTCGCGACGACCGGCGGGCCGTCTTCGATGCCGACCTGGTAGACGCGGTTTTCGTAGCTGTTGAGGGCGAGCAGGCGCCCGTCGGTGCGCAGGCCGACCGGCATCAGCACGCTGTCGAGCGCGTCGAGCACGCACTCGGGCGTGAGGCCGGCGAACGGCGGCGGCCCGGCGGGGGAAGCAGGAGCGGAAGTGACTTCGTTCATGCCCCGCATTGTGCCGCCAGCCGGGCCGAAAGACGAGCGCCCGGTGCGGCTTGCACGCTCAGTGAAGCGCCGCGCCGGCCGGCAGCACGGATTCGCCGGTGTCGATCAGATCCTCGAGAAAGAACGGCTCGGTGTTGAGTTCTTTCGACTCGCCCGGCACGCCCGCGTACCAGGTCACCATGGCCATGTCGCCCAGGACGCGCTGGACGATGCCGCGCGCGCCCTTCGGCACCGCGATATGGGTAGTGCAGACAATCGACCCGACATGCATGATGGTTCCCCACTCTTGAATCTTGAAACCCGGCCCGCTGGCGAGCCGGCAAATGCACGATCCGCGCCGCTCTCGACGGAGCGCTGCGCGTAATCCCATTGTTCACGGTTTATCGAAGCGCGAAAAGAAGAAGAAGCAGGCGAAGTGCCGCGATTTCGTCGAATGTCTCCAATCAACCACTGCGCCGCGCGTGCGCTTGCACGGGCGGATACCCCCATCATACCCTGTCGAATGTGACCGTCCGCCGAATCCGCCCGGCGCCGCGGCGCACACGCGATCGACACAACGCGCGCATCGTTTGCCACGTGCCCGGCCGCCGGGAGATTTCGCGTGACCGAACCCGCCCCGGAACCACGCCGCCTGCGTCGCGCGCTGTCGCGTCCTCCTCCTAGCTCGAACGCGGCTCGCGCCGCCGCTGGCGCGCACGCATCGCGCGGCATCGCCGCAACACGTCTTTCGTCGTGCGGGGCCGCCGACAGGTGTTGCGCTGGATGACGGCCTTGCGGTACCTTTGGCGTTCATTCGCGTTCAACCGCATTCCGACACGATGCATCCGCTCACGTCCGCCCTCGCAAAATCCCGGCCGCAGTTCGACTCGCGGCCGCAGGCGTGCGCGCATCCGTCGGTCCTCCCGCCTCCTGTCGCACCGCCGCTCGTCGGCGCCGCGCCGCCCCCTCCGGCGGCACGCGCCGGCTGACCAGCCGGCTTCCGTTTCGTCTTCCATTCGCCCGTCGGCTTTGGTTCGTGCGTCGTGACGCACGGCGCTTCGCTGCGCGCGCGGATGGAACGTTCCGATCCGTTCGACAGGTGGATTCACATGGTTTCGTTCAAACGCGCGCTTGCCGCGCAT
Organism: Burkholderia pyrrocinia; assembly: GCF_018417535.1. Taxonomy (NCBI): domain Bacteria; kingdom Pseudomonadati; phylum Pseudomonadota; class Betaproteobacteria; order Burkholderiales; family Burkholderiaceae; genus Burkholderia; species Burkholderia pyrrocinia. The sequence goes on along the minus strand of NZ_CP070977.1, from coordinate 3,259,457 downwards.
GGAGCGACGTCGCTCTTCGTGCTGCTGTGGAGCAGCGGCGCGATCTTCTCTGAACTCGGTCTGCGCCACGCATCCGCGTTCGTCTTTCTCACCGCGCGTTTCGCGCTCGCGTCGCTCGTGCTGCTCGCGCTGGCCTTCATGCGCAAACGCTGGCTGCCGCAGCGCGGCGAGCGGCGCATGGCCGCGCTGACCGGCCTGCTGATGATGGGCGGTTATTCGATCTTCTACCTGCTCGCACTCGAGCGCGGGATCGCACCGGGCGTGCTCGCGACGATCCTCGGCGTGCAGCCGATCCTCACGCTCGCGATCGTCGAGCGGCGCTGGCAACCCATGCGCGTCGCGGGGCTCGCGCTGTCGCTGGCCGGTCTCGCGCTCGTCGTGGGCCGCGGCGTGGGCAATACCGGTCTGCCGCTCGCGGGCATCGCGTGCGCGCTCACGGCACTCGTCGCGCTGACCGTCGGCTCGCTGCTGCAAAAACGCGTACGCGCGGCGCCCGCCGACGTGCTGCCGCTGCAGAATGCGATCGGCCTCGCGCTGTGCATGGCGATCGTGCCGTTCCGGCCGGTGTCGTTCGATATGAGCTGGGCGTTCGTCGTGCCGCTTCTATGGCTCGGCATCGTGATTTCGGTGATCGCGCAACTGCTGTTCTACCGGTTGATGCAGCGCGGCGATCTCGTCAACGTGACGAGCCTGTTCTATCTCGTGCCCGTCGTCACCACGCTGATGGATGCCGTGTGGCTCGGCAACCGGCCCGAACCGCTCGCGCTCGCCGGCATGGGCGCGATCATCGCGGGGCTCGCGCTCGTGTTCCGCGCACCGGCCGCACGCAAGCAACCCGACCGCGCGTAAACGGACAGGCCGCCGCGCCCGCGGGTGCGGCGGCCCGCATCGGACACATACGCCAATTCCGCGAAAATCGAAAGGAACGGGAAAGATGCGTGCAAGGCGTTCGTCGAACTTGCGGGAAAGATGCGCGATTCGCCGGGCTTTCCGCTGATTTTTAATGGTTCGGATAGCGAAAAGCGCTGCCGGTTACCTATACTCGAATTGACCGCCCCGCTCGCAATCGGGTCGGACCAACACTAGAAACACCCGGCATGGGGCCGAAGTAAGCGCTAAAGCGCCAACTCCGGCCGACACTGGAGACACGCATGACCACCTATTTCACAATCGGCGACTTCATCCTGTTGATCCCGATGGCGCTGGCCGGAGCGCTATTTCTCGGCGCGGTGCCATGCGCAACCGAATTCCGCCACAACTTGTTGCGCGTGCTGGGCGTCATCCTCGGCGTCGGCGTCGCGGTATTGCTGGTCGAAGGCCTGCCTGCGCTGCTCTAGCGGCGCACCCCGTGCCCGACGCACATCGCTGCACCGCAGCGATGTGCGTCGGGCTTTCTGCAATACGGCATGCAATGTTTCGCATGCCGTATCGACTGCCGGTCAGATGGCCTGATCGGTGGACGGCTTTTCCCACAGATTGATGCCGCCTTCCGTCGCATGACGATCGATCTCCGCGAGTTCCTCCGCCGAGAATTCGAGGTTCTTCAGCGCGCCGACGTTTTCACGCACCTGCTCCGCACGGCTCGCGCCGATCAGCGCGGACGTCACGCGGCCATTGCGCAGCACCCACGCAAGCGCCATCTGCGCAAGGCTCTGCCCGCGCCGTTCGGCGATCGCGTCGAGCTTGCGCACATGCTCGAGGTTGTCCGCGCTCAGGTGATCCTGCTTCAGCGAGCCGCCGCCCGGCTTGTTCACGCGCGCGTCGGCCGGCACGCCGTTCAGGTACTTCGACGTGAGCAGCCCCTGCGCGAGCGGCGTGAACGCGATGCTGCCCGCGCCGACGTCGTCGAGCGTACCGAGCAGTTCGCTCTCGATCCAGCGGTTCAGCATGTTGTACGAAGGCTGGTGGATCAGCAGCGGCACCTTGTACTGCGCGAGCAACTCGGCCATCTCGCGCGTCTTCGCCGCCGAATACGACGAGATGCCGATGTAGAGCGCCTTGCCCTGCTGCACGGCCGACGCGAGCGCGCCCGCCGTTTCCTCGAGCGGCGTGTGCGCGTCGAAGCGGTGCGAATAGAAGATGTCGACGTAGTCGAGCCCCATCCGCTGCAGGCTCTGGTCGAGGCTCGCGAGCACATACTTGCGCGACCCGCCGCCGCTGCCGTACGGCCCCGGCCACATGTCCCAGCCGGCCTTCGTCGAGATCAGCAGCTCGTCTCGATACGGCCGGAAATCCTCCTTCAGCAGCCGGCCGAAATTGGTTTCGGCGCTGCCGTACGGCGGCCCGTAGTTGTTCGCGAGATCGAAGTGGTTGATGCCGAGGTCGAACGCGGTGCGCAGGATCTCGCGCTGCGTCGAGATCGGCGTCGAGTCGCCGAAGTTGTGCCACAGGCCGAGCGACAGGGCGGGCAGTTTGAGCCCGGATTTGCCGCAGGTGCGGTATTGCATGTCCGCATAACGTTCGGAAGCTGCTTCGTAGGCCATGAGTATTTCCCGTCAGGACGTCGGAGGGAGAGACGCACACCGGCCGCGCCCACGGCGCGACGGCGGCGAAGAAAACGCACGACGGCTATGGTAACGAAGGCGGCCGATGCGCGCACGGCGATGGACGCGACCGCGGTCGTCGCCTACACTGCGGCGTCTCGAATCACCGTTTCAGCGAGGTTGGTATGTCCCGGGTCATCTCGGTTGCGCTGCTCGTCGGCGGCGTCTTGCTGCTGTATTTCGGCGGCCAGTCGTTCCATTCGCTCAACGACAACATGTCGCGCTTCTTCACCGGCTCGCCCGCCACGAAGACGATCCTGCTGATCGTGGGCGGCGCCGTCGCATCGTTCATCGGCCTGATCGGCCTCGCGATGCCGGGCGGCAAGCGCTGATCGCGCAGCCGCGCGAACGGCCCGCGTCACACGATCGGGTCGCGCAAAACGAAACGGGCGGCCTGGCCGCCCGTTGCTTCATTCGCCCGCGACGCGAAGCGCCGCACCGGGCAATCGCGGCGGCCTCGCCGGCCACCCGATCCGCACCTAGAACTGCACTTCCGGCTTCGCCGCCGAGCGCGTGCCGGGCGCCGGCCGGTTGCTCGCGCCGTGGTACGTGTACACGAGCGAGAACTTCACCTGGTCGGAACGGTTCTGCCCGGCCGAATGCAGCGTGTTGCTGTGGAAGAACACGACGTCGCCGGCCTGCAGCGACGGGCACGTGGCCGCGTCGATCATCTTCCGGTTCTCCGGCAGGTCGCTGCGGAAGAACTTCGCGTCGTCGAACGCTTCCGGCCCGAATTCGGCCGTATGCGAACCCGGCACCAGCCACAGCGCGCCGTTCTCATTCGTTTCCGGTCCGAGTGCGAGCCACACCGACACCATGTCCGGCCGCTCGAACGACCAGTAGCGGAAATCGCGATGCCAGCCGGTCAGGCTGCCGTACGCTGGGTGCTTCGTCATCATGCAGTTGTGATGCGCGCGCGACAGCACCGGCTCCTCGCCGAAATACTCGCGCATCCACGCGCCGATTTCGGGTGCGATCGCGCGCTCGGCGAATGCCGGATCGCGCGAGTACGCGTCGAGCAGCCGCCGCACCGTGTGCCCGCCCGGCACATGCTTCGACTCGGGTGCGCCCGGGTAACGCAGGTCCGCCTCGAATTCGATCGGCTCGGCGGCCTCCTGCAACTGGTGCTCCGCAATCCGTTTGAGCACCGCGCACTGTTGCTCGCCGACAAGGCCACGCGCGACGACGAAGCCGCGCTCGCGCAATTCCGCGACTTGCGCGCGGATCGATTCCGACTGCAATGGAGACGACATGGGATGCCAGACGTTTATTGTGTGAATGTGACGATTGTAATTCGGCGCCGGATGCCGCGAACAGCACCATTGTCGTGCGCAGGGGCATGCCAATCGCGGATTTGATCTGGCTCAAGGGAACTGTGCGGCGCGGCACCTGCCTCACCGACAGGCGGTATGCGGCACACGCCTTGTGGCACAAGGGTTTATCGCGACTTTTGCCCGTCATGAATCCCCTGTAGCCTGACGCGGCCTGTCAATTCTGGCGGGCGCGGCGCGCAGCGACGTTCGGTAAGATCCGTTGCGCCATCCGAGGCCGTTCATACCAGTGCGCTCTTCAAGGGCGCCATCCATACAAGCGAAGCATCGTTCACATGCCATTCCGTCTGACTTCCCGTCTCAGCCGCGCTGCGAAACGCGTCGTGCCGTCCGCTCCTGCCCGCTCGCTGCGCCATCACCGCGCACGCACGCAGGCGCTGGCCGAGCGCACGCACGCACACAGCCGGCTGGACGGTATCCGTGCGTGGTTCCACACGTTTTTCTCGATGATGAGCGCGCAAGCGTTCGCACGCCGTGCCGGCCTGCGCTCGCTGCTGCAGAAACCGTCGTCGCTGCGCGCGCTCGCGCTGCGCCGGACGCTCGGCCCGCAGCGCCGCGTCAACCGCCCGCGCCGCCTCGCAGCCAGCGACGGCTGGTTCGCGTTCAGCGCGCGCTGACGCAGCACCGGCGGGCACAGCCCGCCATGATCGCCGCCGTTGCGCCGGCGGTCGGAACCCATAAAAAAACCCCGGCATGCCGGGGTTTTTCATTTCGGGCGAACGACGCTTACGCGACGCGTGCCGTCGGCTCCACGCCGGCCGCTTCGGCCAGTGCGAGCGCCTTGTCGGTCGCTTCCCACGAGAATTCCGGCTCTTCGCGGCCGAAGTGGCCGTAAGCAGCCGTCTTCTCGTAGATCGGGCGCAGCAGGTCGAGCATCTTGATGATGCCCTTCGGACGCAGGTCGAAATGCTCGCGCACGAGCTTCGTGATCACCGCATCCGACACGCGGCCCGTGCCGAACGTGTTGACCATCACCGAGGTCGGCTCGGCCACGCCGATCGCGTACGACACCTGGATCAGCGCGCGCGACGCGAGGCCGGCGGCAACGATGTTCTTCGCGACATAGCGGCCGGCATACGCAGCCGAACGGTCGACCTTCGACGGATCCTTGCCCGAGAACGCGCCGCCGCCGTGCGGTGCGGCACCGCCGTAGGTATCGACGATGATCTTGCGACCGGTCAGGCCGCAGTCGCCCTGCGGGCCGCCGATCACGAACCGGCCGGTCGGGTTCACCAGGAACTTGATGTCGCCCTTGATCAGGTCGGCCGGCAGCGTCGGCTTGATGATTTCCTCGATCACGGCTTCGCGCAGCGCGGGCAGCTCGATGTCCGGTGCGTGCTGCGTCGACAGCACGACGGTGTCGATCGAATCGGGCTTGCCGTCGACGTAACGGACCGTCACCTGCGACTTCGCGTCCGGGCGCAGCCATTGCAGGCGGCCGTCGCGGCGCAGGCTGGCCTGGCGCTCGACGAGACGGTGCGACAGGTAGATCGGCAGCGGCATCAGTTCCGGCGTTTCGTCGCACGCATAACCGAACATCAGACCCTGGTCGCCCGCGCCCTGGTCGAGGTTGTCGTCGTGTGCACGATCGACACCCTGGGCGATGTCCGGCGACTGCTTGTCGTACGCGACGAGCACCGCGCAACCCTTGTAGTCGATGCCGTATTCGGTGTTGTCGTAGCCGATTCGCTTGATCGTGTCGCGCGCGATCTGGATGTAATCGATGTTGGCCGTCGTGGTGATTTCACCGGCCAGAACAACGAGACCCGTGTTGCACAGCGTTTCCGCCGCAACGCGGGAATATTTGTCCTGCTCGAGGATGGCGTCGAGAATCGCGTCCGAGATTTGGTCCGCGACTTTGTCCGGATGGCCTTCGGAGACGGATTCGGACGTGAAGAGATAATCGTTTGCCACTTTTTCAGGCTCCTGTGTGGTTACGGTTGGTTTCACGTAGCCAGCTTCGTTGGGCCTGAAGCGGCGACGCTTTAGCGGATTACCAGGACCGGGCAGCGCGCTTCGCGCCAGCCGGCTTCGCCCCGCAAGTTGTCAGTTAACTCGGCGAAGCCCGTATTATAGCGGCTTTCCTGAATTGTCACAGAGTGCTGCCCGTGCTGCATTTTCCGCTGTCTTATCACCCTGTTCGCAACGCGCCGGCCAGCCGGTCCCACGGAGGTTCCGCATGCTAGGCCGCGTCGGCACGCATCTCGCCATCGGCTTCCTGAAGCTGCTCGCCCTGTTGCCGTACGGCCTGACCGCGCGGCTCGGCGACGGTCTCGGCTGGCTGCTGTACCAGATCCCCAGCGGGCGAAAGCGCATCGTACACACCAACCTGAAACTCTGCTTCCCGGACTGGAGCGACGAACGGCGCGAGGAAGTGGCCGGCCTGCATTTCCGTCACGCGATCCGCAGCTACGTCGAGCGCAGCTACCAGTGGTTCGCGTCGGAACAGGCCTACCGCAAGCTGTTTACGGTCGAGAGCGAGGTCGACCTCAGCGATCCGGACATGCCGCCGACCCTCTTGCTCGGTTTCCATTTCGTCGGCATCGAGGCCGGTTCGATGGCGATCAATCTCGCACTCGGCCGCATGTGCGGCTCGCTCTACACGCCGATGAAGAACCCGGAAGTCGAAGCCGCGGCCAAAGCCGGCCGCAGCCGCTTCGGTGCGGAGCTGGCGAGCCGGGCAGACAGCGCGCGCACCGTGCTGCGCTGGCTGCGCGACCGCAAGCCGGTCATGCTGGGTGCCGACATGGACTACGGGCTGCGCAACTCGACGTTCGTGCCCTTCTTCGGCATACCCGCCTGCACGCTGACGGCTGTCGGCCGGTTCGCAAAGACCGGTCACGCGCAGGTTCTGCCCTTTATCGGCGAGGTGCTGCCGAACTACAAGGGCTACCGGCTGAAGGTCTTCAAGCCGTGGGCCAACTACCCGACCGGCGACGACGATCTCGACGCACGGCGGATGAACGAATTCCTCGAGGAACAGATCCCGCTGATGCCCGAGCAGTACTACTGGGTTCACAAGCGCTTCAAGACGCGCCCGCCCGGCGAACCGAGCCTGTACTGACCCTGCCGGGCGAAACCCGCGGGCGCGCCATCAGGAGCGCGCCTGCGCCCTCTCCACCTTCGGCACGCCTTTCGCGCGCGCCCGCCACAAATCGAACGCAACCTGCTGCGCGAGCCATAGATCGGCACGCCCGCCATTGTCCTCGCCCAGCCACGCTTCGAGACGCAGCGCCATTTCCGGCGAGATGCCGGCATGTCCGTGCAGGATCCGCGACAGCGCCGCGCGCGTCACGCCGAGCTGCGCGGCGGCCTCGGTAACGGTGAGGCCGAGCGCCGGCAGCACGTCGTCGCGCAACGTTTCGCCAGGATGGGGCGGATTGAAGATGCGTGTCATGGCTTAAACACCTCAGTGATAGTCCTGGTAATCGACCAGAACGACATCGGAGCCCTCAAACCTGAACGTCAGGCGCCAGTTACCGCTCACGCTCACCGCGTAATAACCGTCCAGCCCGCCGGCAAGGCCGTGGAAGCGCCAGCCCGGCACGTTCATGTCGAACGGTCGGCTCGCCACGTCGAGACGGGCAAGCTGGCGCCGCAGTCTTGGAGCATGGTCCGGCAGGATGCCCGCCTTGCTTCCGTTCATGAAAATCGCTTCCAGCCCCTTGTGCCGCCATGACTTGATCATGGACCTCGCACACTCGAGTCGCGATATCGACAGCATGGCCTGTATGCGTATAGCCAAGCTATACGAATCGCTTGATTACCCTGTCAATTTGACCCGTACGAAAACGCGCGTCCGGGTCGTCCCATGCTTTCGTCATGCACCGAGCACGCATCGCCAGCCTCGCCTCCGCGGCGACAACGCCCGCCGCGCCGCGTCAATTTGTCCGCTCACCACCGACGCGACCAGTCGACCGATCGACAGATGCCGCCCATTCCCCCTTCGCCGACGACGCGAAACGCCCGCGCGCGCAGGACGCCCCTGTCGGCTGCATGTATCATTTGCGGTTGAGATCAGCACGACGAACGAGGCCGCCCGGCATGGCGGCCGGCCGTTCGCACCGTGCCGGCCGCCTTGTTCGCCATGGAATCCCGGACCCAGTGAAACTCTCGTTCACCAAGATGCACGGCGCGGGCAACGACTTCGTCGTGCTCGACGGCTATTCGCGCGCGTTGCCGCCGCTCACCGAAGCGCAGGTGCGCGCACTCGCCAACCGGCACTTCGGCGTCGGCGCCGACCAGTTGCTGCTCGTCGAGAAACCGACCGTCGACGGCGCGGATTTCAAGTACCGGATCTTCAATTGCGACGGCGGCGAAGTCGAGCACTGCGGCAACGGCGCGCGCTGCTTCGTCAAATTCGTCAGCGACCGCGGCCTGACCGACAAGCGCAGCGTGCGCGTGCAGGTCATGAAGGGCCTGATCACGCTGACACTGCAGGACAACGGCGAAGTCGTCGTCGACATGGGTGCGCCCGTGTTCGCGCCGGCGCAGGTGCCGTTTGACGCATCGGGCCTCGACGGCCGCACCGAAGGCCGCGACACGCTGTGGCCGCTCGACGTCGGCGGCGCGACGCGCTGGATTTCGACGGTGTCGATGGGCAATCCGCATGCGGTACAGGTCGTCGACGATGCCGAAGCGTATCCCGTGCTGGCAGAAGGCCCGCTGATCGAGCGCCACGCGCGCTTCCCGCAGCGCGTGAACGCCGGCTTCATGCAAATCGTGTCGCGCCACGAAGTGAAGCTGCGCGTGTACGAACGCGGCGCGGGCGAGACGCTCGCGTGCGGCACCGGCGCATGCGCGGCGGTCGCGGCCGGCATCCGGCGCGGCCTGCTCGATTCGCCCGTGACCGTGCACACGCACGGCGGCACGCTGACGATCGGCTGGGACGGCGCGCGCGACGAAACCGCCGCGCTGACGATGGCCGGGCCCGCCACGACCGTGTTCGAAGGCGAGATCGACCTGAACGCCTGACCCTGCAACGTCCTTGATAACTGAACGCTCCAGCCACATGAACGATCGCGAAGTCGCCGACTACCTGCTCGCCAATCCCGAATTCTTCGCGCAGCACGCCGAACTGCTCGCGACGATCCGTCTCGCGAATCCGCACGGCAAGGCCGCGATCTCGCTGCAGGAGCGGCAGATGGAAATGCTGCGCGACAAGAACAAGCATCTCGAGCGCCGCCTCGCCGAGCTCGTGCGCTACGGCCACGAGAACGACAGCCTGTCCGCGAAGTTCAGCCGCTGGACCGCGCGCGTGATCGCGGAACGCGATCCATACGCGCTGCCGCGCACGATCGCCGACGGCATCGCCGACGTGTTCGACGTGCCGCAGACGGCCCTGCGCGTGTGGGACGTCGCCGACACCTACGCGCAGGCCGACTTCGCGCGCCAGGTCGGCGAGGAAGTGCGCCTGTTCACGAACGGCCTGTCGACGCCGTACTGCGGCGCGAATACGGGCTTCGAGGCCGCGCAGTGGCTCGCGCCCGCGGTAGCCGCCTCGGCCGCGAATGCGGCGGAAGGCGCCGAGGCAGCGCCGGCCGGCGACGGCTCCGCCGCATCGGTCGCGCTGCTCGCGCTGCGCGCGCCGCTCGCCGGCACCGACGCGCCCGCGTTCGGCCTGCTCGTGCTCGGCTCGCCCGATCCGCGCCGCTTCCACGACGGGATGGCCACCGACTTCCTCGCGCAGATCGCGACGCTCGCGAGCGCCGCGCTCACGCGCCTGCTGCCGCACTGATCCGCCGCACGCGATGACAGACGATCCGATCGCCGCCTACCTGTCGAACCTGAAGCACGTCAGGCAGTTGTCGGAACACACGCTGCGCGCGTACACGCACGAACTCGACGAGCTGAAGAAGCTCGCGGCGGGCCGGCCGCTCGACACGCTGACGGCCGCCGACATGCGCGGCGCGGTCGCGCGCGCGCATGCGGGCGGGCTGTCCGCGCGGTCGATCTCGCACCGGTTATCTGCGTGGCGCGCGTTCTACCGCTGGCTCGCGCAGCGCATCGAGATGCCCGCGAACCCGGTTGCCGCGGTGCGCGCGCCGAAACGCCCGAAAACCTTGCCGAAGGCGCTGTCGGTCGACGACGCCTCGGCGTTGATGGACGCGCCGGTCGCCGGCACGACCGAAGGCATCCGCGATCACGCGATCCTCGAGCTGTTCTATTCGTCGGGGCTGCGCCTGGCCGAGCTGATCGGGCTCGACGCCGTGTACACGCAGGCCGACGGCTACCGCTCGGCCGGCTGGCTCGATCTCGCCGAAGCCGAAGTCACCGTGCGCGGCAAGGGCAACAAGGAGCGCAAGGTGCCGGTCGGCCGCAAGGCGATCGATGCGCTGAATGCGTGGCTCGCGGTGCGCGGCGAATTCGTGAAGCACGACCCGCATCCGCTGTTCGTGTCCGTGCGCGGCAACCGGATGTCGCCCGGCGTCGTGCGCGAGCGCGTGAAGCGCGCGGCGCTCGCCGCCGGCATCCCCGCCAACGTCCACCCGCACGTGCTGCGCCACTCGTTCGCGACGCACGTGCTGCAGTCGAGCGGCGACCTGCGCGCGGTGCAGGAACTGCTCGGCCACGCGAGCGTCGCCGCGACGCAGGTCTATACGTCGCTCGACTTCCAGCATCTCGCGAAGATTTACGACAGCGCGCATCCGCGCGCGAAGAAGCGCGACTGACGCGTTTCCCGTGTTACCCGCCGCGCGCGGCGACCGGCAACGGTCGGCGTCGGGCGCGGCCCACCTCGACCTCATCATGCAAACCGTCACACTCAAGCCGTCCAAGGAAAAATCGCTGCTGCGTCGCCATCCGTGGATCTACGCCAATGCGATCGACCGCGTCGACGGCAAGCCCGCGCCCGGCGCAACCGTGATCGTGCGCACGCACGACGGCCGCTTCCTCGCGCGCGGCGCGTACAGCCCGCAATCGCAGATCCGCGTGCGCGTCTGGAACTTCGACGAGAACGAGCCGATCGACCACGCGTTCTTCAAGCGCCGCGTACAGCGCGCGGTCGCGCACCGCACGACGATGGTGTCGGGCACGGGCGCGGTGCGGCTCGTGTTCGGCGAGGCCGACGGGCTGCCGGGGCTGATCGTCGACTACTACGTCGCGGACACCGCGGAAGCCGGCGCAGCGCCGCGCGGCCAGCTCGTCTGCCAGTTCATGGCCGCGGGCGTCGAAGCGTGGAAGGACGCGATCGTCGCGGCGCTCACCGGCGCGACGGGCTGCCCGAACGTGTACGAGCGCTCGGACGTGTCGATCCGCGACAAGGAAGGGCTCGAACAGACAACCGGCGTGCTGGCCGGCGATGCGCCGCCCGCGACGCTGATCGCGAACGAAAACGGCGTGCGCTATCACGTCGACGTGCCGAACGGCCACAAGACGGGCTTCTACGTCGACCAGCGCGACAACCGCGCGCTCGTCGCGCAGTACGCGGCCGGCCGCGACGTGCTGAACTGCTTCTGCTATACGGGCGGCTTCTCGCTCGCGGCGCTCAAGGGCGGCGCGAAACGCGTCGTGTCGATCGACTCGTCGGGCGATGCGCTCGCGCTCGCGCAGCAGAACGTCGTCGCCAACGGCTTCGACGCCGAACGCGCGACCTGGCTCGACGCCGACGCATTCAAGACGCTGCGCCGCCTCGTCGACGAAGGCGAGCGTTTCGACCTGATCGTGCTCGATCCGCCGAAGTTCGCACCGACCCGCGACAGCGTCGATCGCGCGGCGCGCGCGTACAAGGACATCAACCTGAGCGGCTTCAAGCTGCTGCGTCCGGGCGGCCTGCTGTTCACGTACTCGTGCTCGGGCGCGATCGACATGGACCTGTTCCAGAAGATCGTCGCAGGCGCGGCAGCCGACGCGAAGGTCGACGCGCGCATCCTGAAGCGGCTCGGCGCGGGCGTCGATCACCCGCTGCTCGCCGCGTTCCCGGAAGGCGAATATCTGAAGGGCCTGCTGTTGCAAATCGTCTGATCGCCCCGATCTAGCCGGACAACCGCGCCCGCCCCCTGGCGGCCCAGCGCTTTCGCCTGTCGTCCGGACGACGGGCGAGGGCTTGACAGGTATGTTTCAATGGATGGTTGTGCGCCCCGGCTGGCAAAGCGCGGGCGCGACGCACATCCTGGTTTTGACCCCGATTCACGAACCACAGGCGACCGACATGGCCACTCCCGTCACCATCCTCACCGGCTTCCTCGGCAGCGGCAAGACGACGCTGCTCAAGCGCATCCTGAACGAACCGCACGGCATGAAGATCGCCGTGATCGAGAACGAGTTCGGCGAAGAGAACATCGACAACGAAATCCTGGTGCAGGATTCGAACGAGCAGATCATCCAGATGAGCAACGGCTGCATCTGCTGCACGATCCGCGGCGACCTCGCACGCGCGCTCGGCGATCTGGCCGCGAAGAAACGCGAAGGCAAGCTCGACTTCGACCGCATCGTGATCGAGACGACCGGCCTCGCGAACCCGGGCCCCGTCGCGCAAACCTTCTTCATCGACAGCGAAATCGCCGACGACTTCCTGCTCGACGCGGTCATCACGCTGGTCGACGCGAAGCACGCGAACGCGCAGCTCGACGAACACGAAGTCGTGCAGCGTCAGGTCGGTTTCGCCGATCGCCTGTTCATCACGAAGTCGGACCTCGTCGACGACCAGACCGTCGCCGGCCTCAAGCATCGCCTGATGCACATGAACCCGAGGGCGGCGATCAAGGTCGTGAACTTTGGCGTTGCCGACATCAAGGAAATCTTCGACCTGCGCGGCTTCAACCTGAACGCGAAGCTCGAGATCGACCCCGACTTCCTCGCCGAGGACGATCACGCGCACCATCACCACGATCACGGCCATGATCACGATCACGCCGATTGCGACCACGATCACGGTCAATGCGCGCACGATCACGACCACGGCCACCACCATCACCACCACGCGCACCACGACGACAAGATCAAGTCGTTCGTGTACCGCAACGACCGCCCGTTCGACCCGAACAAGCTGGAAGACTTCCTCGGCGGCATCCTGCAGATCTACGGCGAGCGGATGCTGCGCTACAAGGGCGTGCTGTTCATGAAGGGCGTCGACCGCAAGGTCGTGTTCCAGGGCGTGCACCAGATGATGGGCAGCGACCTCGCCGCGAAGTGGCTGCCGGCCGAGAAGAAGACCAACAAGATGGTGTTCATCGGCGTCGACCTGCCGCAGGACCTGATCACCGACGGCCTCGACGCCTGCCTCGCCTGACGCGCGCGGGCGCCGTTTGCGCCCCTTTGCGCCCCGCCGGCGCCGCCGCTCTCGCGGCGGCCCCGGCGGCGGCGTGCGGGCAGGGTTTCGCCGTCATCGCTTTTTCGCGATTTGCGCGTTATATTTTCTAGATATTGGCGCAGCCGACGGGGATCGACCCGATACGGCGCCCGCTTGCGATTCAGTTACAATACGTGCCCGCTGGAGTACGGCAACAAACAGGCCCGGTTCTTGCTGAACCAGTTTTCCGGGCATCGCAACCGCGCCGGATCGCCAATCCGCCACCCGGCCGCGGCCGATGCGATCTGCCGCGCAGCATACCGGTTCGCCGCGCGCGCAAATTCGCGCCAGGCCTATCCTGGTATTTGAGAACCGGTTTTCCAGAGGCTTTCGGCCCCGCGGCGGCAAATCGCAAATGATTGCAAGCGCGGTTGCGGGTAATCCCAAAGTGCAGGCAATATCTGTCGATTTGCCGCACATTGAAGAAGCAAGCAGATGACGAAGAAACTCTTGACCGAAGCCGAAATCCTGAAGATGAGCGACAAGGATTACATGAATGAGGATCAGCTCGCCTTCTTCAAAAATCGGCTCGAACAGTTGCAGGCGGACATCCTCAAGAATGCAGGCCAGACGACCGAGAACCTCCGCGAGACGGTGATCGTGCCCGATCCCGCCGATCGCGCGACGATCGAGGAAGAGCACGCGCTCGAGCTGCGCACGCGCGATCGCGAACGCAAGCTCCTCAAGAAGGTTCAGCAGTCGCTCGCCCGCATCGATTCCGGCGATTACGGCTGGTGCGAGGAAACCGGCGAACCGATCGGCATCCCGCGCCTGCTCGCGCGCCCGACGGCCACGCTGTCGCTCGAGGCACAGGAGCGCCGCGAGCTGCGCCAGAAGCTGTTCGGCGACTGATCGAGCGGCGTTCCGCTCCGACACGCTGCTTTCCGAAAGCGCGCGGCCTGCCGCGCGCTTTTTGTTTTTCCGGCACCGGTTCCCGGCCGGCCGATTTGCCCCCCCGCCTCTTGATATCCCCGCGCCCGCCCTAAAATGAAACGGATGCGCGCCGGGCCGCTCCCCGGCGCATTGCGATTCACGCGGCGGCGCCTTGCGCCGCCCGACTCTTCCCCGTTTTTCTCAAGGAACGCAGATGGAGCAATTTCACGGCACGACCATCGTTTCGGTCCGGCGCGGCGACAAGGTCGCGCTTGGCGGCGACGGCCAGGTAACCCTCGGCAACATCGTCATGAAGGGTGGTGCGCGGAAAGTGCGGCGGATCTACAACAACCAGGTTCTGGTCGGATTCGCGGGCGGCACCGCCGATGCGTTCTCGCTGCTCGACCGCTTCGAGGCGAAGCTCGAGAAGCACCAGGGCAACCTGACCCGTGCGGCCGTCGAGCTCGCGAAGGACTGGCGCACCGACCGGATGCTGCGCCGCCTCGAGGCGATGCTGATCGCGGCCGATGCGACCACCACGCTCGTGATCACCGGCAACGGCGACGTGCTCGACCCGGAAGGCGGCATCTGCGCGATCGGCTCGGGCGGCGCGTATGCGCAGGCCGCGGCGCGCGCGCTCGTCGAGAACACCGAGCTGTCGCCGCGCGAGATCGTCGAGAAGTCGCTCGGGATCGCGGGCGACATGTGCATCTACACGAACCACAACCGCATCATCGAAACGATCGAGTAAGGACCGCACCATGAGCACCATGACCCCTGCCGAGATCGTCTCGGAACTCGACAAGCACATCATCGGCCAGAACAACGCGAAGAAGGCCGTCGCGGTCGCGCTGCGCAACCGCTGGCGCCGCCAGCAGGTTGCCGACCCGCTACGCACGGAAATCACGCCGAAGAACATCCTGATGATCGGGCCGACGGGCGTCGGCAAGACCGAAATCGCGCGCCGCCTCGCGAAGCTCGCCGATGCGCCGTTCATCAAGATCGAAGCGACCAAGTTCACCGAAGTCGGCTACGTCGGCCGCGACGTCGACAGCATCGTGCGCGACCTCATGGAGACCTCGGTCAAGCAGACGCGCGAAACCGAGATGCGCAAGGTGCGCAGCAAGGCGACCGACCAGGCGGAAGACCGCATCCTCGACATCCTGCTGCCGCAACCGCGCGCGGTGGGCTTCGGCGGCAATGCCGAACACGCGAACGACGACAACAACGCGACGCGCCAGACGTTCCGCAAGCGCCTGCGCGAAGGCCAGCTCGACGACAAGGAAGTCGAGCTCGACCTGGAGCAGCCGTCGGCCGGCCTGGACATCATGGCGCCCCCGGGGATGGAAGAGATGACCGAGCAGATCCGCTCGATGTTCTCGAACCTCGGCAGCGGCAAGAAGCAGCGCCGCAAGGTGAAGATCAAGGAAGCGCTGAAGCTGCTGACCGACGAGGAAGCGGCGAAGATGCTCAACGAAGAGGAAGTGAAGACGAAGGCCGTGCAGAACGTCGAGCAGAACGGCATCGTGTTCCTCGACGAGATCGACAAGATCACGTCGCGCAACAACGAAGGCAGCGGCGGCGAAGTGTCGCGCCAGGGCGTGCAGCGCGACCTGCTGCCGCTCGTCGAAGGGACGACGATCAACACGAAGTACGGGATGGTGAAGACCGATCACATCCTGTTCATCGCGAGCGGCGCGTTCCACCTCGCGAAGCCGAGCGACCTGATCCCCGAACTGCAGGGCCGCTTTCCGATCCGCGTCGAGCTCGATTCGCTGTCGGTCGAAGACTTCGAGGCGATCCTCGATGCGACCGACGCGAGCCTCGTCAAGCAGTACCAGGCACTGCTCGCGACCGAAGACGTGCAGCTCGAATTCGCCGCGGACGGCATCCGCCGCCTCGCGGAGATCGCGTATGCGGTCAACGAGAAGACCGAGAACATCGGTGCGCGCCGGCTGTACACGGTGATCGAGAAACTGCTCGAGGAAGTGTCGTTCGCGGCCGGCAACCACGCCGGCGAGCGTGTGACGATCGACGCGAAGTATGTCGACCGGGCGCTCGGCGAAGTGTCGCAGGACGAAGACCTGTCGCGCTACGTGCTGTAACGCGCGCGGCGTCGAATGCGAAACGGGCGGCCCGACGGGCCGCCCGTTTTCGTTGGCGGGTCCGGCGGGCAGCCGAGCACGGCCTGCACCTCGCAACCCGCGTCGCGCGTCGTGCGGAACCGACACCCGCCGCGACAACCGCGGCGCGTCGCTTACTGCCGGACCGGCTTCTTCGCGAGCTTGCGCTGCAGCGTGCGGCGGTGCATGTTCAGCGCGCGCGCGGTCGCCGAGATGTTGTTGTTGTTCTCCGCGAGCACGCGCTGGATGTGCTCCCATTCGAGCCGGTCGACCGACAGCACGACCGGATTCTCGAGCGCCTCGTCGGCCTGCACTTCGGTCGCGTTGGTCTGCAGCGCGGCCAGGATCGACTCGACGTTCGCGGGCTTCGCGAGATAGTTGTCGGCGCCTTCCTTCACCGCCTGCACGGCGGTCGCGATGCTCGCGTAGCCGGTCAGCACCAGAATCCGCGCATCGGGCTGCAGGTCGCACAGCGGCGCGATCAGGCTCAGGCCCGAATCCTCGCCGAGATGCAGGTCGACGGTGATGAACTGGAACTTGCCGCCCGCGGCGAGCCTGAGCGCCGTCTCCTTGTCGTGCGCCTGCTGGACCGCGTAACCGCGGCGCTCGAGGCCGCGCGCGAGCGTGCCCGCGAACACCTCGTTGTCGTCGATCACCAGGAAATTGTTCTCGCTCATGTGGTTTCTCCGTCTACGTGTTGGTTGAGGCAGCCGGCGCCGCGACGCGCACGACCGGCAGGCGCAGCACCGCCCGTGTGCCGCGCCCGGCGGTTGCGCCGGCCGGGCGGCTGTCCGGCGTGCCGGCCGTTCGTTCGGCCGCGCGTTGACCCGATACGACGGCGGCGTGACCATTCGCCGCACCGCCGGCCCGCCCGTTGCCGCCCGCCGCGCGCGGCGTGACATCGGACAGTTCGATCTCGCCGCCGAGCCGCGCGGCCGCACTGAACGCGAGATACAGGCCGACCCCGTGTCCGCCCTGCGTGCTGTCGACCGGCATCGCGCCGAGCGATTCGCGCAGCGCGGCCGGAATGCCGGGCCCGTCGTCGCATACCTCGAATTCGATCACGTCGGCCGCGCGGTCGTGCGCGACCTTCCCTGCCAGCGTCACGCGCTGCGGGCTCGCGCGCGCGGCGTTATCGAGCAGGATCGTCAGGATCTGGCCGGCCGCGACCGTGTCGTCGAGCGCGACGCCCGCCGGACGCGCGCCGAGCAGCTCGAACTGCACGTGCGGATGCCGCAGGCGCCAGTGCTCGACGAACGTGTCGAGCCAGTCGTCCACCGGCTGGCGGCTCGCCGGCGCACTTGCGCGGCTGCGCAGGCGCGCGAGCGCCGACGTGCAGAGCGTCATCTGTTCCTCGAGCACCTTCAGGTCGGCCTCGTAGCGGGCCAGCCCCGGGTCGGCGCGCGCCGCGTCGCGCAGCTCCTCGGCGAGCATCGCGATCGTCGACAGCGGCGTGCCCATCTCGTGCGCGACGGTGGCGGCCTGCACGCCGAGCGCAACCGCCCGCTCGTCGCGCAGCAGGTGCTGCTGCGCTTCGCCGAGCGCCGCATCGCGCTGGCGCAGCGCATTCGACATGCGCGCGACGAACCACGCGATCAGCCCGACGCTGACCATGAAGTTCGCCCACATCCCGGTGCGGTAGTAGTCGAACAGGTTCGCGGGGTTGTCCATGTTGAGCGGCACCGAATCGAAGCCGAGCGCCGCGTAGCAGGCGACCGCGAACGCCGCGAGCCAGATCATCAGGTGCCACGGCAGCACGGCCGCCGCGATCGCGAGCGACGGCAGGTACAGCGACACGAACGGGTTGGTCGTGCCGCCCGACAGGAACAGCAGCGCCGACAGCGCACCGAGGTCGACCCACAACTGGCCGAGCAACTCGAAATTGGTCTCGGGCCGCGCGCGCAGCACGCGCACCCAGGTCAGCGCGTTGAAAACGATTTCGAGCGCGATGACCATCAGCATCGCCGGCAACGGCAGGTGCACGCCGAAATAGGTCTGCACGACGCCGATCGTCACGAGCTGGCCGATGATCGCGAGATTGCGAAGCCAGAACAGGTGACTGAGGTTGACGCGCCCGGTGGTGGTGATTCGTTGCATCCGGGCAGTTTACCCGTTTAGCGGGCGGCGCCTCCAGCGGGGCCGGATCGGAGCGGGTGAACGGGGCGCATCGCGTGCCAGGCCGGTGCTGTCAGCCGGTCGCGCCGGCCATGCGCTGCGCGATCTCGTCGGCGAGGCACTCGGGACACAGACAGCGCGTGCCGGGCGCAGGCGGCGTGCCGCCGCGCAGCGTCGGCATCGACGCGCACCAGCAGTCGAACGGCTGCGTGCGGGCGCCGCAGTCGAAGCCGCGCCCGCAGTGCGGGCAGCGCGCACGGCGCGGGGCGGAACGGGCGTCGGCGGCGGAATCGGTCATGGCGCAATCGCGGAAGCGGGCGTGAAGTCGCCCTACGCGACAAGCATAGCGCGACGGACGGATTTTGCACGCCGGCCGCCCGGCCGAGGTTCGTCACGAACGCGCGCGGACCTGCCTGCCGCCGCCGCGCGCGCACCGTCGCCCGCATCGCGCAGCGCCATAGCCGGCGGGCCGCCGCGTGCGGTGCCCGAGCCGCGCCGCCCGCGTTCCGCCAGCCCAAAAACCCGATGCTGCGCTGCGCCACTCCTGTACAATTCGCCGTGTTTCAACCGTTCCCAGCCTGAGCCGCCGCCATGTCCGAGCCCATCGACCTCTCGCAGATCGCCCCCACGCTGAAAGCAGAAATCCTCGCCGAGGCGCTGCCGTACATCCGCCGCTACCACGGCAAGACCGTGGTCATCAAATACGGCGGCAATGCGATGACGGAAGAACGGCTCAAGCAAGGCTTCGCACGCGACGTGATCCTGCTGAAACTGGTCGGCATCAATCCGGTGATCGTCCACGGCGGCGGTCCGCAGATCGACCAGGCGCTGAAAAAGATCGGCAAGGCCGGCACCTTCATCCAGGGCATGCGCGTCACCGACGAAGAGACGATGGAAGTCGTCGAATGGGTGCTGGGCGGCGAAGTGCAGCAGGACATCGTGACGCTGATCAACCACTTCGGCGGCCACGCGGTGGGCCTGACGGGCAAGGACGGCGGCCTGATCCATGCGCGCAAGCTGCTGATGCCGGACCGCGACAACCCGGGCCAGTACATCGACATCGGCCAGGTCGGCGAAGTCGAGGCGATCAACCCGGCGGTCGTGAAGGCGCTGCAGGACGACGCGTTCATCCCGGTGATCTCGCCGATCGGCTTCGGCGAAGACGGCCTGTCGTACAACATCAACGCGGACCTCGTCGCGGGCAAGCTCGCCACGGTGCTGAACGCCGAGAAGCTGCTGATGATGACCAACATCCCGGGCGTGATGGACAAGGACGGCAACCTGCTGACCGATTTGTCCGCACGCGAGATCGACGCGCTGTTCGAGGACGGCACGATCTCCGGCGGCATGCTGCCGAAGATTTCGTCGGCGCTCGACGCCGCGAAGAGCGGCGTGAAGTCGGTGCACATCGTCGACGGCCGGATCGAGCACTCGGTGCTGCTGGAAATCCTGACCGAGCAGCCGTTCGGCACGATGATCCGCTCGCATTGAGCACACGCCGCCCGCCAGCCAGCCCTGACCTGCCGGCCCCGCTGCGGCGCCGGCGCATCTCGCGCAGCCGGCCGCGCGCCGGCGCGCCCGTCTGGCTGTTCGATCTCGACAACACGCTGCACCACGCGTCGCACGCGATCTTTCCCGAGATCAACCGGGCGATGACGCAGTACATCATCGACGCGCTGCAGGTCGAGCGCGCCGAAGCCGACCGCTTGCGCACCGGCTACACGCAGCGCTACGGCGCCGCGCTTCTCGGCCTCACGCGCCATCACCCGATCGATCCGCACGACTTCCTGCGCGTGGTCCACACGTTCGCCGATCTTCCCGCGATGGTGCGCGCCGAGCGCGGCCTCGCGCGCATCATCGCCGCGCTGCCGGGCCGCAAGTTCGTGCTGACCAACGCGCCGGAGAACTATGCGCGCGCGGTGCTGCGCGAGTTGCGCATCGAGCGCCTGTTCGAGCGCGTGATCGCGATCGAGCACATGCGCGACCGCCGCACGTGGCGCGCGAAACCCGACCACATGATGCTGCGCCGAACGCTGCGCGCCGCGCACGCACGGATCACCGACGCGATCCTCGTCGAGGACACGCGCGGCCACCTGAAGCGCTACAAGCGCCTCGGCATCGGCACGGTCTGGATTACCGGCCATCTTCCCGGCCACCTGCCGGGTACCGGCCGCCCGCTTTATGTCGACCAGCGCATTCGTTCGCTAAAATCGCTCCGACAGGGCACTCGATCGGGGCGACAGAAATGCAGCCGACTCACCCGCAGGACCAAGCGGTAACGGACGACCAGGCATCACCCACCCGCACCCGTGCACGTCCGAAGCCGGGCGAGCGCCGCGTGCACATCCTGCAGACGCTCGCCGCGATGCTCGAGGCGCCGAAACGCGAGAAGATCACGACGGCCGCGCTGGCGGCCCGGCTCGACGTGTCGGAAGCCGCGCTGTACCGCCATTTCCCGAGCAAGGCGAAGATGTACGAAGGGCTGATCGAGTTCATCGAGCAGTCGCTGTTCGGCCTCGTCAACCAGATCGTCGCGAAGGAGCCGAACGGCGTGCTGCAGGCCCGCACGATCGCGCTGACGATGCTCAATTTCTCCGCGAAGAACCCCGGGATGACGCGCGTGCTGACCGGCGAAGCGCTGGTCGGCGAGGACGAACGGCTCACCGAACGCGTGAACCAGTTGCTCGATCGCATCGAGGCGACCGTCAAGCAATGCCTGCGGGTCGCGCGCACGGAAGCTGCCGCGCCCGACGGTGCCGCGCCCTTCCCGCTGCCGGCCGATTACGACCCGGCTGCGCGCGCAAGCCTGCTCGTCAGCTACGTGATCGGCAGGTGGCACCGCTTCGCGAAAGGCGGATTCCAGAAATCGCCGAGCGAGCAGGCCGACGCGCATTTGCGGCTGATCCTGCAGTAAGCAAAGCGTTCGCCGACAGCAACCCCCGCTCGCCGCTCCGGCACGACTGACGACTGCGCGTCGACCCTGTTCATGCCGGGCGCCACCACCGCGACACTCGACGATTTGCGCGTGCAAACCGACGGCTGTGCCGTGAAATCCGTGCCCTCCGGATTTCCGCTATACTTTGCCGACTGCCGCCCCCTCCCGGGCGGTGTGTCGGAAGCGCGCCGATTTGCTGACTCGATTGCGGGCGCGCGAACCGGCCGGGGCCTTGATTTGTCTTTGTCCCGGCGGTTCACTACAAATGCGGCTAAAGAGGTCGTCAGCCGCGCATCTTCGACTCCGCGCATCGCCGACACCATTTAGCCGCCCAGTCATAAGGCGGAACGAATGGAATCGATCGGCATCGTCGCTCCACAGACCATGCATTTCGCCGAACCGCTGCGCTTGCAAAGCGGCAGCGCGCTCGGCAACTATCAGCTCGTCGTCGAGACGTACGGCGAGCTCAACGCCGCGCGCTCGAACGCGGTGCTCGTCTGCCACGCGCTCAACGCGTCGCATCACGTCGCCGGCGTCTACGCGGACGATCCGCGCAGCACCGGCTGGTGGGACAACATGGTCGGGCCCGGCAAGCCGCTCGACACCAACCGCTTCTTCGTGATCGGCGTGAACAACCTCGGCTCGTGCTTCGGCTCGACCGGCCCGATGAGCATCGATCCGTCGACGGGCAAGCCGTACGGCGCGCGCTTTCCGGTGGTCACCGTCGAGGACTGGGTGCATGCGCAGGCGCGCGTCGCCGACGCGTTCGGCATCGAGCGCTTCGCGGCCGTGATGGGCGGCAGCCTCGGCGGGATGCAGGCGCTCGCGTGGAGCCTGATGTATCCGGAGCGCGTCGCACACTGCATCGACATCGCGTCGACGCCGAAGCTGTCCGCGCAGAACATCGCGTTCAACGAGGTCGCGCGCTCGGCGATCCTGTCCGATCCCGACTTCCACGGCGGCGACTACTATGCGCACGACGTGAAGCCGAAGCGCGGCCTGCGCGTCGCGCGAATGATCGGCCACATCACGTACCTGTCCGACGACGACATGGCCGAGAAATTCGGCCGCGCGCTGCGCCGCGCCGACGGCGCGCTCGACGCGTACAACTTCAGCTTCGACGTCGAATTCGAGGTCGAGTCGTACCTGCGCTACCAGGGCGACAAGTTCGCCGACTACTTCGACGCGAACACATACCTGCTGATCACGCGCGCGCTCGACTACTTCGATCCGGCCAAGGCGTTCGACGGCAACCTGACCGCCGCGCTTGCGCAAACGCAGGCGAAATACCTGATCGCGAGCTTCTCGACCGACTGGCGCTTCGCGCCGGCGCGTTCGCGCGAGATCGTGAAGGCGCTGCTCGACAACAAGCGCACGGTCACCTACGCGGAAATCGACGCGCCGCACGGCCACGACGCGTTCCTGCTCGACGACGCGCGCTATCACAACCTGATCCGCGCGTATTACGAACGAATCGCCAACGAGGTGAGGGCATGAACCAGCAAGCGCTGAATTCCCTGTCCGCGCGCGCGGACTTCCGCACGATCGCACGCTGGGTCGAGCCGCGCTCGACCGTGCTCGACCTCGGCTGCGGCGACGGCTCGCTGCTCGCGCTGCTGATGGAGGAGCTGGACGTCACCGGCTACGGGATCGAACTGAACGACGCGGGCGTGCTCGCAAGCGCGAAGAACGGCATCAACGTGATCCAGCAGAACCTCGAGGACGGCCTGCGCCTGTTCGAGGACCACAGCTTCGACATCGCGATCCTGTCGCAAACGCTGCAGACGATCCACCAGACGGCCGCGATCCTGCGCGAAACGGCGCGCGTCGGCCGCGAGTGCATCGTGTCGTTCCCGAACTTCGGCTACTGGTCGCACCGGCTGTCGGTGCTGCACGGCCGGATGCCCGTGTCGAAATCGCTGCCGTACCAGTGGCACAACACGCCGAACGTGCGGGTGCTGACGATCAAGGATTTCGAGGCGCTCGCGCCCGAAGTCGGCGTCACGATCCTCGACCGCGTCGTGCTGCACGAAGGCCAGCCGATTCGATGGGGAGCGAACTGGCGTGGTAGTCTTGCTGTCTACCGCGTCAAGCGCAGCTGAGCCGGGGGGCCGTTGACGGACGCCGGGCCCGGCCCGCGCCGCTCCCCCGCCGCGCGCTGCCGCCGCAATCAGTCAACGCTACCCAGTTCCAGTCCATGTCGAAAACGCCACACGAGGCGCCCGCACTCACCGCTCACGAGGATCACCCCGGCTGGCGAGCCTATCTGAATACGCACATGCTGATCTGCGTGTTCCTGGGCTTCACGTCGGGCCTGCCCCTGTTCACGCTCGTCTACCTCGTGCAGGCATGGCTTCGCTCCGAGGGCGTGAACCTGAAGGAAATCGGCCTGTTCGCGCTGATCCAGTTCCCGTACACGTGGAAGTTCCTGTGGGCGCCGCTGATGGACCGCTACCTCCCGCGCCTGCCCGGCTGGCGGCCGGGCCGCCGGCGCGGCTGGATGCTGCTCACTCAGGTGCTGGTCGCGGGCGCGATCGCCGCGCTCGGCTTCGTATCGCCGCGCGACTCGATCTGGACCGTGGCCGCGCTCACGACGCTCGTCGCGTTCTTCGGCGCGAGCTCCGACATCGTGATCGACGCATATCGCCGCGAACTGCTGCGCGACACCGAGCAGGGCCTCGGCAACGCGGTGCACGTGAACGCATACAAGCTCGCCGCGCTGATCCCCGGCTCGCTGGCGCTGATCCTGTCCGACCACATGCCGTGGGATGTCGTGTTCGCGATCACCGGCGCGTTCATGCTGCCGGGCATCCTGATGACGCTCGTCGTGCGCGAGCCGGAAGTGGTCGGCGCACCGCCGCGCAACCTGCGCGACGCGATCGTGCTGCCGTTTCGCGAATTCATCCAGCGCGACGGCTGGACCGGCGCGCTGCTCGTCATCGCATTCATCTTCCTGTTCAAGATCGGCGACACGATGGCCACCACGCTGTCGACGTCGTTCTTCCTCGACATCGGCTTCACGCGCACCGAGATCGGCATCGTCGCGAAAACCACCGCGCTCGTCGCGAGCGTCGCCGGCGGCATCATCGGCGGCGTCTGGCTCGTGAAGATCGGCATCGGCCGCGGGCTGTGGATCTTCGGCGCGCTGCAGATGGTGTCGACGCTCGGCTTCGCGTGGCTCGCGCAACTCGGCCCCGGCTCGCCCGTGCTCGCGGCGCTCTACGACTTCACCGTTGCGACGAGCCACGCGATCGCATCGGGGCTGTCGATCTTCGGCATTGCCGTCGCGCCGCAATTCAGCCCGATGACGGTCGCGCTCGCGCTCGTCTACGGCGTCGAAACCTTCACCACCGGCCTGACGATGGCCGCGTTCGTCGCATATATCGCGAGCACGACCGACCCGCGCTACACGGCCACGCAGTTCGCGCTGTTCACGAGCCTCGCATCGGTGCCGCGCACGCTCGCATCGGCCGCGAGCGGCTTCATCGTCGCGAAGATCGGCTGGTTCGACTACTTCATCGTGTGCACCGCGCTCGCGATTCCCGGCATGCTGCTGCTGTTCAGGATCGCGCCGTGGAACGGCACCGCACGCAACGGCGAGGCCAGCCGTGCGCAGTGACCGCCTGCGCCGCGTCGCGCGCGTTGCGGCTTCGTTGAGCGTCGGTGCCGCGGCACTCGCCGCGGGGTTCGCGCACGCGGCCGACACCGGTGCGGCCGCGGCGGGCTCCGCGCCGGCCGCTACGCAGGCAACGCCATCCGCGCCGGCGACTTCCGCCGCGCCCGTCCCGCCGTCCGCCGCCGAAGCCGCGCAGCCGACCGGCGCCACCGCGTCGGCGAAGGCTTATACGCCGACGCCGCAGCAGGTCCGCTACGGCAACGAGATCGCGTTCCGTACGCTGCTTCCGTCGCCGCTGCTCGAACAGCTCACCGCGAACGAATACGCGCAGATCGTGCAGGCGGCAGCCGACAGCAACCGCCTGCTGCCCGCGAACCAGCCGCGCGTGAAGCGCCTGCGCGCGATCGTCGCGAAGCTCGCGCCGTATTCGGTGAAGTGGAACGATCGCGTGAAGAACTGGGCGTGGGACGTCAACGCGATCCGCTCGCGCGACATCCGCCTGACCTGCCTGCCGGGCGGCAAGGTGCTCGTGTACGGCGGCCTGCTCGACCGCGTCCGCCTGAACGACGACGAGCTCGGCGTGCTGCTCGCGCACGGCATCGCGCACGCGCTGCGCGAACACGCGCGCAGCAACTTCAGCGCGGCGTCGCAGACGTCGCTGCGCGCAGCCGCGCTGCCGCCGCTGTTCGGCGTCGGCGATCCGCTGCCGCAGGCACTGAACCTCGGCGAGCGCCTTCAGGCGCTCCGCTACGACCCGACCGACGAGACCGAAGCCGACGTGATCGGCGGCGACATCGCCGCCCGCGCGGGCTTCGATCCGCGCGCGGCGATCACGCTGTGGGACAAGCTCGCGGTCGCGACGCGCGCGAACAAGGCGACAGGCTTCATCTACACGCACCCGTACAGCACCGCCCGGCGCCAGGATCTGCTGAACCGCCTGCCGGACCTGATGCCGCTGTACGCGAAGGCGATAGGCAAGCGCGTCGACGCGCTGCCCGACTACGCGGGCATCAGCGCGCAGCGGCGCAAGGTCGTGCGGCGCTGAGCGCCGCGCGGAGCCGATCGCTATGCGTCCACGTCCGCCGCGATCGGCCGGCCTCCGCTCTCACGCATCCAGCGCACCTCGTCACCGGGGCTGCGGCCGAACAGCCGCTTGAACTCGCGGCTGAACTGCGACGCGCTCGCATAACCGACGCGCGCGGCAGCCGTGCCGGCGCCGACCCCGTCCTGCACCATCATCAGCCGCGCCTGATGCAGGCGCGCGGCCTTCACGTACTGCATCGGCGACGTCGCCGTCACATGCTTGAACTGCGCGTGGAACACCGCGAGGCTCATCCCCGCCTCGCGCGCAAGCGTCTCGACGTCGAGATCGGCCTTCAACTCCGCATGGATGCGCCGCAGTGCCTTCGCGATGCGGCCGAAGTGATGCTGCTGCACGAGCGCCGCGCGGATCGCGTCGCCCTGCGCTCCCGTCAGCACGCGATACGCGATCTCGCGCATGATCGCCGGCCCCAGCACGCGCGTGTCGTGCGGCGACGCGAGCGCTTCGAGCAGCCGCACCACCGCGTCGGCCAGCGGCGCGTCGAGCGGCGTCGAGTAGACGCCGAGCGGCTCGCTGGCGGCCGCGCCGAGCGTCTCGTCGAGCAGGATCGCGAGCTCGGCGATCACCGCGAGATCAATGCGGATCGAGATCGCGAGAAACGGCTCGTCCATGCTCGCGAAGGTCTCGCATTCGAACGGCAGCGGCACCGACAGCACGAGATACTGCTGCGCGTCGTAGACGAACGAACGGTCGCCGAGATAGCCGAGCTTGCGCCCCTGGCACACGACGATGATGTTGGGTTCGTACAGCACCGGCATGCGCGGCGCGGGACGACTCACGCGAATCAAGCGTACGCCGTCGAGCGCCGCGAGCGTGTCGCCCTCGTTCGGCGCGAGACGCGTGTGCAGCTCGATCATGCGGCGCTGCACACGCTCGCCCGCATCGGCAAAAAGGGGCTGGAAGCTCATCTGCGTGGTCCTGTCCGGCAAGAGAATCTGGCTCGCAATGTAGCACCATGAATGCGTTTTAACGGGCGTTCGCGTGCAATTCGAGAGGAATAGGCAAATCTTCCAGACCTTCGTGTATTTCGCCGCGGCGCCGCGCTCCTTACGATGACGTCCTGCCTCGCCGCATCGCCACATGATGCGACGGCAGTTCGTTTCGCCGGATGTTTTTCCCGGACAAGGAGCCCCCTGCATGAGCACCACCTACGCTTACGCGGCAACCGATTCGCAGTCGCCGCTCGCCCCGTTCGAATTCCAGCGTCGCGCGCTGCGCGACCTCGACGTCCAGATCGACGTCCTCTACTGCGGCGTCTGCCACTCGGACCTGCACCAGGCGCGCAACGAATGGCGCAACACGATCTATCCGGTCGTGCCGGGCCATGAAATCGTCGGCCGCGTGACCGCGACCGGCCCGCAGGTATCGCGCTTCAAGGTCGGCGAACTGGTCGGCGTCGGCTGCCTCGTCGATTCGTGCCGCACCTGCGCGAGCTGCGCCGACGGCCTCGAGCAGTATTGCGAGAACGGCTTCGTCGGCACCTACAACGGTCAGGACCGCGTGACGGGCGACGTCACGTACGGCGGCTATTCGACGCAGCTCGTCGTCGACGAGGCGTTCGTGCTGCGCGTGCCCGACACGCTCGACCCGGCCGGCGCCGCGCCGCTGCTGTGCGCGGGGATCACGACCTACTCGCCGCTGCGACAGTGGAACGTCGGCCCCGGCAAGAAGGTCGGCATCGTCGGTCTCGGCGGCCTCGGCCACATGGGTGTGAAGCTGGCGCGCGCGATGGGCGCGCACGTCGTGCTGTTCACGACGTCGCCGTCGAAGATCGACGACGGCAAGCGCGTCGGCGCGCACGAGGTCGTGATCTCGAAGGACGAAGCGCAGATGAACGCGCACCTGAACAGCTTCGACTTCATCCTGAACACGGTCGCCGCGCAGCACGACCTGAACCCGTTCCTGCACCTGCTGAAGCGCGACGGCACGATGACGCTGGTCGGCGCGCCGGAGCACGACCATCCGTCGCCGCAGGTGTTCAACCTGATCTTCAAGCGCCGCCGCCTTGCTGGCTCGCTGATCGGCGGGATCGCGGAAACGCAGGAAATGCTCGACTTCTGCGCGGAGCACGGGATCACGTCGGATATCGAGACGATTCCGATGCAGCAGATCAATGCGGCCTACGAGCGGATGCTGAAGAGCGACGTGAAGTACCGGTTCGTGGTGGACATGGCGTCGATCAAGCACTGAGCGTCGCCGGGCGGCGCGCACGACCGCCGCACCGAAGCAAAAACGAAACGGGCCGCATGTTCGACATGCGGCCCGTTTGGCATCCTGCAACCAGGGGGGTTCGACCGCTACGCGCACTGCGTAGCGCCGGCGGTCACTTCTTGTAGTCGTAATCGATCGTCAGCGGCGCATGATCGCTGAACTTGATGTCCTTGAAGATCGACGTGCTTTTCGCAGTACCGGCCACGCCCGGCGTCGCGATCTGGTAGTCGATCCGCCACCCGACGTTCTTCGCATACGCCTGGCCGCGGTTGCTCCACCACGTGTACTGCTCGGCGCGCGGGTCGAGCGTGCGGAACACGTCGACATAACCGACATCGTCGAACAGCTTCGTGAGCCACTCGCGTTCTTCCGGCAGGCAGCCCGAGTTCTTCTGGTTGCTCTTCCAGTTCTTGATGTCGATTTCCTTGTGGACGATGTTCACGTCGCCGCACAGGATCACTTCGCGCTTCTTCTTGAGCTGAGCGAGGTGCGGCATGAACTCGTCCATGAAGCGGTACTTCGCCTGCTGGCGCTCTTCGCCGCTCGAGCCGGACGGCACGTACACCGACACGACCGACAGCTTGCCGTAGCGCGCCTCGACGTAGCGCCCCTCGGAATCGAATTCGCTGCTGCCGAAGCCGATGATCACGTCATCGGGCTCGTGGCGGCTGTACACGCCCGCGCCGCTGTAGCCCTTCTTCTCGGCGTGGTGGAAGTAGCTCCTGAAGCCGTGCGGCTCGACGAATTCGGCCGGCAGGTCGTCGGCCGATACCTTGATTTCCTGCACGCACACGCAATCGGCGTTCTGTTCGCCGAGCCAGTCGAAGAAGCCCTTCTTCGCGGCGGAGCGGATGCCGTTCAGGTTGGCGGTAATCACTCGCATCATGTCGGGTTCCGTTCAGTTCGATGTTTTACAGGGTGGCAGCTTAACGGATCTTCACGCCTTCGAGCTCGGGCTTCGGCGGCGGGAATTCCAGCTTCATGTCGGTCATCGTGCGCAGCAGCAGCTCGGCGATCATCACGTTGCGGTGCGTCTTCGAATCCGCCGGGATCACGTACCACGGCGCATGCTCGGCCGACGTCGCGGCAAGCGCGTCGCGGTACGCGGACTGGTACGCGTCCCAGTGCTTGCGCGCGTCGAGATCGGAGATGTCGAACTTCCAGTGCTTGGCCGGATCGTCGATGCGCGCCTGCAGCCGCTCACGCTGCTCGTCCTTCGAGATGTGCAGGAAGCACTTGATGATCGTCGTGCCGTTCTCGACCAGCATCGTCTCGAAATCGCGGATCTGCCGGTAGCGGCGCTCGCATTCCTTGCCGTCGATCGTGTCGAGCACGCGCGGCACGAGCACGTCTTCATAGTGGCTGCGGTTGAAGATCGCAAGCTCGCCCGCGGCCGGCACCTGTGCATGCACGCGCCACAGGAAATCGTGCGCGGCCTCGATCGGCGTCGGCGCCTTGAACGACACGACGCGCAGGCCGAGCGGATCGACCTCGCGGAACACCGCGCGCACGGTGCCGTCCTTGCCGCTGGTATCCATCCCCTGCAGCACGAGCAGCACGCGCTTCTTCTGCTGCGTGTGCAGACGCTCCTGCTGCACGTCGAGTTCGGTCGACACGGCCGACAGCCGTTCGCGGTCGGCGTCCTTCGAACCGGACGAAAACGGCTTCGCGGCCGGGTCGAATGCATCGAGCGTGAATGCGGCGGCTTCCTTCTCGCGCGTGCTGTAAGGCACGCGGAAATCGTCGAGCGACGGTTGTTTCGCCATTCGTTCCTCCGTTGGACGGTGTGGTGCATACGATAACGCACCCATCAACGCAACGGGCCGCCCCGAACAGGTTCGGCGGCGGCCCGTCGTCAAGCGCGGTTCAGGCGCGCGATCATGCTCAGCCGAGCTTCTTCTTCAGCAGTTCGTTGACCTGCTGCGGATTGGCCTTGCCCTTCGTCGCCTTCATCGCCTGGCCGATCAGCGCGTTGAACGCCTTTTCCTTGCCCGCGCGGAATTCCTCGACCGACTTCGCGTTCGCCGCGAGCACCTCGTCGATGATCGCTTCGAGCGCGCCGGTATCGGAGATCTGCTTCAGCCCCTTCGCGTCGATGATGCGGTCGGCCGCGCCTTCGTCGTCCGCCTTCTCGTCCCAGATCGTCGCGAAGATTTCCTTCGCGATCTTGTTCGAGATCGTGCCGTCGGCGATGCGCTGCAGCACGAGTGCAAGCTGGGCCGCCGACACCGGAATCGCATCGATCTCGATGCCGTCGCGGTTCAGTTGCGACGACACGTCGCCCATCAGCCAGTTCGCGGCGATCTTCGCATTCGCGGCGCCGGCCTTCGCGACCACGGACTCGAAATACGCGGCCATCGCCTTGCTCGACGTCAGCACGCCCGCGTCGTACGCGGACACGCCGTATTGCTCGACGAAGCGCTGCTGTATCGCGGCCGGCAGTTCGGGCATCCCGGACTGCACGCGGTCGATCCAGTCCTGGCCGATCACGAGCGGCATCAGGTCGGGGTCGGGGAAGTAGCGGTAATCGTGCGCGTCTTCCTTGCTGCGCATCGAACGCGTCTCGCGCTTGTCCGGATCGTAGAGGCGCGTTTCCTGCACGACTTCGCCGCCATCCTCGATCAGCTCGATCTGGCGACGCACTTCGTAGTTGATCGCTTCCTCGAGGAACCGGAACGAGTTCAGGTTCTTGATTTCCGCGCGCGTGCCGAACTTCTCCTGGCCGACCGGTCGCACCGACACGTTCGCATCGCAGCGGAACGAGCCTTCCTGCATGTTGCCGTCGCAGATGCCGAGCCACACGACGAGCCCGTGCAGCGCCTTCGCATAGGCCACGGCCTCGGCCGCGCTGCGCATTTCCGGCTCGGTGACGATCTCGAGCAGCGGCGTGCCCGCGCGGTTCAGGTCGATCCCCGTCATCCCGGCGAAATCTTCATGCAGCGACTTGCCCGCATCTTCCTCTAGGTGCGCACGGGTCAGGTTGACCGTCTTCTCGTACGCTTCCTTGCCGGCCTTTTCGTTGGCGGGCACCTGGATCGTGATCTGGCCGCCCTGCACGACCGGAATCTCGTACTGGCTGATCTGATAGCCCTTCGGCAGATCGGGGTAGAAATAATTCTTGCGCGCGAAGATGCTGCGCGGCGCGATGGTCGAGCCGATCGCGAGGCCGAAGCGGATCGCGCGCTCGACCGCGCCGCGGTTCAGCACCGGCAGCACGCCCGGCAGCGCCAGGTCGACCGGGCACGCCTGCGTGTTCGGTTCGGCGCCGAACTGCGTCGGCGCGCCCGAGAAAATCTTCGAGACGGTCGACAGTTGCGCGTGCGTCTCGAGACCGATAACGACTTCCCATTGAGTAGCCATATTCATGCCTCCCGCCGAGCCGCCTCAAGGGAGGCATGCGCCCCCTCGGGGGGCAGCGAACAAAGTGAGCGTGGGGGCTCATTCCCCACCCCCGCCGGAACTTGCTTGTGCCAGTCGGTCGCGCGCTGGAACGCGTCGGCGACCTGCAGCATCCGGGCTTCGTTGAAATAGTTGCCGATGATCTGCAGGCCGACCGGGCGCTTCGCGTTCGCGCCCGCGCCGAAGCCGCACGGCACGCTCATGCCGGGCAGGCCGGCGAGGCTCACCGACAGCGTGTAGATATCCGCGAGATACATCTGCACCGGATCGTCGCCCTTCGCGCCGAGATCCCATGCGACCGTCGGCGATGCCGGGCCCATGATCACGTCGCAGGACTCGAACGCTTCCTGGAAATCCTGCGCGATGATGCGGCGGATCTTCTGCGCCTGCAGGTAGTACGCGTCGTAGTAGCCGTGCGACAGCACGTACGCGCCGACGAGAATCCGGCGCTTCACCTCGGGGCCGAAGCCTTCGGCGCGCGACTTCTTGTACATGTCGAGCAGGTCGCCGTACTGCGCGGCGCGATGGCCGAAGCGCACGCCGTCGAAACGCGACAGGTTCGACGACGCCTCGGCCGGCGCGATCACGTAGTACACGGGGATCGACAGTTCCGTCTTCGGCAGCGACACGGGCACGAGCGTCGCGCCGAGCGCTTCATACTGCTTCAGTGCCGCGTCGATCGCCGCGCGCACGTCGTCGGCGAGGCCGTCGCCGAAATACTCGTTCGGCAAGCCGATGCGCAGGCCCGCGAGCGGCTTGCCCGTATCGTTGCCGGCCGCCCACGGCTGGCCGAGATGGCGCGTGAAATCCTCGTCGTCGCGCTCGAGGCTCGTCGAGTCGCGCTCGTCGAAGCCGGCCATCGCGTTCAGCAGCAGCGCGCAGTCGGACGCGCTCTGCGCCATCGGGCCGCCCTGGTCGAGCGACGACGCGAACGCGATCATCCCGTAGCGCGACACGCGGCCGTAGGTCGGCTTGATGCCCGTCACGCCCGCGAACGACGCGGGCTGGCGGATCGAGCCGCCGGTGTCGGTGCCGGTCGCGGCCGGCGCAAGGCGCGCGGCGACGGCGGCCGAGCTGCCGCCCGAGCTGCCGCCCGGCACCGCGTTCGTGTCCCACGGGTTCTTCACCGCGCCGAACGCCGAGTTCTCGTTCGACGAGCCCATCGCGAACTCGTCCATGTTGGTCTTGCCGAGCGTGACCATGCCGGCCGCCTGCAGGCGGGCGACGACGGTCGCGTCGAACGGGCTCTCGTAGTTCGCGAGCATCTTCGAGCCGGCGGTCGAGCGCCAGCCGCGCGTGACGAAGACATCCTTGTGCGCGATCGGCAGGCCGGTGAGCGCGCCGCCCGCGCCGCGCGCGAGCTCCGCGTCGGCGGCTTTCGCCTGCGCGAGGGTCAGATCGGCGTCGACGTAGACGAACGCGTTCAGGTCGCGCGCGGCGTCGATCCGTTTCAGGTAGTGCTGTGCGAGCTCGACGGCCGAGCATTCCTTGGCGGCGAGCGCGGCGCGCAGTTCGGTCAGGCTTTTTGCGTGCATTGAGTGGTTTTCCTGGGAATTCTGGGTGGCGCGCGGCGCTGGCGGGCCGGCGCGCTTGTCATCGAATGCTTACTCGATCACCTTCGGCACGAGATAGAGGCCGTCCTGGACGGCCGGCGCCGGACGCTGGTTGTCGTCGCGATTGACGACTTCCGTCACGGCATCGTCGCGCAGGCGCTGCGCGACTGCCTGGATCTGTTCGATCGGGTGGGCGAGCGGCGCGATGCCGGCGGTGTCGACCGCCTGCATCTGTTCGACGAGGCCGAAGAATTCGTTGAGCTGGCCGAGCATGTGCTCGGCGTCGGCGTCGGCCATTTCGAGTCGCGCCAGATGCGCGATGCGTTTCACATCGGTCAGGGTCAGGGCCATGCGATCACCGGAAAAACAAGGCTGCGCGGCGCATCGAAAGCAGCGCCGCGGCGGGGGGTTGGAGGGTGCGATCCCACCCTCAAAAATCGGGACCGAAGCGGCAAAAATACCGCCCGTTTCGATTCAAATACCGTGAAATTATAAGGTATCATTACGCGTTCGACCCAAACCCGGCAGCCTTTTCCCGCACCGTTTCGCCCCACTTCGGCAAGCCGTGCGTGCTTCGTGCGATCCCCGGTAGACATCACTCGCAGCTTCGTGCGCCGCGGCGGCCGCTTCCGCCACGCTTCCCGAGGCTGTTATTTTTTCCGCTGCCGCCCTCAGCGTTCGCTATGCAGGGCCGGCCCAGAGCGAAACAGGATTCTGAATGTTCGGTTTTTTGCGCAGCTACTTCTCCAACGATCTCGCGATCGACCTCGGCACCGCAAACACCCTGATCTACATGCGCGGCAAGGGCATCGTGCTCGATGAACCGTCCGTCGTGTCGATTCGTCAGGAAGGCGGCCCCAACGGCAAGAAGACGATCCAGGCGGTCGGCAAGGAAGCCAAGCAGATGCTCGGCAAGGTGCCGGGCAACATCGAGGCGATCCGCCCGATGAAGGACGGCGTGATCGCCGACTTCACCGTCACCGAGCAGATGATCAAGCAGTTCATCAAGACGGCACACGAGTCGCGCATGTTCTCGCCGTCGCCGCGCATCATCATCTGCGTGCCGTGCGGCTCGACCCAGGTCGAGCGCCGCGCGATCAAGGAAGCCGCGCACGGCGCCGGCGCGTCGCAGGTCTACCTGATCGAGGAGCCGATGGCGGCCGCGATCGGCGCGGGCCTGCCGGTGTCGGAAGCCACCGGCTCGATGGTCGTCGACATCGGCGGCGGCACGACCGAAGTCGGCGTGATCTCGCTCGGCGGCATCGTGTACAAGGGTTCGGTGCGCGTCGGCGGCGACAAGTTCGACGAAGCGATCGTCAACTACATCCGCCGCAACTACGGGATGCTGATCGGCGAACAGACCGCCGAGGCAATCAAGAAGGAAATCGGCTCCGCGTTCCCGGGCTCCGAAGTCAAGGAAATGGAAGTGAAGGGCCGCAACCTGTCGGAAGGCATTCCGCGCAGCTTCACGATCTCCAGCAACGAAATCCTCGAAGCGCTGACCGATCCGCTGAACCAGATCGTGTCGTCGGTGAAGATCGCGCTCGAACAGACGCCGCCGGAACTCGGCGCCGACATCGCCGAACGCGGGATGATGCTGACGGGCGGCGGCGCGCTGCTGCGCGACCTCGACCGCCTGCTCGCGGAAGAAACCGGCCTGCCGGTGCTCGTCGCGGAAGATCCGCTCACCTGCGTCGTGCGCGGTTCGGGCATGGCGCTCGAGCGCATGGACAAGCTGGGCAGCATCTTCTCGTACGAGTGATCGTCTAGGGGGTTGTTTTCCCATGAAACGTACGTGCGAATGCCCGAAATCGGTCGCAGGGCAAGAAGTGAGGAGCGCCGTTTGGCCGCGCCAAACAAGCGACGAACGACGCCGCCATGCGGCCGATTTCGGGCATTCCCGTGAAACGAATTTTAAATTTGGGGTTGACCCGAAACGGGCCGCTCGCTGCGTCATGCTCCTTGCGAATACGTCAAGTATTCGCGGCGTCGCGATCCTTGCGAGCGGCCCGTTTCGGGTCAACGCACGCACGTTTCATGGGAAAACAGCCCCCCGATTTCGTTGATATGACGCACCCGCGGCGTGGCCGGATCGCTCGTTTAGAACGAACCGCCGCGCCGTTTGCGCGTCTGAGCATCATTTAACCGATCACACGCGCCCGGCGCCGACCATGGAATACAGTCCGCCGCCCCTCTTCAAGCAAGGTCCGCCCGCGCTCGCGCGGCTCATCTTCTTCGTTGCCCTCGCCATCGCGCTCCTCGTGTCGGACGCGCGCTTCAGCACGCTCGAAATCGTTCGCGGCGTACTCGGCACCGTGCTCTACCCGCTGCAGCGCGCGGCGCTCGTGCCGCGCGACCTGTTCATGGGCGCGGCCGACATCGCCGTCACCGGCGCGTCGCTGCGCCACGAGAACGACGACCTCCGCAAACGCAACCTGCAACTGTCGACGCAGGCCAACCAGGCCGCCGTGCTCGCGCAGGAAAACATGCACCTGCGCGCGGTGCTCGAGCTGCGCCAGCACATCGCGACGCAATCGACGCCGGTCGAGATCCAGTACGACACCAGCGATCCGTTCACGCAGAAGATCGTGGTCGGGCAAGGTTCGCAGCAGGGCATCCAGAACGGCGCGCCCGTCGTCAGCGAGGACGGCGTGGTCGGCCAGGTCACGCGCGTGTTCCCGCTGCAGTCCGAAGTCACGCTGGTCACCGACCGCGATCTCGCGATTCCGGTACAGGTGCTGCGCACCGGCCTGCGCAGCGTGATCTACGGCACGCCGAAGGGCGATTCGCTCGACCTGCGCTTCGTGCCGACGAGCGCGGATCTCGTCGTCGGCGACGAGCTCGTCACGAGCGGCCTCGACGGCGTCTATCCGCCCGGCCTGCCGGTCGCGAAGGTCGTGCGCGTCGACAAGCTCGCCGATACCGCATTCGCGCGCGTGACCTGCGCGCCGGTCGCGGCCGTACGCGGCGCGCGCCAGATGCTCGTGCTGCATTACCAGAACGACATCCCGCCGCGCCCGGCCGAACTCGAACCGGCCGCCGACAAGAACGCGAAGGGCGGCAAGAAGGGCGCGAAAGCCGCCGCGAAGGGCGAGAAAGCCGACAAGGCCGACGCGAACGCGAAACCGGCCGCTGCGGCCCAGCCCGGCGCGAAGCCCGCGCCGGCCGCGCCCGCCGCCCCCGGCAAGCCCGCCGCCGCGCCCGCGAAGTCCCCGGCCGGGCAACCAGGAGCCCAGCGATGAACCGCCCGCAATACATCCTGCAGCCGGTCAATCCGTACTTCATCGTCTTCAGCCTCGCCGCCGCGTTCCTGCTGAACCTGATGCCGTGGGGCCGCCTGCCCGGCGTGCCCGATTTCGTCGCGCTCGTGCTGTTGTTCTGGAACATCCACCAGCCGCGCAAGGTCGGGATGGGCGTCGCGTTCGCGCTCGGCATCCTGATGGACGTGCATGACGCGGGGCTGCTCGGCGAGCACGCGCTCGCCTATACGCTGCTGTCGTACGGTGCGATCACAATCCACCGCCGCGTGCTTTGGATGCCGATCGGCGTGCAGGTGCTGTATGTCACGCCGCTGCTCGTCGTCGCGCAGCTCGTGCCGTTCGTGATCCGTCTCGTGATGGGCGCCGCGTTCCCCGGCTGGCGCTACCTGGTCGACGGCTTCGTCGAGGCCGCGCTGTGGCCGATCGCGAGCCACCTGCTGCTGATGCCGCAACGCCGCCCGGTCGATCCGGACGACACGCGCCCCATCTGAGCCGGACCGACCTTGAATACCCGCCGCCCCCACGCCCGCCGCGCACCGCGCTTCGGGGCGGCACCTCGCCCGCGCGCCCGCGGGTCAGATCGACCCTAACCGCATGACCGAATTCAACGACACCCAACAGCAGCTCTCGAAGTTCCGCCTGCGCGTCGCGGCGGCGGGCGTGTTCGTGTTCGTCTGCTTCGGGCTGCTCGCGAGCCGCTTCTTCTACCTGCAGTTGATGCAGCACGGCAAATACGCGCTGCAGGCCGAGGAAAACCGCATCTCGGTCGCGCCGATCGTGCCGAACCGCGGGATCATCACCGACCGCAACGGCGTGATCCTCGCGAAGAACTATTCGGCGTACACGCTCGAGATCACGCCGTCGAAGCTCGACGACACGCTCGACAACACGATCGACAAGCTGTCCGAGATCATCCCGATCGACGCACGCGACCGCCGCCGCTTCAAGAAATTGCAGGAAGACTCGAAGAACTTCGAGAGCCTGCCGATCCGCACGCGGCTGACCGATGCGGAAGTCGCGCGCTTCACCGCGCAGCGCTTCCGCTTCCCCGGCGTCGACGTGCGCGCGCGGCTGTTCCGCCAATACCCGCTCGGCACGACCGCCGCGCACGTGATCGGCTACATCGGCCGGATCTCGAAGCGCGATCAGGATCGTATCGACGCGGTGAGCGACGACAACGACAGCGACCAGGAAAACTACGATCCGCGCCGCGACGCGAACAACTACAAGGGCACCGACTACATCGGCAAGATCGGCGTCGAGCAGAGCTACGAGACCGAGCTGCACGGGCTGACGGGCTTCGAGGAAGTCGAGGTGACGGCCGGCGGCCGGCCCGTGCGCACGCTGTCGCGCACGCAGGCGACGCCCGGCAACAACCTCGTGCTGTCGCTCGACATCGGGCTGCAGCAGGTTGCCGAGCAGGCGTTCGCCGGCAAGCGCGGCGCGCTCGTCGCGATCGAGCCGAAGACGGGCGACGTGCTCGCGTTCGTGTCGTCGCCGAGCTTCGACCCGAATTCGTTCGTCGACGGCATCGACCAGCAGACCTGGGACGAACTCAACACGTCGACCGACAAACCGCTCCTGAACCGCCCGCTGCACGGCACCTACCCGCCCGGCTCGACGTACAAGCCGTTCATGGCGCTCGCGGGCCTGACGCTCGGCAAGCGTTCGCCGGGCTGGGGGTTCCAGGATCCCGGCTACTTCACGTTCGGCGGCCACACGTTCCGCAACGACGTGCGCTCGGGCCAGGGCTGGGTCGACATGAACAAGGCGATCATGGTGTCGAACGACACCTACTTCTACATGCTCGCGCGCGACCTCGGCGTGAACGCGATCGCGAACTTCATGAAGCCGTTCGGCTTCGGCCAGATCACCGGGATCGACATCCAGGGCGAAGCGCGCGGGATCCTGCCGTCGACCGACTGGAAGAAGAAGGCGTTCAAGAAGGCCGCGCAGCAGAAGTGGTTCGACGGCGAGACGATCAGCCTCGGGATCGGCCAGGGCTACAACTCGTTCACGATCCTGCAGCTCGCGCACGCGACCGCGACGCTCGCGAACAACGGCGTCGTGATGAAGCCGCACCTCGTGAAGGAAGTCGAGGATCCGATCACGCGCGGGCGCCACCTGACCGTGCCGAAGGAAAGCGAGACGATCCCGCTCAAGCAGGCCGACATCGATGTCGTGAAGCGCGGCATGGAGAACGTGATCGAGAACCCGTCCGGCACCGCGTACAAGGTGTTCCGCGGTGCGCCGTACCTCGCCGCCGGCAAGACCGGTACCGCGCAGGTGTTCTCGCTGCAGGGCTCCAACTACAAGGGCCACCTGCTCGCCGAGCACCTGCGCGACCACGCACTGTTCATCGCGTACGCGCCGGTCGACCATCCGCAGATCGCCGTGGCGCTGGTCGTCGAGAACGGCGGCTGGGGCGCGCAGGCCGCGGGCCCGATCGCGCGCCGCGTGCTCGATTTCTACCTCGTCGAGCGCCAGAACCCGAAGAACGAGGCCGCGGCCGTGGCCGCCGCGGCATCGGCGACCGAACCCGTCAACGCACCGGTGATCGGCGACGCGAACAAGCCCGCCGCCGTCGCGGTCGGCTTCAAGACGCTGCCGCAGCCCGTCGTGCAGACCGCGGCCAGCGCGGCCGATGCGGCCTCGGCCGCGTCGGCGTCCGATGCGTCGGGTGCGGCCGGTGCAAGCGCGGCGCAGCCCGCCGACGCGAGCGCCGCGGCGCCGAGGGCCGCGAGCCTGCCGCCGATCCGGCGCCCGCACCGGCCGCGCCGCCCCGCCAGCGACGCGCAGCCGGTCGCTGCCGCGCCGCGGGACGACAACCATCGTGCGACGGCCCCCGCGAAAGCGGCGGACGCCGGCACCGCTCATTAACGGAGAAAGGCATGCAATTCGACAAGCGCGCCTGGCTCGACAAGATCAAGCAGATGTTCGCGGGCTTCGACCGCCCGCTCGCCCTCATCGTGTTCCTGCTGCTGTGCGTCGGCATCGTCACGCTGTACAGCGCGGCGATCGACATGCCGGGTCGCGTCGAGGATCAACTGCGCAACATCCTGCTGACGTTCGTGCTGATGTGGGTGATCGCCAACATCCCGCCGACCACGCTGATGCGCTTCGCGGTCCCGCTCTATACGTTCGGGGTCGCGCTGCTGATCGCGGTCGCGCTGTTCGGGATGACCAAGAAGGGCGCGAAGCGCTGGCTGAACGTCGGCGTCGTGATCCAGCCGTCGGAGATCCTCAAGATCGCGACGCCGCTGATGCTCGCGTGGTACTACCAGCGCCGCGAAGGCGGGCTGCGCTGGTACGACTTCCTCGTCGCGTTCGGAATCCTGCTGGTGCCGGTCGGGCTGATCGCGAAGCAGCCCGACCTCGGCACGGGCCTGCTCGTGTTCGCGGCCGGCTTCTTCGTGATCTACCTCGCCGGCCTGTCGTTCAAGCTGATCGTGCCGGTGCTCGTCGCGGGCGTGATCGCGGTCGGGTCGATCGCGGTGTTCGAGGAGCGCATCTGCCAGCCCGAAGTGCAGTGGCCACTGATGCACGACTACCAGAAGCACCGCGTGTGCACGCTGCTCGACCCGACCTCCGACCCGCTCGGCAAGGGCTTCCACACGATCCAGGCCGTGATCGCGATCGGCTCGGGCGGCGTGCTCGGCAAGGGCTACCTGAAGGGCACGCAGGCGCACCTCGAATTCATTCCGGAGAAGCACACCGACTTCATCTTCGCGGTGTTCTCGGAGGAATGGGGGCTCGCAGGCGGGCTCGTGCTGCTGACGCTGTACATGGCGCTGATCGCGCGCGGGCTCTATATCGCCGCGCAGGGCGCGACGCTGTTCGGCCGCCTGCTCGCGGGCTCGCTCACGCTCGCGTTCTTCGTCTACGCATTCGTCAACATCGGGATGGTGAGCGGCGTGCTGCCGGTCGTCGGCGTGCCGTTGCCGTTCATGAGTTACGGCGGCACCGCGCTCACGACGCTCGGCATCGCGATCGGGATGATCATGAGCGTCGGGCGACAGCGGCGGCTGATGAAGAGCTGACCGCGCAGCCTGCATCGCGGAAAAAATACGGCGCCCCGCGGCGCCGTTTTTCATCGGGCGTGCCGAACGCGGCCATGCGATGCAACGCGGCCGCCGCTCACTGCGGCGCCGCGTGCGGGCCTCCTTGCTCCGCGCCGCCACCCGGCGCCGGCCCCTGCGACTTCAGCCGCGCGCTCAACTCCTTGAATTTCAGCCCGGCCGTCTCGTCGCCCTGCGCGGCCGCCGCCGCGTAATACGCACGCGCGATGTTCAGGTTCTGCTCGACGCCGTCGCCGCCGCGCTCGTAGAACGATGCGGTCACGTACTGCGCGGTCGGCTCGCCGGCGTCGGCGGCCTGCTTGTACCACGCGAACGCCTGCCGGTTGTCGCGCGGCGTGCCGCGTCCGTCGAGA
Source organism: Burkholderia pyrrocinia (assembly GCF_018417535.1). Taxonomy (NCBI): domain Bacteria; kingdom Pseudomonadati; phylum Pseudomonadota; class Betaproteobacteria; order Burkholderiales; family Burkholderiaceae; genus Burkholderia; species Burkholderia pyrrocinia. Next base: position 3,218,675 of record NZ_CP070977.1, on the reverse strand, counting down.
AACTGGTTCGCGAGCGACAGCTCGGCCTGCACATGCCCCTGCTTCGCCGCCCGCAGGAACCAGCGATGCGCTTCGGACGGATTGCGCGCGACGAACTCGCCGTCGTCGAACATCCGGCCGTACACGTACTGCGCATGCGACATGTTCGCGTCAGCCGCGCGCTTCAGCCAGCGCAGCCCTTCGTCGACGTTCGCCGTCACGCCTTCGCCCGTCAGCAGCATCATCGCGTAGTTGAATTGCGCGAGACGGTCGCCGCGCTCGGCCGCGTCGTGGAACTGCACCAGCGCCGCGCGATAGTCGCCGGCGTTGTAGTCGGCGACCGCCGATTGCGTCTCGCGCGACGGATCAGGCTTCGCTTGCGGCGCGCCCTGCGCGGCCGCCGCGACACACACGGCCCACAGGCCGAGCATCGCGCCGAACCGCGCGCATGCCCCGGTCGCACCGGTCGCACCCTGCGCGCGCCTGCAAGACGCGCCGTCGCCGCCGTTCATGACCGTACCTCCTGCAGCGCTTGCCGCGTCGCACGCAGCAGCCAGCTCACGTCGGCCGACAGCGTGATCATCCGGTAGCCGGCCTCGCGGTACTGCCGCGCGCCCGCCGTATCGCCCGCGAAAATGCCGACCGCGACGCCGGCCTGCTTGCCGGCCGCGAGCACGCGCGCCATCGCGGTTTCCACGTCCGGGTGGCGGATGTCGCCGAGATGCCCGAGGCTCGCCGCGAGATCGGCCGGGCCGATGAACAGGCAATCGACGCCGGGCGTCGCCGCGATCCGCTCGACTTCGTCGACGCCGCGCGCCGATTCGATCTGCACGATCACCGCGACCTGCGCGTTCGCCGTCTGCACGTAATCGCGGCGCATCCCGTACGCCGCCGCGCGTACCATGCCCGCGACGCCGCGCAGCCCGTCGGGCGATTCGGGCGACGGGAAGCGCGTGAGCCGCACCGCGTGCGCGGCGTCGTCGGGCGTCTCGATGCACGGAAACATCAGCGTGCGCGCGCCGGCGTCGAGCGCGCGCTTCACGAGCCACGGCTCGCGCGCCGGCACGCGCACGACGGGCTCGCTCGGCAGGTGTGCGGCAGCGATCGCGCGCAACTGCGAGGCGACCTCGCGGCTGTCGTTCGGCGCGTGTTCCATGTCGATGCAGAGCCAGTCGTAGCCGGCGTGCGCGAGCGCTTCCGCGGCCGAATCGCTGCCGAGCGACAGCCACAGGCCGTACAGCGGCTCGTCGCCGTCGCGCAGGCGTTGTTTGAGGGAATTGGTGAGCGTGCTCATCGATACGGCCTCCTGGACGGAACGGCAATCGAACGGGACAAGCAACTGGCGAAGCGACGGCGCAACGCGCCGGGTAGAGCAGCACGACGGCGGCGCCAAGCCTCGCCCTGGAACGTTAGTCGGCCGTGGACGGCCGATCTGACAGCGCGGGCCGTACGACGGCGCACCGATGCGTTTTCCGGTGCCACGCAACGATCATAGCGCGGCATTACGCGGAATGTCGGAATGGGCGGGGAGCAACGCCGGCGCGGGACGAGGCCGCGGGGCGCGGTGGCGGGCAGCCCGCGCCGGACGGCGGGGCTGCCGGAAAGGCGGGATCAGCGGCCGGGCTGGCGCTCGACGTCGGCCCAGCAGTTCGGCGTTTCGTACAAGCGCACGCGCTCGAGGCGCAGGTTCACGCCGTAGTGCGCGTCGTACACGTTCGCGAGGAGGTCGAACGCGATCGCCGCGAGGTTCTCGACGGTCGGGATCCGGTCGATCACGACGGTCTTGTGGTCGGCCATCTGTTCGAGGAACGAGCGCACGACCTCGTCGCGCGCATAGACCAGGAACGCGTGGTCCCACTTGCTGACAAGGTGCTCCATCGCAAGCGCCTTCACGTCGGCGAAATCCATCACCATGCCGCGGTCGGGCGCCCCCTCGGTATCGACGAGATCGCCGCGCAGCGTGATTTCGAGCACGTAGCGATGGCCGTGCAGGTTCCTGCACTGGCTGCGGTGATCGGGAATGCGGTGGCCCGCATCGAATTCGAGTTTTCGGGTAATCAGCACGATGTCAAAGGCCGTGGCTCAGGGAATGTTCAGATATTTGTGGGTCTGCATCGACAGGCGCCACTGCGGATGACGCTTGCACCAGTCGATCGCGAGCTTCGTATTGAGGTCGCGCGACGGGCCGTCCATCGGCTGGACGAGGAAATACTCGAAGTCGAGCTTCGCATAGTCGGCCAGCCGCTGGTTGTCCTGCGGGATCACGACCTTCAGTTCGTTGCCCTTCGTGACGACGAGCGGTGCATCGGCCTTCGGGCTCACGCAGATCCAGTCGATCGATTCGAGCACCGGCAGCGAGCCGTTGGTCTCGATCGCGATCTCGAAGCCCGCCGCGTGCAGCGCGTCAACGAGCGGCTGGTCGAGCTGCAGCATCGGCTCGCCGCCCGTGCAGACGACGAAGCGGTGCGCCTCGCCATCCGGCCACAGGCCGGCGATCGTCGCGACGAGCGCTTCGGCGTCCTTGAACTTGCCGCCGTTCTCGCCGTCGGTGCCGACGAAGTCCGTATCGCAGAAACGGCACACTGCCTCCGCACGATCCTCTTCGCGGCCCGACCACAGGTTGCAGCCGGCGAACCGGCAGAACACGGCCGGCCGGCCCGCGTTCGCGCCCTCGCCCTGCAACGTGTAGAAAATTTCCTTGACCGCGTAAGTCATCGTCCTTCGTCCGGCTCGCGCCGCTCGTTGTCGATCAGAATCCGTTATCCATCAAGCGCTGCCGGCGCATCCGCGTCACAGCGGCGCTTCGGTCACCCGCTCGCCCTTCAGGTAGGCCTCGTAGCCGCGCTTGCGCAGCTTGCAGGCCGGGCACTCGCCGCAGCCGAAGCCCCAGTCGTGCAGTTCCGCGCGCTCGCCCACGTAGCACGTGTGCGTCTCGACGCGGATCAGTTCGACGAGCGCTTCGCCGCCGAGCTGTTCGGCGAGCTGCCACGTCTGCGCCTTGTCGAGCCACATCAGCGGCGTCTCGAGCACGACACGCGTGTCCATCCCGAGGTTCAGCGCGACCTGCAGCGCCTTCATCGTATCGTCGCGGCAGTCGGGGTACCCCGAAAAATCGGTCTCGCACATCCCGCCGACCAGCACGCGCAGCCCGCGGCGATAGGCGATCGCCGCGGCGATCGTCATGAACATCAGGTTGCGGCCCGGCACGAACGTGTTCGGCAGGCCGTTCGCCGCCGTCTCGATCTCGATCGTGCGCGTCATCGCGGTATCGCTGATCGCGCCGAGCACCGACAGGTCGATCATGTGATCGTCGCCGAGCCGGTCCGACCACGCAGGAAACTTGCGCTTCAGCGCTTCGCGCACGCCTTCGCGACATTCGAGCTCGACACGATGGCGCTGGCCGTAATCGAAGCCAAGGGTCTCGACCGTCTGGTAGCGTTCGAGTGCCCATGCCACGCACGTGGCCGAGTCCTGCCCGCCGGAAAACAACACGAGCGCGCCGTCTTTAGCGTCTGTCCGAATCACCGTGATACTCCGTGAATGTGTAGGCTCGCGTCGCGCTGCGCCCCGGGGCCGGCTGCCGCCGGGCGGCCCGACGCGTGCCGGCCTGCGCCGGCTCGACCAGTATAGGCAGCGGCACATGCCGCAAAGACGGCGGGAGGTTATACCGGCCATCGCACGGCGCCCATCGCACGGCATCAGTGCGCCGCGCTCGAAGCCGCGGCTAAGTCATTGAGCGGGCACGGATTTTACCATGCCGCCCAAAAGGACGCGGGACGCGTCGCACCCGGCACAAGCGAAAAACCCCAAGAATCGCCACGACTCTTGGGGTTGGTACCGGCAGCGTACGATTTTATCACACTCAACGGTCGGGGACGGCCAGCCCAGCCTTCGCTTCCGCGTCAGCCCACTCCCACGGCTCAAGTACCGCATTTGCCTCCAATCCCCAGTGCGGCAATTGCTCATATCGCCAAGCACGCGGCACCGGATCGCGATGATTTGCCTCGGTCACGCGGAAACGGTCGATGAAACCGTTCACTGCGTCGACCGTGATATAGGGCACATCGATCGTCGCATGCAACCCTATGCCGACGGAATAATCGCGATGCAACTCCCACGCTTCGAAGACCTCGATGTCGCCACTGTCGGCAACGGACTGAAGGTGCGCCTGCACCCATTCGGCCCGCGTATTGCCATCGAGCTCGGGGTAACGGACGGGCTCCCGTGCACCGAACGTACGGCACCCCGATTTCGGGTCGACCACGGCGTCGACAAACAGCGGTTCGCGGTCGGGTGCGAGTTCATACGAATGCCGCCATGCGCGATCTTGAACGGCTTCCTGAAATGCATGGCGCGCGGTCTCGATCGTCAGGTTGTAGAACACCGGAGCCTTGCGTCCAAGAAAAAATGCATCGATCCAGCCATTGCGACCGTGCAGGTAATCGTGCGTGGTGAACTGTCCGCCGAGCATCGGCGCTGCTCGCCGAATGCGATTCCTCACGTCGATATACGCAGCCTTGCGCCTGCGCAGCGATTGCAACTCGAACGGCAACGCGCTTTTTCTTCCCTTCATCAGTTCACCTCCTGGTTGTCGCGACGCGATGACGGCGAAAAACGTCGCTCCGACAAGGGGGAACAGGTCAGCTCTGGCCATCCTCTTCGCGCAGCCACGACGGAATATCGCGCATGCCGTGCAATACGCGCCAGACATCGACGTGATCGTCGTGCTCGACATAGAAAACGATGTGCGGGTAGTGCGTCAGTTGCCAGCTACGCAATCCCGGCACAGCGAGCTCATGAGCATAACGAGGCGAACCGGTCGCCGCATGTCGGCCGATATGCATATACGCCTGCTCGAGCGCGTCGACGAAACCGAGTGCGGCTTCCCGCGCATTCTGTCGCAGGTAGTCGTCGATTGCGTCTTCGACATCCTGCCTGGCAAGCCCCCTCGGAACGACAGGCTTCTTCGTCATCCGCGGGCGCGAACCCGCAGCGAATCGAAATAATCGTCACCGACAGGCGCGGTAGGCGCCGAAGCGGCGCCCGCCAACAGCAGCCCGCGCAGATGCTGGCGATCCTGATCCTTGCGAATCAGTTCGCGCACGTACTCGCTGCTGGTACCGTAACCGCGCAGGCCGACCTGCTCATCGACGAAAGCCTTCAGCGATTCGGGAAGGGAGATATTCATGGTGCTCATGCGGCCATGCTAATCCGCTTGGCAAAATTTGGCAAACGGCCGAATGACATATCAGAGCGCAGAAATGAAAACGCCCGACCTGTTCAGGTCGGGCGTCTAATTCTGGTGGCCTGGGACGGAATCGAACCATCGACACGCGGATTTTCAATCCGCTGCTCTACCAACTGAGCTACCGGGCCAACGAAGAATGAAAGTATATCGAGCTTTTCACATCTGCTCAAGCGTTTTCGCAAAAAATCTTATATCGCGCCTTCGGACGGCTTCTTGCCGAGCTCGACGCCGAGCTGCTTGAGCTTGCGATACAGGTGCGTGCGCTCGAGGCCCGTCTTCTCCGCGACGCGCGTCATGCTGCCGTTCTCGCGCGCGAGGTGATATTCGAAGTACGCGCGCTCGAACGCATCGCGTGCTTCACGCAATGGGATGTCGAACGGGATCGCGGCCGTCTGCCCCGCGAGGCCGAGTGCCGCCGCCATGTCGTCGCCGAGCGTCGGCAGCGCCGCCGCGGACGCAACCGCCGCGGGCCCCGCGCCCTGCCCGGCGCCGGCCTTCGCCGCCGCGTTCGCGGACACCGGCGCCGCGCCGCGTGCGAGACCGTGCTCGACGGACTTCAGCAACTTCTGCAGCGCGATCGGCTTCTCGAGGAAATCGAGCGCGCCGATCTTCGTCGCCTCGACGGCCGTGTCGATCGTCGCGTGCCCGGACATCATGATCACGGGCATCGTCAGCAGCCCCTGCGCGGCCCATTCCTTGAGCAACGTGACGCCGTCGGTATCGGGCATCCAGATATCGAGCAGCACGAGATCGGGCGCCTGATTCAGCCGGTATTCCCGCGCGGCCTGCGCGTTCTCCGCTGCCTCGACGACATGTCCTTCATCGCTGAGGATCTCCGAGAGCAATTCCCGGATGCCCATTTCATCATCTACCACCAGGATGGTTGCCATTTACGCTGCCCTTGTCTGCTCACTTGCTTTTGTCTTAGCGGGGGTCGTCCCGCCCTGCGCGCCCGATTCGGCGCCCGGCGCATCGCTCGCCATCTGCAGGAACAGGATCGACACCTGCGCACCCTCGACGGTCTCGCCGTGCATGCGATTGCGCAGATCGATCCGCGCACCGTGCTCATCGACGATTTTCTTGACCGTGGCCAGCCCGAGCCCTGTGCCCTTCGCCTTCGTCGTCACGTAAGGCTCGAACGCGCGGGTCAGGATGCGTGCCGGAAAACCGGGCCCGTTGTCGGACACGGTAAGACGTACCGCGACGCGCGTTTTGCCCTCGGCGTCGGGATCGCCATATTCTACTGTCTTGGTTTCGATCAACACACGCGGATGTGCGGACTCCGCGACCGAATCCTGCGCATTCTGCAGCAGGTTGTGGATCACCTGGCGCAATTGCGTCGCGTCGCCGCGAATCACCGGCAGCGACGGCGCGAGCTCGGCGACGATCGGGCTCTTGCCTTCACCGACACCATACAGCCCGAGCACCTCGCTTGCCAGTTCGTTCAACTGCAGGTTCGCGAGCACCGCCGGCGGCGTGCGCGCGTATTCGCGGAAATCGTCGACCATCCGCTTCATCGCGGCCACCTGGTTGACGATCATCGTCGCGCCGCGCTTGAGCACATCCGCGTCGGACGGCGCGAGCTTGTCGGACAGCTTCATCTGCAGCCGCTCGGCCGACAGCTGGATCGGCGTCAGCGGATTCTTGATCTCGTGCGCGAGCCGCCGCGCGACCTCGCCCCACGCGACCGAACGCTGCGCGGAAATCACGTCGGAAATATCGTCGAACACGACGACGTAACCGGACGTCTGCGGATCGTCGGCCTGCCCCTCGACCGTCGACACGAGGCGCGCGCCGCGCACGAGCAGCGTCAGCGGTTCGGTTTCGCCCGGCATCTCGATCGCGAACTGCTGCTGCCAGTGGCCGCGATCGCCGCTGCCGCCGTCGGACGCCGCCTCGCGATCGGCGAATGCCTTGCGCACCATTGCACCGAACCCCGCGGCAACGCCGATCCGGTCGAGCGTCGTGCCGATCAGCGCGTTGAACGGCTGCCGGAAGATCCGCTCGGCGCCGCGGTTGGCCGTCGTCAGCCGGAACTGGCGGTCGAGCACGAACACGCCTGCGGTCAGGTTCGCGAGGATGCTCTCGAGATACGTCTTCGAATGCTCGAGCGCGATGCGGTTCTTCTCGACCGCGAGCCGCGCCTCGGACAACTGGCGCGTCATCGCGTTGAACGACTGCGTGAGGAAGCCGAGCTCGTCGCGCGTCTTGATCTCGCGCTTCGGCGTGTAGTCGCCTTCCGTGATCTCCTTGGTGCCCTGCGCGAGCAGGAACAGCGGCCGCGCGAGCTGTTGGCCGAGCGCGAGCGCGAGCATCATCGCGATGAAGGTCGCGAGGAACAGCGCGAGCGTCAGCGTGCCGATGTACATCTTGCGCAGCCCCGTGCGGCCGAGCGACTTTTCCTGGTACTCGCGATACGCGCGCTGCACGGCGTCGGCGTTGTGCGCGAGCGTGGGCGGCACCGGTTGCGTGAGCTGCAGGAAGCGTTCGGCCGGCTGCAACAGCGATGTCGTCGCATCGGGAATCGGCCGCACGACACGCAACCGCAGCGCGCCTTTCGCGCCGTGCGCGCGCGGGTCGCCGTCGACTTCGCCCTCGATCGCCGCGTACGCGCCGTGTTCGCGCGCCTGGCTCAGCATCAGCGACGTCGGCAGGTCGTCCGGAATCAACGCCGCAAAATTGCCCGACGCCTGCGCGACGATATGCAGGTCGGGCGCCGCGCCCGAACCGCCGCGGCTCGGCTCGACGATCGTCGCGTCCTGCACGCCGAACTGGTCGCGCAGCCGCAGCAGCGTAAGCGTCGTGCCGTTCGTGTTCGCGTCGACGCTCGCGAGCTGATCGGACATCAGCCGCGCCTTCGTCTGCAGATCGGACAGCGACGCATCGAGCATCCCGCGGCCGAGGTTCAGGCCGGCCGTCAGCGCCGTCTCGACGTTCACGTCGAACCACGACTCGATGCTGCGCGACACGAACTGGTACGACACGATGTAGATGATCCCGCCGGGCACCACGCCGACGAGCGCGAAGAACACCGCGAGCTTCGCGAGCAGCCGCGTGCCGAACTTGCCCTTGCGCAGGCGCACGACGATCATCCCGATCAGCCCGAGCACCACGAGCAGGAACACGAGCGCGACGACGATGTTCGTCGCGTACAGCCACGAGTAGTAGCGATCGAAGAATTCGGTGTTGGCGCTCGCGGCCGCGAGCAGCACGAGCAGCAGCAGCGCGGTGAGCGCGACGGTCGAGACGATCACGCGAACGAGGAGGCTCTTCCCGCTGGCCGCGCGGCGCACTTTATTTAGCACGTTCGGTCACCGTGAAGTTGAAGCGCTTCCAGTCCGACCCGAGCGTCCAGTCGCGGTTGTTCACGGCGTCGACCTGGAACGGCTTCGGCATCAGCGCCGTATCGAGCTGCATCCGCACCGACGCCATGTAGGTTTCGCCCGTGCGCACCTGGTTGCGGTCGATCACGTGCCACGACGTGATGTGCCGGACCACCGCGAGCGCGTCCTTCAGCGACGGGAAACCGAGTTGCAGGCCGCCCGTCGACACGCGGTACTCGCGCGTGAGCGGCTGGAACGACAGGCGGATCGTCTGTGACACCGATACCGGCTGTTCGTCAAGCCAGTACCAGCGCGCGCGGCTCAACTCGAAATCCGTCGTGAAATACACCGGAATGCCTTTGTTAACGGCATCCTCGAGGTTCGGATTCAGCTCGAAATCGAAGCGGGCGTCGAGGCTCCAGCCGCTTCCGTCGGCCTGGAGCGACGCACGCTGCACGGCGATCGACTGGGCATGCGCCGGCCGGACGACGGCCAGGCACAGCGTCAACGCGACCATCAGGACGGCCGCGAGCCGAAGTGGAAAAAGGTGTTTGATCGTCACCGTTTCTGAAACCGCGCGTAGAAAAATCCGTCGTGATCGGTGTTCTGGTCGAGTGCGCCGGCGGCAGCCCCTCCCTGCACTCCGTCCGGCAGCAGTTGGCCGGGGGCGTCCAATCGTACCGCATCTTCACAAGCCGCTTCAAACCAGCGGGCCTGCAACTCGCCTTCTTCGGGAAAGATCGAACAGGTCACGTAAAGCAGTTCGCCGCCCGGCTTCACGAGCGGCCACAGCGCCGACAGGATGCGGCGCTGCTCCGCGACGAGCGCCGGGATGTCGGCCTCGCGGCGCAGCCAGCGAATGTCGGGGTGCCGCCGCACGATGCCGGAGGCCGAGCACGGCACATCGGCCAGGATACGGTCGAACGGGCGCCCGTCGTACCACGCATCGGGCGCACCTGCATCGCCGACGCGCACGTCCGCTTCCAGCGACAGGCGCACGAGGTTCTCGCCGATGCGTGCCGCGCGCGTCGCGTCGCTTTCGAGCGCAACGACTTCCGCATCGGCCAGTTCGAGAATATGGCCGGTCTTGCCGCCGGGCGCCGCACATGCGTCGAGCACGCGCATGCCGTCGCGCGCGCCGAGCCATTCTGCCGCGAGCTGCGCGCCGGCATCCTGCACCGACACCACGCCGTCGGCGAATCCCGGAATGCGCTCGACCGGCAGCGCCGATGCGAGCCGCACCGCATGCCGGCCGATTGCGGTCGCTTCGATCCCGCTCGTGCGCAACGTGTCGAGATACGCGTCGACGCTTGCGCGGCGCGCATTCACGCGCAGCGTCAGCGGCCCCTGGCGCTCGCCGGCCGCGAGGATCGCCTGCCATGCATCGGGCCATGCGCGCTTCACCGCATCGACCCACCATGCGCGGTAATTCCAGCGCGCGACGGCGTCGTCCTGCATCGCCGCGACGAGCGCATCGCGCTCGCGCAGGAAACGACGCAGCACCGCGTTGACCATGCCCTTCGCGAACGCGTATTCGCGCCGCGCGCCGATCACGGTGACGGCCTGGTCGACCACCGTGAACGCCGGATACGCGGCATCTTCCGCCGGGTCGAGCAGCAGCGCGAATGCGCCCGCGAGTACCGCGTGCACGTGCGCGGGCGGCGCCTTGCCGACGAACCGGCCGATCAGCCAGTCCGCACTGCCGAGGCGACGCATCGTCCGGTACGCAACGTCCTGCGTCGCGCCGCGCGCGAGCGCCTGCGCACCGGACGCCATCTGCCCGAATACCGCCGAGAGTGCTGCCGGCAGCGCGGTGCCGCGCCGTACCGCATCGACCGCCTGCGCGGCCGCGTCGAGTGCGAAGCCGAGCGACTCGGGCGCCAGGTGCAGTGCGGACAGGCGCGCCGGGCGGCCGGAAGAAGACGGAGCGGAAGAACGGGTTCGTGTCATCGGAGCGGAATCAGCAAACAGGCGCTGCAAACAAATGCGGCAAACGACGGGATCGCGGCCGCGTAGCAGGCGCGATCCCAAACCGCGCATTGTAGCGTGCGACCATGCGGCCCCTTTGGCCCCTTTACCGCGCGCACAAATGAAACACCCCGCAGCGCGACGCGTGCGGGGTGGCGGGGCGGACGCCACGCGGCAACGGCCGCGCGGTGCGCCGGGACTTAATCGAAGCGGCCGGTACGCGCCATCTCCATCAGGCGTGCGATGCGCTCCTCGGTGGCCGGGTGCGTCGAGAACAGGTTCTTCAGGCCACCGCCGTGGAGCGGGTTCATGATCATCATCTGCGCGGTGGCCGGATGCGCTTCGGCCGCCTGGAACGGGATGCCGGCCGCATAGCGATGGATCTTGTCGAGCGCGGTCGCGAGCGACTGCGGATCGCCGGAAATCTGCGCGCCGCCGCGGTCGGCCTCGAACTCGCGTGCCCGCGAAATCGCCATCTGGATCAGCGCACCGGCGATCGGCGCGAGCAGCGCGACCGCAATACCCGCGATCGGGTTGGCCGGCCGGCCGTTCTCGTCGCGCCCGCCGAAGAACATCGCGAAGTTCGCAATCGCCGAGATCGCGCCCGCCATCGTCGCGGTGATCGTCGAGATCAGGATGTCGCGGTGCTTCACGTGCGCGAGTTCGTGCGCCATCACGCCGCGCATCTCGCGCTCCGACAGCACGCGCAGGATGCCTGTCGTCGCCGCGACCGCCGCGTGCTCGGGGTTGCGGCCCGTCGCGAACGCGTTCGGCGCATCCTCGTTGATCAGGTAGACGCGCGGCATCGGCAGGTTCGCGCGCGTGGCCAGCTCGCGCACCATCCGGTAGAACTGCGGCGCCGTGTTCTCGTCCACTTCCTGCGCGTTGTACATGCGCAGCACCATCTTGTCGGAGAACCAGTACGAGAAGAAATTCATGCCGAGCGCGAACAGCAACGCGATCGTCATGCCGCGCGAACCGCCGATCATCCCGCCGATCACGATGAACAGGGCCGTGATCGCGGCCATCAGCATCGCCGTTTTGACCCAATTGAACATACCCACTCCTTATCCGTCAGGGGACCCGCCGCGCATCACAGGCACGGCGGAAAATTGTAAGCGATTTGTTAGATAAGGTCTTGCCGGAAAAATTCAATCTCAGCGTTGCGATGTTGCAAGACGAAGGCCGAGGCCGACGAAAGCGCTGCCGACCGTGCGGTCGAGCCACTTCCTGACGCCCGGCTTGCCGGAAAAGCGCTGCGTGACGCTGCCCGCGACCCATGCGACCAGGCTGGTCCAGACCGTGCTCATCGCAACGAACACCGCGCCGAGGGTCAGGAACGCCAATGCCTTGTGCTGGCTGTCGACCGACACGAACTGCGGGAAGAACGACACGAAGAACAGCACGACCTTCGGGTTCAGCACGTTGGTCCAGAAGCCCTGCGTGAACAGCTGGCGCAGCGGCTTCGCGGCCTGCGCGGCCGCGGCGCCCGACGGCGCGGCCGCCTGCTTCGCGACGATCATCCGCACGCCGAGGTAGATCAGGTACGCGGCGCCGGCCAGCTTGATCACCGTGAACGCGGCAGCCGACGCCGCGAGCAGCGCCGTGAGGCCGAATGCGCACGCCAGCGCGTGAACGCAACAGCCGGCCGAAATGCCGAGCGCCGACATCAGCCCCGCGCCGCGGCCCTGCGCGACGCTGCGGCCGACGATGTAGGCCGTGTCGGGGCCGGGCGTGACGTTCAGCAAGAAAACTGCCAGCACGAAGAAGCCGAAATGGGTGATGCCAAACATGAAAACCTCGAAACCGGAGAGCGCAGGGAAATTCTACGCGCGCCTGCCGCGCTGCGCGATTCGGCCGTCCGGCCGATTGCGCAGGGCCGGCAGGCCGTGTCGAATGGCGGTCAGGCCACCTTACGCAACGTCGGTCAGCGCGAAACGCTGGCCCGCGGCGAGCGGCGAGCCGGCCAGGAATTCGCGCGCGGGCAGCCGCTTGCCGCCCGGCTTCTGCAACTGCGTGACGCGCAGCGCGCCGCTACCGCATGCGACGACCACGCCTTCCGGCGCGGCTTCGACGATCGTGCCGGGCGCCGCGTCGCCGCGCGCCGCCACGGGCTCGGCCGCCCACAGCTTGATTGCCGCGCCGTCGAGCGTCGCGACGCCGCCGGGGAACGGATCGAACGCACGCACCTGGCGCGCGAGCACGTCGGCCGGCTTGCGCCAGTCGAGCGCCGCTTCGTGCTTGCCAATCTTTTCCGCATAGGTCACGCCGTCGGCCGGCTGCGGCGTCGCCGGCAGCGTGCCGTCGCGCTCGAGCCGCACGAGCGCGTCGACGATCAGCCGCGCGCCGTCGGCGGCCAGCCGGTCGTGCAGCGTCGCGGTCGTATCGTCGGGCGCGATCGCGATGCGCGCCTCCTCGATCATCGCGCCGGTGTCGAGGCCGACGTCCATCTGCATCAGCGTGACGCCCGTCTCGGCGTCGCCGGCCTCGATCGCGCGGTGGATCGGCGCGGCGCCGCGCCAGCGCGGCAGCAGCGACGCATGGATGTTGATGCAGCCGTCGCGCGGAATGTCGAGCACCTCCTGCGGCAGCAGCAGGCCGTACGCGGCGACCACCATCACGTCGTGCGGGGTCGCGCGCAGCAGCTCGATCGCGTCGGCCGCCTCCGCGGGGTACTTGCCCGCGCGGCGCAGCGACGGCGGCTGCGCGACGGGCATGCCATGCTCGACGGCGTAGCGCTTCACGGCGCTCGCCTGCAGTTTCATCCCGCGCCCGGCCGGGCGATCGGGCTGGGTGAGCACGAGCGGCACCGGGAAACCGGCCTCGTGGATCGCGGCGAGGGCAGCCGCGGCAAATTCCGGCGTACCGGCAAAAATCACGCGCAACGTATGGGTCATGACAGCGTTCGGGGTCGGGCAGGGCGAACGCGCGTCACATCGCGCGTTCGAGTTTCTTCATCTTCGTCTTGATGCGCGTCTGCTTGAGCGGCGACAGGTATTCGACGAACACGCGCCCCATCAGGTGATCCATCTCGTGCTGGACGCACACGGCGAGCAGGCCCTCGCAGTCGAGCTCGAAGCTCTCGCCCTGTTCGTTGAGCGCGCGCACGCGCACGTGGTCTGGGCGCTCGACTTCGTCGTAGATGCCGGGCACCGACAGGCAGCCCTCTTCATAGATCTGCTTCGCGTCGCTCGACCACACGATCTCGGGGTTGATGAACGCGCGCAGCTCGTTCTTTTCCTCGGAAATGTCGATCACGATCACGCGCTCGTGCACGTCGACCTGCGTGGCCGCCAGGCCGATGCCGGGCGCCGCGTACATGGTCTCGGCCATGTCGGCGACGAGCTTGCGGATCCGGTCGTCGACCTTGTCGACCGGCTTGGCGACCTTGTGCAGCCGCTTGTCGGGGTAGTGAAGAATGTTGAGCAAAGCCATGGCGTTCGGTATTCGGTAGAGCGGGGTGCGGCATCGGCCATCCGGCCGGCTGGCGCCGCCGCCGCGATGCAATGAAGATGAGGCGGATGCGCGGCGAATCAATGCCGCGGATCGCGCCTCCTGCAATTGGCCGGGCGCCTGCACGCGCGGCCCTGTCGAGTATTTCGGATGATGAAAATTTTATCATGGCGTCACGCGGTCCGCTGGCCGCCGCGTTCGAGGGCAGCCTCATGTCGCCGCAAGCGCTGACCACCTCCGCATTGCGCGCGTGGCTGCAGCTCGCGCATGCGCCTGGCCTCGCGCCCACCGTACTGCAGGCGCTGCTCGACGCGTTCGGCTCGCCGGCGGCGCTGCTGCGCGCGCCCGACCAGGCCATTGCCGCGGCAGCAGGCCCGGCCGCCGCGCTGGCCGTGCGCGCGAGCGAACGCGACGATCTCGACGCACGCACCGATGCCGCGCTCGCGTGGCTCGATGCGCCGGGTAATGCGCTCGTCACGCTCAACGATCCGGCCTACCCGCCGCGGCTGCGCGACCTGCACGACCCGCCGCCGCTGCTATATGTAAAGGGCCGGCTCGACCTGTTGCACGCACGCGGCCTCGCCGTGGTCGGCAGCCGCCACGCGACTCCGCAGGGGCTCGCCGACGCGACGCGCTTCGCACGCGAGCTGTCCGACGCGGGGCTTCCGATCATCTCGGGCCTCGCGCTCGGAATCGACGGCGCCGCGCATCGCGGCGGGCTCGACGGCCGGTCGGGCACGATCGCGGTGATCGCGACAGGCGGCGATCTCGTCTATCCGGCGCGGCACCGCACGCTCGCCCACGAGATCGCCGCGCACGGCGCGATCCTGTCGGAATGGCCGCTCGGCACGCCGGCCCGCGCCGCACATTTCCCGCAGCGCAACCGGCTGATCGCGGCGCTGGCGATCGGCGCGCTCGTCGTCGAGGCCGCCCCGCGCTCCGGTTCGCTGATCACCGCACGGCTCGCGAACGAACTGGGGCGCGATGTGTTCGCGATGCCGGGCTCGATCCACGCACCGCTCGCGCAAGGCTGCCACGCGCTGATCCGCGACGGCGCGAAGCTTACGGCGGCGCCGCTCGATGTTCTCGAGGAATACGGGCTGGGCGAACCGACGGCACGCGCGGCATGCTCCGGAAATTCGGGCGCGAACGCCGGCAGCATCGGCGGAATCCAAGCCGCCGGCGAGCGCGCCGTCGCCGGCATCACGCGAACCGATCCCGCCGTTCCAGCCGCCGCGCCCGCCCGGGTCGAAGCGCCGCCGCCACCCCGCACCCTGCCCGAGCAGGCCGTGCTCGCCGCACTGGGATACGGCCCCGTCACATACGAATGGCTCGCCGAACACAGCGGCCTGTCCGACGACGTACTGCACCGCGCGCTGCTCGCGCTCGAACTGGCCGGTCGCGTTGCAAGCCTCCCCGGCGGACGCTTCGCGCGGCTTGACGCCGCGCCCACCCCGCCCGCGCGCGGCGTGCTACATTTCCCCGAATAGGGGCGGCCGTGCCGCCGACGCTACCCAAGGAAATCCATGCCCGCGCTGAATCTCGACACCGATGCGGATCGGATCGCCGAGCGGCTCGCCGATCCCGGCGCGTTGCTCGTCGCCTGCCTGTGCGCCGAGTGGTGCGGCACGTGCCGCGACTACCGAAAGGCCTTCGACCAGCTCGCCGACGCGCATCCGGACGCCTGCTTCGCCTGGATCGACATCGAAACGCATGCCGACCGGCTCGACGATCTCGACGTCGAGAACTTCCCGACGATCCTGATCGAGGATGCCAACGCCGCCCGCTTCTTCGGCACGGTCCTGCCGCACGCGGCGATCGTCGAACGGATGCTGTCCGACCTGAGCGCGGTACCCGGTGCGCCGCACGCACCGAAATTGCGCAACGTCCTGAACGTCGAAGCCTGAATTCGCGTGCCGACCCGGCGGTTTTTCGCACGTTTGCGCGCCCTGTCGCGCCGGGCGCTTGCCGCCGTTGCGCCCCCCCTCTATGATGGGCCGCTTTTTACACGCCGAGCCGCCGTCGCTTCGGCGTGTGCTATAAAGCGGTCGTAAAAGGGACCCACAACCGGCGAACCCGGTCCACCAACACACACCTGTCATGTCCAAAGCACTGATCATTGCGGAAAAGCCTTCTGTCGCGAACGACATCGCACGCGCTTTGGGCGGCTTTACCAAGCATGACGAGTATTACGAGAGCGACGAATTCGTCCTTTCGTCCGCTGTCGGCCACTTGCTGGAAATCGCCGCCCCGGAAGAGTACGAGGTCAAGCGCGGGAAATGGAGCTTCGCGCATCTGCCCGTCATCCCCCCGCATTTCGACCTGAACCCGATCGCAAAAAGCGAGTCGCGCCTCAAGGTGCTCACGAAGCTGATGAAGCGCAAGGACGTCGAGCGCCTGATCAACGCATGTGACGCGGGGCGCGAGGGCGAGCTGATTTTCCGCCTGATCGCGCAGCACGCGAAAGCGAAGCAGCCGGTCCAGCGCCTGTGGCTGCAGTCGATGACCCCGCAGGCGATCCGCGACGGCTTCGCGAACCTGCGCAGCGACACCGACATGCAGCCGCTCGCCGACGCCGCACGCTGCCGCTCGGAAGCCGACTGGCTCGTCGGGATCAACGGCACCCGCGCGATGACCGCGTTCAACAGCAAGGGCGGCGGCTTCTTCCTGACGACAGTCGGCCGCGTTCAGACGCCAACGCTGTCGATCGTCGTCGAACGCGAAGAGAAGATCCGCCGCTTCATCCCGCGCGACTATTGGGAAGTGCGGGCCGAATTCGCCTGCGCGGGGGGTTTCTACGAAGGCAGGTGGTACGACCCGAAATTCAAGCGCGACGAATTCGATCCGGAGAAACGCGACTCCCGCCTGTGGAGCCTGCCTGCCGCCGAAACGATCGTCGCCGCATGCCGCGACCAGGTCGGCACGGTTTCCGAGGAATCGAAGCCGTCGACGCAACTGTCGCCGCTGCTGTTCGACCTGACGAGCCTGCAGCGCGAGGCGAACGGCCGCTTCGGCTTCTCCGCGAAGAACACGCTCGGCCTCGCGCAGGCGCTGTATGAAAAGCACAAGGTGCTGACCTACCCGCGTACCGACGCGCGCGCGCTGCCGGAAGACTATCTTTCGACGGTCGAGTCCACGCTCGAGATGCTCAAGGAGAGCAACAACTACCTGCCGCATGCGAAGCAGGTGCTCGACAAGGGCTGGGTGAAGCCGAACAAGCGGATCTTCGACAACTCGAAGATCAGCGACCACTTTGCAATCATCCCGACGCTGCAGGCGCCGAAGTCGCTGTCCGAGCCGGAGCAGAAGCTGTACGACCTGGTCGTGAAGCGCTTCCTCGCCGTGTTCTTCCCGGCGGCCGAATTCCGCGTCACGACGCGGATCACCGAAGTCGCCGGCCATCACTTCAAGACCGAAGGCAAGGTGCTCGTCGAGCCGGGCTGGCTGCAGGTCTACGGCCGCGACGCCGAAGGCGCGGACGCGAACCTCGTGCCGGTGCAGAAGAACGAGAAGGTGAAGACGGACGAAATCGCCGCCGTCGCGCTCGTGACGAAGCCGCCCGCACGCTACTCGGAAGCGACGCTGCTGTCGGCGATGGAAGGCGCGGGCAAGCTCGTCGAGGACGATGAGTTGCGCGAGGCGATGGCCGCGAAGGGTCTCGGCACGCCGGCCACGCGCGCGGCGATCATCGAAGGCCTGCTCGGCGAGAAATACCTGTTGCGCGAAGGCCGCGAGCTGATCCCGACCGCGAAGGCATTCCAGTTGATGACGCTGCTGCGCGGGCTCGGCGTGAAGGAACTGACCGCCCCGGAACTCACCGGCGAGTGGGAATACAAGCTGTCGCAGATGGAGCGCGGCAACCTCGGGCGCGACGCGTTCATGCAGGAAATCGCCCGCATGACGCAGCAGATCGTCAAGCGCGCGAAGGAATACGACTCCGACACGATCCCCGGCGACTACGCGACGCTCGAGACGCCGTGCCCGAACTGCGGCGGCCAGGTGAAGGAAAACTACCGCCGCTTCGCGTGCACGAAGTGCGAGTTCTCGATCTCGAAAATCCCGGGCAGCCGGCAGTTCGAGATCCCGGAAGTCGAGGAACTGCTGCAGAAGAAGGAAATCGGTCCGCTGTCCGGGTTCCGCAGCAAGATGGGCCGCCCGTTCTCGGCGATCCTCAAGCTGTCGTTCGACGACGAGACGAAGAACTACAAGCTCGAGTTCGATTTCGGCCAGGACCAGGGCGGCGAGGAAGGCGAAGCACCCGACTTCTCCGCGCAGGAGCCGGTCGGCGCATGCCCGAAGTGCCAGGGCCGCGTGTTCGAGCACGGGATGAGCTACGTGTGCGAGCACTCGGTTGCGAACCCGAAGACCTGCGACTTCCGCTCGGGCAAGGTGATCCTGCAGCAGGAAATCACGCGCGAGCAGATGGGCAAGCTGCTCGCCGAC
Organism: Burkholderia pyrrocinia; assembly: GCF_018417535.1. Classification (NCBI taxonomy): domain Bacteria; kingdom Pseudomonadati; phylum Pseudomonadota; class Betaproteobacteria; order Burkholderiales; family Burkholderiaceae; genus Burkholderia; species Burkholderia pyrrocinia. The sequence goes on along the minus strand of NZ_CP070977.1, from coordinate 3,200,261 downwards.
GGCCGCACGGATCTGCTGCCGAACTTCAAGTCGTCGCGCACGGGCCGCAATTTCAAGGCGTTCCTCGTGAAGCAGCCGGACGGCAAGATCGGCTTCGAGTTCGAGAAGAAGGAACCGAAGGCCGCCGCCGCGAAGAAGACGGCAAAATCGGCGACGAAGGATGCCGAAACCGTGACGGAAGGCGCCGCAGAGAAACCGGCACCGGCCCGCAAGACCGCTGCCAAGACCGCCGCTCGCAAAACGACGGTGCGCAAGACGGGCTCGTAACGACCGGGCCGCCGGGGCCTTCCCCGGCGCATCGGGCTCCGCCAGGCAGCCATAAAAAAACGCGGATCGATCGCTCGATCCGCGTTTTTTCTTTGTGCCGGCGGCAACCGCCGCCCGGCCGGCGCGCCGTTACAGCGGCGACGGCACCGCGACACGCGTGCGCGACGAACGCGGCAGGCGCGGCGACAGGTTCGGGTCGGCCACTTCGGGCTGCTCCGCACGCGTCTCGACGCCGATCGGCGCGAGCGGCGCACCCTGCGCGGCCCACTGCTCGCCGATCGTCGCATCGGTCGAGCGACTGAAATACTCGACGAGGTGGTCGATGAACGTGCGCACCTTCGCGGGCAGATGGCGCCGGCTCGGGTAAGCGATGTTGATCTCGACCTGCGGCAGCCGGAAATCCGGCAGCAGCCGCACGAGCGCGCCGCGCGCGATGTCGCTGCCGATCAGGTAGCTCGGCAGGATCGCGACGCCCATCCCGAGCAGCGCAAACTGGCGCAGCATCGCGGTGTTGTTCGCGACGATCACGTTGGTCGGGCGCACGCGCACTTCGCCGTCCGGCCCCGTGAACACGCGCTCGTCGCCCCAGTATTCGGCCGGCAGGCTCAGGCTCGGGTGCGCGACAAGCTGCTCCGGATGGGTCGGCACGCCATGCTTCTCCAGGTAGCTCGGCGTTGCGCACACGGTCATGCAGCCCGTGGTCAGGCGCCGCGTGACGATGCTCGCGCTGCGCATCTGGCGCGTGACGACGATGCCGACGTCGAAGCCTTCCTCGACGAGATCGACCTGCCGGTCGACCAGCGTGAGATCCGGCACCACTTTCGGGAAATTCTCCGTGTACGACTGCAGCACGGGCGCGAGGTTGTGCAGGCCGAACACGACCGGCGCGACGATGCGCAGCGTGCCGACCGGCTCGTGATTGCGAGCGACGACCATCTGCTCGACGTCCTCGAGCTCATCGAGGATCTGGCGAGCACGTTCCAGATAGACCTGACCCGACTCCGTCAGGGAAAGGCTGCGTGTGGTGCGATTCAGCAAACGCGTGCCGAGCCGGCCTTCCAGGTCGGCGACGTGACGCGTCGCGACCGCGTTGGAGATATCCATTGCGCTCGCGGCCCGCGCGAAACTGCCGAGATCTGCAACCTTGACGAACACGCGCATCGACTGCAAATGATCCATAAACGACTCCTGCCGCTGTTACAACTTCAAAAAGATGAAGCAAATGCGTAATTCTCCTACGACAGCGGAAATGATGCAGAGTTGCTCAACAAGGCGCCGGTTGACGATAAAAATAGTCAAAAATCCTCGCCTTCTGCGGATAGTTGATCCAACTATTCTGATTGGAGCAACAATTGGGTGAACCTCGTCGAGTAAGCGGCCGAATCAGGAAGGACGTATTTGGTGCGACACAACAGCGCACCCTTGCGCACCGCATACAAGCGGTTCCGGGTAAGGCTGCCGCCAATTGCGGCGGAGCGTAACAACCTGTTAAAAAGACACCAGGAAGGCGGCCGACGTAGCATCATGTCGGCCCCGGCCGGGCGGGACGGGTGCGCGACGTGCGCCGCCGCCACTGCCGCTTTCAACGCGCGACACCCGTTCACCATGAAAATTGCCATCCTCGACGACTACCAGGACGCCGTCCGCAAGCTGAACTGCTTCGAGATGCTTGCCGGCCACGACGTGAAGGTCTTCAACAATACGGTGCGCGGCCTGGGACAGCTCGCCAGCCGCCTGGCGGAAGTCGAGGCGCTCGTGCTGATTCGTGAACGGACCCCGATTTCGTCGCAACTGCTCGCCAAGCTGCCGAACCTGCGCATGATCAGCCAGACCGGCCGCGTCTCAAGCCACATCGATCTCGAAGCGTGTACCGACCGTGGCATCGCGGTGCTCGAAGGCACCGGTTCGCCGGTCGCGCCCGCCGAGCTGACCTGGGCGCTCGTGATGGCCGCCCAGCGCCGCATTCCGCAATACGTCGCGAACCTGAAGCAGGGCGCCTGGCAGCAGTCGGGCCTGAAGACGTCGGCAATGCCGCCGAACTTCGGCCTCGGCCAGGTGCTGCGCGGCCAGACGCTCGGCATCTGGGGCTACGGCAAGATCGGCCGGCTCGTCGCCGGCTACGGCAAGGCGTTCGGGATGAACGTGCTGATCTGGGGCCGCGAGCACTCGCTCGAAGCCGCGCGCGCCGACGGCTACACGGCCGCCGAGAGCCGCGAGGCGCTGTTCGAGCAGAGCGACGTGCTGTCGCTGCACCTGCGCATGCACGACGACACGCGCGGGATCGTCAAGCAGGAAGACCTGATGCGGATGAAGCCGACGTCGCTGCTCGTCAACACGAGCCGCGCGGAGCTGCTCGAGGAAAACGCGCTCGTCAACGCGCTGTCGCACAACCGTCCGGGAATGGTCGCGATCGACGTGTTCGAGAGCGAGCCGATCCTGCAGGGCTACAGCCTGCTGCGGATGGAAAACGTGATCTGCACGCCGCACATCGGCTATGTCGAGCGCGAAAGCTACGAGCTCTATTTCAGCGCGGCGTTCAGGAACATCCTCGCGTTCGACGACGGCGACATGTCGAGCGTCGCCAATCCGGAAGCGCTGACGCCGATCCGCAAGCGCTGATCGCACGGGCGGGCCGCTGCTCCACTCCCCGCCATCAGGCGGCCACGCGGCCGCCTGTCATCGCATCGACGCGCGTGAGGAAGTGCTCGCCGTCGCGCCGCCCGAGGTCGTACGCATGCCGCATCTGCGACGGGCTCGTGTAATCCCAGCTTGAAATCGGCACCTTGCTCGACGGCTGTACGTACAGCCGCCGCTGGTCGCCGTGCGCGACCGTGAACATCTGCGGGCGCGGGTACAGCCGCGTGACGAGCACCAGCACGTCGCCCGGCGACGGGTCGAGCGCGTCGACCGGCACGTTGTCGACCATCCCGCCATCGAGCACGGGCCGGCCGCCGCGGCGCAGCACCGGCGTGAACGGCGGCGTGCAGGAAGACTGCAGGATCAGGTCGGCGAGTTCGTCGACCTGCGTGCAGGCCTGCGCGCGCACGAATTCGGGCCGAAAGCCGAGCGTGCGCCCGAGTGTCGGGTGCAGCGTCTTGCGCACGTATTTCTCGATGTTGTACGCGACCAGGCCGGCAGCGACCGCGCTGCGCGCGCCAAGCCAGCGCGGCACGTGCGACACGCCGATGCGGATCTCCGGCGCCGCGGCGAGCTTCGCGAACGGCTCGCCGTAGATGTCGATCAACGCCTGACGGTAGATGCGGTAATGCGGAAACACGGGCTCACGCCCGAACAGGTTGCCCCAGTACGCGTTCTTCCGGTTGTGGCGCAGCGCCTCTTCGTAATAGCGCATCACCCACGCGGCGTCGCGCGTATACAGCATGCACGCGGTCGCCGCGCCGGCCGAGATGCCGGTGATCACGCGCGGGTGCAGGCCGAGGGCCGGCTGCGCGACGTCCCAGAAGCCGGCCTGCCACCAGCAGCGATTGCCGCCGCCCGCAAAGACGATCTGGTCGAACATCGCGCCGCTCAACTGACGAGTGCGTAGGTCGACGTCGCGTGAACGGCCATCTTGCCGTCCTCGTCGAACAGTTCGACTTCGCCGAACACGAGGTTGCGGCCCATCCGCAGCACGCGCGCGGTGACGAGCACGTCGCCCTTGCGCACGGGGCGCATGAAGTTCGTGTTCAGCGACACGGTCGTCATCGGCCGGAACTCGCCGAGCGCGGCCGAGATCGCGACCACCATCGCGGTGTCGGCGGCCGCCGTGAACACCTGGCCGCAGATCACGCCGCCCGAATGGCGGAATTCGCCGGAAAACGGCAAGCGCATCGTGACGCTGTCGTCGCCGATCGACACGGGGACCAGACCGAGCGAGCGGACCCACGGGGCCAGCAGGCGATCCAGCAATTCGCGGACTGCGTTTTCGTCCATCTTCGAATGTCCAGAAAGCGTTGCGCGACCGCCGCGCAACGCGTGTGGCGTCATCATACCGGGAGCGCGCAAACTGCGACCGCTCGTGACCGCGGCGACGGCTGCAGTTGGTGTGACGAAATATTTTCAGGAAATTCGCACAAAGGGCTTGCCATGCCCCTTAAACGCGTGCATAATCTTTTTTCTGTTGGGGGCGTTAGCTCAGTTGGTAGAGCAGCGGACTCTTAATCCGTAGGTCGAGTGTTCGAGTCACTCACGCCCCACCAGGAATTCAAAAGGCCGGTCAGCGCAAGCTGACCGGCCTTTTTCATTTCCGTCGCCCGCTCGTGGCGCGCGCCTCTCTCGATACGCATCCGCACGCCCCTTGCGCACCGTTTCCGCTAGAATCGTCCGACAAATATCACACGACCGGCGCGGGTACTGTCGTTTGCCTGCCGGCACTGAGAGAACATGGGACGTCAGACATGGAAGCATGTGAACGAGACGCGACCATTCAGAGGGCATGGTTGCGCCGATATCGGCCTGTCCGTCGGGACACGCCGTCCACCCGATCGCACCCGGATCCGTCGCGCGGCGCACGAGCCGGATCCGGTCATGCCGGGTAAGGACGCGCTCGCCGCGCTGGCGCTCGGCGTCGTGCTGCTCGTGCTGGCAGGCGTGCTTGCCGTCACGACCGGCCGCGCGACCGGCCACCTAGTCCACGCGCCGGGCACGGTCGTGCGCATCGTCCAGGACAGCGACGCGATGCGCGCATACCGGCCGATCGTCGCCTACCTCACGAACGACGGCCAGCGCCGCGAAATTGCCGGCAATACCGCCTCGACCGTCCCCGCGTACGACATCGGCGAGAACGTCGACGTCTTGCTCGACCCGGCTCATCCCGACCGCCCCGCACTGATCGACGATTTCGCGCAGCGCTGGTTTCCGGCCGCGGTGCCGGCGCTGCTCGCCATCGCATCATTTGCGATCGGCGGCCTGCTGATCGCCGGCGAGCGCCGCCGCCGGCAATCCGGCCCGCCGCCGGCCCGCGCCGCAAGCAAGCAGGCGCGGCGCCGCTGGGATATCGCGATCGTGCTGATTCCGATCGCGATCGGCACGGGCTTCCTCGCCGGCGCCGGCGCGACCGGCCTGCGTCAGTGGCAGATCGTCCGCCACTACGCGCACTCGACCGGCCACGTCGTCGAGATCGCGAAAAACGCGCGCTCGTCCCGGGCGCGCATGTCGCTGTATTCGGCGATCGTCGCGTTCACGACCGACAGCGGGCGCCAGATCACGTTCGCCCAGGGATCGGCGTCGTCGCATCCGGGCCTGCGCGAAGGCGAAGCAGTCAACGTGCTGTACGATCCCGTCACACCCGAGCGCGCGCTCGTCGACCGCTTCTGGGATCGCTGGGGCCTTACGGCCATCCTGTTCGCGATCGGCGCGCCGTTCCTCGCAGCCGGGCTGTTCGTCGCCGCGACGCTGTGGCCGGACCATCGGCCGCACGAAGCCGCTCAATGACGATCGCGCGCCGGCCGCGCGCGGCGCGGCAACCGTAACGGCGCGCGCCTCACCGTTCCCTGAACGCTTCCACCTTCGCGCGATTCCCGCACGTGCGCATGTCGCACCAGCGCCGCCCGATGCCGCGCCCCCGATCGACGAAGAACCACGTACACCGGCCGCACTGCCGCACGCGCGCGAAATCGTCGCTGCGCAGCAGATGCTCGAAGCCGAGCGCGGCCGCATCGATCCAGCGCGACGCGGCGCGCGCATCGGGCCGCCACGCGAAACGGCCGTCGACCGCATCGAACGCGCTGCGCCCGATCGCTTCGCGGATCGCGTCGGCGAGCCGGTCCGCCGCGCGCGCACCGGCGCTGCCGCCGCCTCCGGCTGTCAGGTGCACGATCGCAACGTATGCATCCTCGCGAAAGCGATGTAGCGCCGCCAGTTCGTCCGGGCCGTCCTGCCGCGCATGACGCAGAAGCCGCGCCAGATCGGCCGGCGCCAGCAATCCCGCTTTCTCGGCCCACGCACGCACGGCCGGCCAGTCGACGAGCTTGTCCTCGTCGCGCGTCTTGCCCGTGTCGGCCACCGTGTTGAGGAAGTCGAGCGACGGATGTCCGCCGACGAAATCGGCTGCACCCCATTCGGGCGCGCGTCGCGCAGGCTCGTGTCGAGTAACCATTTATATTCACCTATCGGTTTCACATCCGGGCAATCCGGAGTAACCTGTTAACAACCAAAACAGGTTAGCACGGAGAAGCCGATGCTCGATCTCGCCAACCGCTTCATTTTTGAAGGTCACCGGATTGCATGGGGCACGCTCGGTGAAGGCCCGCCGCTCGTGCTCGTGCATGGCACGCCGTTTTCGTCGCAGGTGTGGCGCCGGATCGCGCCGTGGCTCGCGCGGCGTCATCGCGTGTACTTCTACGACCTGCTCGGCTACGGCCAGTCCGACATGCCGGACGCGGATGTGTCGCTCGGCCGGCAGAACGTGCTGTTCGGCGCGATGCTGGATGAGTGGAAGATCTCGCGCCCGCGCGTGCTCGCACATGATTACGGCGGTGCGACCGTGCTGCGCGCGCACTTCCTCGACGGCATCGCGTATGCGGACCTCACGCTCGTGAACCCGGTCGCGACCGCACCGCAGGGATCGCCGTTCGTGCGCCATGTCGCACAGCACGAAGCCGCGTTCACCGGGTTGCCGGCGTATGCGCATCACGCGCTCGTGTCGGCCTATATCGGCAATGCGGTCGCGCGGCCGCTGAGCGACGACGCGCTGTCGATCTACCGCGCGCCGTGGCTCACGCACGCCGGCCAATCCGCGTTCTATCGCCAGATCGCGCAGATGCGCCAGCGCTACATCGAGGAAGCCGAGGCCCGCTATGCGCCGCCGGATTTCCCGGTGCGCATCGTGTGGGGCGAGGACGATGCGTGGATTCCGCTCGAACAGGGGCAAGCGCTTGCCGATCGCATCGCGAACGGCAAGCTGATCCGGGTGCCGCGCGCGGGCCACCTGGTCCAGGAAGATGCACCGGAAGCGATCGTCGCCGCGGTGCTGGACGGGCACGGACGGGCCTGATGCGCCGCCGGAATCGCGTCAGCCAGGCAATCAGGCAGCCAGCACGCGTTGCGTGAGCGTCGAGATGAACTTCGCGGTGCGCGGGTCGCGCGGCCGGCCGAACAGGTCGTGCGATGCTGCGGCCTCGACGACGCGCCCTTCCGCGAGAAACACCGCGTCGTGCGCGATCGACGCCGCCAGGCGCAGGTCGTGCGTGGCCATCAGCATCGTCGTGCCTTCGCGCGCGAGCTGGCGCAGCACCTCGACCACTTCGACGGACAGCTCGGGATCGAGCGCCGACGTCGGCTCGTCGCACAACAGCACCTGCGGCGACGGCGCGAGCGCCCGCGCGATGGCGACGCGCTGCTGCTGGCCGCCCGACAGCGTCGCGGGCCATGCGTCGGCCTTGTCCGCGATGCCGACCTTGTCGAGCAGCGCCAGCGCCCGGTCGCGCGCCCGCTCGCGCGGCCAGCGCTGCACGGTCACGAGCCCTTCCATCACGTTCTGCACGACGCTCAGGTGCGGAAACAACTGAAAATTCTGGAACACCATGCCGGTCTGCCGGCGCACCGCAAACACCGCGTCGCGCGACGGCCGGCGCCCCGCCGCGAAGTCAATGTGCGCATCGCCCACCGTGAGCGCGCCCGCCTCGGGCACTTCGAGCAGGTTCACGCAGCGCAGCAGCGTGCTCTTGCCGCTGCCGGACGGCCCGATCAGCGCGGTCACGCTACCCGGCTGCAATGCGAGGTCGATCGCGCTCAGCACACGATGCGCGCCGAACGACTTGTCGATGCGTTCGAGACGAATCATCGCAACTCCACCTGGAACAGCGCGTGACGGCCGAAACGGGTTTCGAGGCGACGCTGCAGCGTGGAGAGCACCGAGCTGAACAACAGGTAGATCAGCGCGGCTTCGGTATAGAGAATCAGCGGCTCGTAGGTCACCGCCGCGATGCGCTGCGCGGCCTGGAAGATCTCGGGCACGGTCAGCACGGCCGCGAGCGACGTGTCCTTCACGAGCGAAATGAACGAGTTCGACAGCGCGGGCAGCGCGACGCGCGCGGCCTGCGGCAGGATCGCGCGGCGCAGCGCCTGCGCGCGCGTCATCGCCATCGAGTACGCGGCTTCCCACTGCCCCTTCGGGATCGATTCGATCGCCCCGCGGATCACCTCGGCGTTGTACGCGCCGACATTCAGCGAAAAACCGATCACGGCGGCCGTCAGCGGATCGAGCACGATACCGACGCTCGGCAGTCCGTAGAAAATCACGAACAGTTGCACGAGCAACGGCGAGCCGCGGAACAGCCAGATATAGAAGCGAATGACGGCCTGCGCCCAGCGCGGCCCGAACAGGCGCACGAGCGCCGCGCCGAACGCGAGCAGCAGGCCGATCGCGAACGACGCGAGCGTGAGCGGAACCGTGAACACCAGCCCCGCGACCAGCAGGGGCCGCAGCGATTCCGCCATCAGGTGCAGCCAGGCCGGCATCGTTCAGCCCCGCGTTACGGCTGCGACACGTCGCGGCCGAAATACTTCTGCGAGATCTTCGCGTAGGTGCCGTCCGACTTGATGTCCGCGAGCGCCTTGTCGATCGCGGCCACCAGTTCGGGGCTGCCCTTGCGCAGCAGCACGCCCGATGCGTCGCCGGCGCCGGTCGTGTCGGTCGCCGCGATCTTCAGTTTCGCGTCGGGCTTGTGCTTGCGGAAATCGAGGTACGACAGCGAATCGTTGATCGTCGCGTCGACGCGCCCGGAGCTCAGCAGGTCGATCGATTCGTTGAAGCCCTGCACGGGCACCACGTCCGCGCCGTGGGCCACCGCGAGCTTGCCGAAATTGCTCGTCAGCGTGTTCGCGGATTTCTTGCCCTTCAGGTCGTCGAACGAGCGGATCGTCGTGTTGTCCGTGCGCACGATCAGCACTGCGTGCGACGTGATGTACGGCGACGAGAAAGCGTATTTCGCCTTGCGCGCGTCGGTGATCGACACTTCGTTGACGACCGCATCGTAGCGGTTCACGTCGAGGCCCGCGATCAGCCCGTCCCATTTGCCTTCGACGAACTGCGGCTTCACGCCGAGGCGCTGCGCGATCGCGGTGGCAATATCGACATCGAAGCCCGTCAGCTTGCCCGTCTCGTCGTGGTAAGTGAACGGCGCGTACGTGCCTTCGGTGCCGACCCGGAACACGCCGGACGACTTGATCTGCGCGAGAGCGTCGGCCGCCAGCGCGCTCGTGGCGGCTGTGGCCTGCAGCAATGCGACGACCAGAATGGAGCGAAGGAATTTCATGATGCGGACCCCGAGCGATGGAAGGAAGTGAACCCGCCGGCCCGAGCGGCCGCGCGAGAGGTCCGCGAATTCTACCGACGCGCCGATGCCCGGCAAAAACGCAAATCCGCTAACGATATGAGCGCGTCGAATAACGCGCCGGTCAGCCACGCATTCCGCAGACGAAATCCGTCGCGATGTAGCGCGGCGATCGTCCGACGATTCGTTACCGGCGGTTACAGAAGCGACACCGCGGTATCACCCATTCGGCATGCGCTACGTACCATGAAGACAGGTGAACCTATTGCTCGCGGGCCTTGCCCCCACGAACGGAGTGAACGGCAAATGAAACGCATCCTGTTGTCCTGTGCCCTCGGCATCGCGGCCGCCTGCGTGTCGGCCAGCGCGTTCGCGCACGCCGACATCGGCGTGTACTTCGGCGTGCCGGGGCCGGTGATCGAGGCGCCGCCGCCTGTCTACTACGCGCCGCCGCCCGTCGTGTATGAGCCGGCGCCCGTCTATTACGGCCCGTACTACGGCGAATATCGCTACCGCCGCTACCGGCACGACAACGGCTGGCATCGCGGCTGGCGACATCACCGCGACGACGAAGACGATTGACCGTCGCCCGGCGGCCGTCGCGGCCGCCTCCCGCCCCGGGGGACATTCCGCGCGCCGGCCTTCGCGCCGGCGCGTCCGCATCGCACGCCGCTTACCACGGCAGCGAATACGTCTTCGTATTCGTGAAGCTCTTCATCGCTTCCTGCACACCTTCCTTGTAGCCGAGCCCCGAATCCTTCACGCCGCCGAACGGCGTCAGTTCGAGTCGATAGCCCGGCACTTCGCGCACGTTCACGCTGCCGACTTCCAGCTCGGTGATGAAACGCGTGATGTTGTCGAAGCGGTTCGTGCAGACCGACGACGACAGCGCATAGTCGGTGCTGTTCGACATCCGGATCGCTTCGTCGATGTCGCTAAAGCGCATGATCGGCGACACGGGGCCGAAGGTTTCATGCTTCACGAGCGGCATGTCGGGCGTCACGCAATCGACGACCGTCGGCGAATACAGCGCGCCGTCGCGCACGTTGCCGACCAGCAGCCGCGCACCGCGCGCGATCGCGTCGTTCACCTGCTGCTCGCAAAACTTCGCGGCCGCTTCGTCGATCACGGTGCCCATGTCGACCGACGGATCGGCCGGATTCCCGTACGACCACGCACGCGACTTCTCGACCACCAGTTCCGTGAAGCGATCGGCCACCGACTCGTGCACGAGCATCCGCTTGATCGCCGTGCAGCGCTGCCCCGAGTTCTTGTAAGAGCCCGACACCGCGAGCGTGCTCGCTTCGTCTAGATCGGCGTCTTCCATCACGATGATCGGATCGTTGCCGCCGAGTTCGAGCACCGCGCGCCGGTAGCCCATCCGCGCCGCGATCGACTTGCCGATCGATACGCCGCCGGTGAACGTGATGAGGTCGATCGCCGGGTTCGTGATCAGTTCGTCCGCGATCTCCGCCGGGTCGCCGGTGAGCACCTGCAGCATCTGCGGCGGCAAGCCGGCTTCGTACAGGATGTCGGCGAACAGGTAGCACGACAGCGGCACCTTCTCCGAAGGCTTCACGACGATCCGGTTGTTGGTCGCGACCGACGGCACGATCTTGTGCGCGACCTGGTTCATCGGGTGGTTGAACGGCGTGATCGCCGAGATCACGCCCAGCAGCGGATCGCGCTGCGTGTACACGCGGCGCTTCTTGCCGTGCGGCGTCAGATCGCACGAGAAGATCTGACCGTCGTCCTTCAGCACTTCCCCGGCGCCGAACGTCAGCACGTCGGCGACGCGGCCCGCTTCGTACGTCGAATCCTTGATGCACAACCCGGCCTCGGCCGTGATCAGCGCCGCGATCTCGGCGGTGCGCGAGCGCACGATGTCGGCCGCGCGGCGCAGGATCGCCGCACGATCGTGACGCGTGAGCGTCGGCCGGTACGCACGCGCGACCGCGAAGGCGCGCCGCACGTCGTCCAGCGTCGCCTTCGGCACGGTGCCGACCAGCGAGCCGTCGTACGGGTTGCGCACGTCGATCACCGCGTCCCGATGAATCCGTTCGCCATCGATTCGCAGTGCTTCGCGACGAATCTCGCGGACAGCCGTCGATGCTGCAATGGCGTTCATGAATGTGTCCCCTTGCGGATGCGTGCGCATCACTGCAGATGGTTGAGCGCGATGTCGATGATGTCGAAGTTGCGCAGCCGCGGGCGGCCCGCGACGCCGGTGGCGACGGGCTTGCTGAAGATCAGTGGCACGATCTGCTCGGAAATCCCGCCGTGCGAGCGCAGCGGCACGTCGAGCCCCGACAGGTCGTGCTTGATGCGGCGCGTGCCGAGCACGACGTCCTGCTTCGAAATCACGATCAGGTCGCCCATCCGCGCAGGCGGCAGCTCGAAGCGCGCGCAGCCCTCCGCGCCCGTCAGCACGACCTCGATGCCGTCGACCGCGGCGAGCCGCGCGCGCAGCGCGTCGGCATCGACCGACGCCGGCACGTAGACGGTCGCGAACGAACCGAGCGCGCCGTGGTGCACGACGTACGGATCGGTGATCGGCAGGATCACGCGCGCCGCGTCGTGGCCGAGCCACTCGTCGAACAGCTCCTGCAGGTAGATCACGTTCGGCTCGCCGGTCTCGTCGTCGTGCTTCGCGTTCATCCCGTGGTCGGCCGTGATCGCGACGATCGCGCCGAGCGCGTCGAGGCGCTGCAGGTACGTGTCCATCATGGCGTAGAACGCATTCGCGCCGGGCGTGCCGGGTGCGCACTTGTGCTGCACGTAGTCGGTCGTCGACAGGTACATCAGGTCGATCGGCCGCGTCTCGAGCAGGCGCACGCCGGCCGCGAACACGAATTCCGACAGATCCGCGCTGTACACGCTCGGCACCGGCTTGCCGACCAGCGCCAGCACGTTGTCGATGCCGTTCTCCTCGATGCTCGCCTCGTCGGCCTTTTCCGACGAGAAGCAGATGCCCTTCAGCCCCTTGCCGAGCAGGCGGCGCAGCTTGTCCTTCGCGGTGACGACCGCGACGCGCGCGCCCTGTTCCGCGAAGGTCGCGAGCACCGTGGGCGCGACCAGGTACTTCGGATCGTTCATCAGCACCTCGGCGCCGGTGTCGCGATCGTAGAAGTAGTTGCCGCTTATCCCGTGGATCGACGGCGGCACGCCGGTAACGATCGACAGGTTGTTCGGGTTCGTGAAGCTCGGCACCACGCATTCGCCCTTGAGCGCCGTGCCGGGCTTCAGCAGCGTGCGCAGGAACGGCGCGACGCCGGCCTCGGCCGCCATTTCCAGATATTCGTACGCGCAGCCATCGACGCAGACCACCACCACGGGCCGGCTCATCCAGTTGTAGCGGCGGCCGTTCACTTCCACGGATACCGGCGTTTCAGTCATGACGTTCATTCCTTTCAGGTCGAAGGCGTTGAGCCGTCGGCGCCCGCGCCGCGCCGAAGGAGGTGTTTTCCATGCTTGACATTAAAATTGATGATTTGTAGATTGTCAACAACATACAGAGAACAGAAAGCAAAACGATGTGACAGAAAGAGGGCGGGGCTCCACTCATCCGCCGCGTGCCGCGGCGCCACAGTCAAGGAGTCTGTAGATGAACCGAGCTACGACTTCAGGCGGTTTTATCAGGAGGTCAAAAAGCGCGGCTACATTCTGTCTCCGGGCAAGCTGACCGAAGTCGAGACGTTTCGGGTCGGCTGCATCGGCCACCTCGGCGAAACCGGCATTCCGGGCGCCGTCGCCGCGATCGCCGACACGCTGCGGGCGATGGGCAGGCGCCGCGTGTCGGCCGAAGCGGCAGCCTGACGCAATGTGATGTGATGCCCCCATGTGATGCCCCCGGCTGCGTGCCCATGCGCGCGCGGCCAACCCCGCCGTGTGTCGCCACGCGGCGGCCAGGTTTTCCGGCCGTGCACGGCACGGCCCCCGACCCTTATTGAAGAGCCATCCGATGCGCCCCTTCTGGATCGAACAAGCACTGTTCAACGACGGCGATCTCGCCCCCGCACTGCAGGGCGCAACGCAGGCCGACGTCTGCATCGTCGGCGGCGGCTTCACCGGGCTCTGGACCGCGATCCAGGCAAAGCAGCAGAACCCGGCGCTCGACATCGCGATACTCGAAGCCGACCTGTGCGGCGCCGGCGCGAGCGGCCGCAACGGCGGCTGCCTGCTCACGTGGTCCGCGAAATTCCTGACGCTGCGGCGCCTGTTCGGCGAAGCCGAGGCGATCCGGCTCGTGAAGGCGTCGGAAGCGGCCGTCCGGCACATCGCCGATTTCTGCCGCGCGCACGACATCGACGCCGAACTGCGGCTCGACGGCACGCTGTACACCGCGACGTCGCGTGCGCAGGTCGGCACGCTCGCGCCGGTGCTCGACGCGCTCGCCGCGTGCGGCATCCACAGCTACGAGCCGCTGCCGCCCGCCGAAGTCGCGCGCCGCTCGGGTTCCGCGCGCAATCTCGACGGCGTCTACTCGCCGATCGCCGCGACCGTGCATCCCGGCAAGCTCGTGCGCGGGCTGCGCCGCGTCGCGCTCGCGATGGGCATCCGGATCTACGAACGCACGCCGATGCTCGATTTCACGCCCGGGCAGCCGGCCGTCGTGCTCACGCCGTCCGGCAGCGTCATGGCGGGCAAGCTCGTGTTCGCGATCAACGCGTGGATGGCGAGCCGCTTCCCGCAGTTCGAGCGCACGATCGCGGTCGTGTCGAGCGACATGGTCATCACCGAGAAATGCCCCGAGCTGCTCGAGAAGACCGGGCTCGTGGACGGCGTGTCGGTGCTCGATTCGCGGATCTTCGTCTATTACTACCGCACCACCGCCGACGGGCGGCTGATGCTCGGCAAGGGCGGCAACACGTTCTCGTGGCGCAGCCGCATCGCGCCCGTGTTCGACCGGCGCTCGCCATACGAGGCGCAGCTCACGCAAAGCCTGCGCGCGTTCTTTCCGTCGCTCGCGGGCGTGCCGGTCACCGCGAGCTGGAACGGCCCGTCGGACCGCTCGGTCACGGGCTTCCCGTTCTTCGGCCGCCTCGACGACGCGCCGAACGTGTTCTACGGCTTCGGCTATTCGGGCAACGGCGTCGGGCCGACCTACATGGGCGGGCAGATCCTGTCGTCGCTCGTGCTCGGCCTCGACAACGCGTGGACGCGCAGCCCGATCGTGCGCGGCCCGCTCGGCCATTTCCCGCCGGAGCCGATCCGTTATGTCGGCGCGCATGTCGTGCGCAATGCGATTCGTCGCAAGGAGCGCGCCGAGGACGAGAGCCGGCAGCCGTCGGCCGTCGATACGTGGCTCGCGAAATTCGCGAGCGCGGCCGGGAAGGCGGACAAGGCGTGACGATGCGTTTGACGCCACGATGGTAACGACGCAACAAAAAAGGGACGCCGCGAATGCGTCCCTTTGCTTTTGTGCGGCAACCCGCGCGAGCGTTGCCGGGCCTTGACGGGCCTTATGCGCGCGCGGTTTTCTCCCGCGCCGCCTTGCCCGTCGCGGGCAGCCCCTGTTCGTGCGTGCGGCGCATCCGCGCAAGACCGTGCGCGACGTGCTCGCGCACCAGCGCGACGGCCTTCTCGCCGTCGCCGGCCGCGAGCGCCTGCACGATCTTATCGTGCTCGGCCGCCGACACGGCAATCGCATCTTCCTCGGCCTCGATCGCGGCCTGGCGCAGCAGCCCGAGCTGGCGCACGAGCCGGCGGTAGGTGTCGGTCAGGTGCGTATTGCCGACGCCGACGACCATCGCGTCGTGGAACTGCACGTTCAGCTCGGTATAGCGCGTGACGTCGTGCGTCTTCGCGGCGCCCTTCATCGACTGGATGATGCCCTTGAGCACCTTCAGCGTGTCGGGCGAGATGCGCTTCGCGAGCGCGCGCGCGACCGACTCGTCGAGCATCGCGCGCACTTCGTAGATCTCCTCGGCCTCGCGCAGCGGCACGACGCGCACGGTCACGCCGCGGTTCTTCTCGTTGCGCAGCAGGCCGGCCTGTTCGAGCGCGCGGAACGCTTCGCGCACGGGGCCGCGCGACACGTTCAGCTTCGTCGCGATCTCGACTTCGTTGAGCTTCTCGCCGGGTGCGTATTCGCCGGAGACGATCGCGCGCTCGAGCATGTCCTGGACGATCATCGCGAGCGACTGGCTTTGCAGGAGTTCGATGGCGCTGAGCGCGTTCGGGGCAGTCATGGTCGGGCAGGCAGCGGGGCTGCGGGTGGAAACGAGGGCGCCATATCGGCGAATGATCCTTCTATACCCTCGGCCCGGCACATTGTCAACAGTTTTCAGTCTCCAAAAACCAATTTCGCCTGCCGGGATGGCCCCGGCAGGCGGCCGTCGCATGGCGGGCGAAGTTCGCCCGAACCGCGCGACAGATGCCGGCCGTCAGGCCGAGTGCTTCACCGGCCCCGGGTCGCTGTGGCTCGGCCGGCCCGTTTCGACGTGGCCCGCGAAGCGGCGCACGACCTTGTCGTCGCCGCCGCGCAGCGTCGTCGCGGTGATCGTCAGATCGTACCAGCCGTGGCTCGACGACAGCTCGAAGTGATCCTCAACGCGCTCGCCCGGCTCCAGCGTGTAGGTGCGCGCATGCGCATGGCTGTACGCGTTGTCGACCGTCACGCGACACGTCGCGCGCCCGCTGTTGCGCAGTTGCAGGTACACGTGGCGGTTGCGCACGTCGTAGCCGATCTTCGCTTCGGGATTCGCGTGGCGGCCATCGGCCGCGAGCCGCGTGTTGCCCTGGAACTCGCACAGATAGCCGTTCGGGCCGTATGCGGCGAGATGGTACTCGCCGCGCGCGGCCGACGTGCTCCACGTATCGACGAAGCGGTCGTGCGCGGACACCGCGTAGCGGCGCGGCGGCGTCGCCGGGTTGCGGCGGTCGTACACGTAGAACGCCGCGCCCGCGTCGCCGGAGTTCGCGAAGTCGAGCGACACGGTGTCGTCGTGTCCGCTCACGCGGCTGTGCACGAACAGCTCGTACGGCAGCGCACGCGCGGGACGCGTGCCGGGCTCCTGCGCCGGCATCGACTGCTGCGCGGGCACCTGGTATGCCTGGCCGGCCGTCGCGATGTGCTGCGGCACCGTGAAGCTCACCGTGCGCGTGTCGGGACGCGCGGAGAAGTCGAACGCCGACGTGAGATCGCCGCAGATCGACCGGCGCCACGCGCTGATGTTCGGCTCCTGCACGCCGAATCGCGCTTCGAGGAAGCGCAGCACCGACGTGTGGTCGAACGTCTCCGAGCACACCCAGCCGCCCTTCGTCCACGGCGAGATGATGATCAGCGGCACGCGCGGCCCGAGGCCGATCGGCTGGATGCCGCCCGGGTCCGCGCCCGGCACGAGCGGGCTCATCTCTCCCGGATACTTGTTCAGGTCGAGCAGCTCGTCGCCGAGGTTCGACAGCAGGTTCGACGACACGATGCCCTGGCCGCCCACGCCGCTCGTCACCGGCGGCACCGGCGGCACGACGTGGTCGAACAGCCCGTCGTTCTCGTCGTAGTTGAGGATGAACACCGTCTTCGCCCACACCTCCGGGTTCGACGTCAGCGCCTCGAGCACCATGTTGATGTAGAACGCGCCGTCGGTCGGCGATGCCTGCGGGTGCTCGCTGTACTTGTACGGCGACACGATCCACGACACCTGCGGCAGCCGGTTCGCCTGCACGTCGGCCTTCAGCTCGGCGAGCGTGTGGTTCGACGCGCCATTGTCGACCAGCGGGCCGCTCGCGCCTTCCTTCACCTGGAAGCGCTTGAAGAACATCAGCGAGTTGTCGGTGTAGTTGTCGGTCGGGTCGCCCGGGATGCCGGTGCCGCCCTGGTACACCTTCCAGCTGATCTTCGCGTTCTCGAGCCGTTCGGCGTAGGTCGTCCACGTATAGCCGTTCGTATTGTTGCGCTCGCCGATGCCGGGACCGTTCGGCTGCGTGCCGTACACGTTGCGCGGGTCGATCGTGCCGGTCCACAGGTAGATGCGGTTCGGCGCGGTGTCGGCGTGCGCGGAGCAGAAATACGAATCGCAGATCGTGAACGCGTCGGCGAGCGCGTAGTGGTACGTGAGGTCCTGGCGCTTCAGGTAGCCCATCGTCAGCACGTCCTGCTTCTGGTTCACCCACTGGTCCCACTGGCCGTTGTTCCAGGACAGGTGGCCGCTGCTCCAGCCGTGATTGGTGCCCGGCTGGAATTCGGTCGTCTGCTTCGGGTCGAGGTAGAACGGCAGCACGTACGGCGCCGACGGGTCGAGGCCGCGCGAATGGTAGTTCTTCGTGAACACCGACGCCGGCGGCTGCTGCCACACCGGCGCGCCGCTCGGCAGCAGGTGCGGGCGCGGGTCGTTGAAGCCGCGCACGCCGCGCAGCCCGCCGAAGTAGTGGTCGAACGAGCGGTTTTCCTGCATGAAGATCACGACGTGTTCGACGTCGCGGATCGTACCGGTGCGATAGGCGGCCGGCATCGCCAGCGCGTTGCGGATCGCGGGCGGGAAGCCCGCGTAGGCGGCCATCGCGCCGGCCGACTGCGCGGCGAGGCGCAGGAAATCGCGTCGATTGTTCGAGGACATGAAGAGGACCCTGTGGTCGGTAGGAGTGGGGTCGCCGGTCGAGCGGGGCCGGCGGTCGGTGCGTTGCCGTTATTACCCCGCACCGGCATGTCCCGGCCGTGACCGGTTCCAGCAGGTTTCTTGCGGTGACCCCCAGCTTTTTTTCGAAGCGGCATACGACGCGCCTTTCATGCGGCCGACACACGCATGCGCTACGCTGACGCGCGATGAAGAGGGGGGAGAAGCCGAGTCGTGTTCGATCAGCTGAAGGCGTTCCACGCGACCGTCCGGCAGGGCAGCATCACGCGCGCCGCGCGCCACCTGGGCGTGAGCCAGCCGACGATTGCCGCGCAGATCCGGCAGGTCGAGCAGGTGTACGGCGTCGAGCTGTTCTACCGCAGCGGCCGCAAGCTCGAGGTCACCGAGACGGGCATCGAGCTGCTGCCGCTCGTCGAGAAGATGATCGCGCTCGAGGCGCAGGCCGACATCATGCTGCGCAACGTCGGCGGCCTGTTCGAAGGCCACCTGCGAATCGGCGCGACGGGCCCGTACTACATCATGGACGCGGTCGGCCGCTTCTCGAACGCGCATCCGTCGATCGCGCTCACCTGCCGGATCGGCAACTCCGAGGAAATCCTGCAGGCGCTGCAGGAGTTCCGCATCGATCTCGCGGTCTCGTCGCAGCGCAACGACGCCGACGGACTCGAGCGCAAGGTGATCTCGACCGATCCGCTCGTGCTCGTCGTGCATCGCAACCATCCGCTCGCGCGTTTCGACGCGATCGATCCGGTGCAGCTCGCCGACGTGCGGCTGCTGATGCGCGAGGAAGGCTCGGTCACGCGCCGCTGCACGGAGACGATCCTCGCGACGGCCGGCGTCGCGGCCGTGTCGGTCGCCGAGATCGGCAGCCGCGAAGCGATCCGCGAGGCGATCCTGCATGGCGTGGGCGGCAGCCTGTTTCCGCTCGGCGAGGCCGAGCGCCATCCGGACCTGCGCGTGATCGCGCTGCGCGGCGTCGACACGACGATCGACGAATACGTGTACTACCTGAAAGCGCGCCGCCAGAGCCCGGCGATCGATGCGTTCCTCGCCTGCATCCTGCCGGCGGAGCACGCAGCGAACGACGCGAAGCACGCGACGCGGCGGGCGAACGCGCGCTGAGCCGCCGCGCGTTCGCCGCTTTCACGCATTTCCTGGCGCTTTTCGTCGCGCCTTCCCTCGTTGTTTCCTCGTGCCTTCCTTCTCGCGTCCGGCCACGCGTCACTTCGGCAGCGCCGGAATCATCCACGTGAACACATGCTGCTGCAGGAACACGAGCACGCCGAGCAGCAGTGTGAGGATCACGCTGTGCCAGAAGGTGCGCGCGAACACGACGCCTTCCTGCCCCTTCAGGTCCGTCGTCGATACGCCCGTCGCGATGTTCTGCGGCGAGATCATCTTGCCCATCACGCCGCCCGACGAATTGGTCGCGGCCATCAGCACCGGATCGAAGCCGAGCTGCCTGGCGGCCACGACCTGCAGGTTGCCGAACAGCGCATTGCCCGACGTGTCGCTGCCGGACAGGAACACGGCGATCCAGCCGAGCGACGCGGACACCAGCGGAAACAGCGCGCCCGTCGACGCGACGCCGGTGCCGAGCGTGTAGCTGATTCCCGAGTAGTTCAGCAGGTACGCGAGCCCGACGATCATCATCACCGTGACGATCGCGAGCCACGTCTGCCGCCACGTCTTGACCACGCATTCGAAGAACGCGCCGACGCCGGTGCGCGTCAGCACGGCCGTGATGATCGCCGAGAGCAGGATCGCGGTGCCCGTGCCGAGCGGCTGGAAATCCCAGATCGCCGCATACGGCTTGTGGTACAGCGACACGAACACCGCATTGTGCAGGCCCGGCCACTTGATCTTCACGTCGCCGATCGCCGCGATGTTCGCGTGCACCCACACGATCACGACCACCGACACGACGAGCCACGGCAGCCAGCCGCCGAAGCCCGCGCGCGCGGCGCCGGCTGCCGCGGGCACGCTGCGCGCGAGCGCGTATTGCGGATCGGGCTGCGGTTTCCACACCTGCAGGAAGCCGATCGTGACGATCAGCGACGTGAGCGACGACAGCACGTCGGTGAGCTGGTAGCCGAGGAAGTTCGACGTGACGAACTGCGCGATCGCGAAGCTGGCGCCCGACACGAGCAGCGCCGGCCACAGCTGCTTGATCGAACGCAGCCCGCCATACGCGCCGACCACGTAGAACGGCAGCAGCAGCGCGAAGAACGGCAACTGGCGGCCGACCATCGCGCCGAGCGTCGCGGGCGGCAGCGACGTGACCGCGCCGAGCACGGTGATCGGCACGCCGAGCGCGCCGAACGCGACCGGTGCGGTGTTGAACAGCAGCGTGTAGGTGAGCGCTTCGAGCGCGGGGAAGCCGAGCGCGATCAGCAGTGCGCTCGTGATTGCGACCGGCGTGCCGAATCCGGAGATCCCTTCGAGCAGGCAACCGAACGAGAACGCGACGACGAGCAGCACGAGGCGGCGGTCGTCGGGCAGGTTGTCGAGCATCCACTGCCGGAACTGGTCGAAGCGGCCCGACTTCACCGCGATGTTGTACAGCAGCAGCGCGTTGAAGACGATCCACATCACGGGCACGACCGCGAGCGCCATGCCCGCGCCGACCGCGTTGAACGCGAGCCCGGCCGGCATGCCCCACGCGCCGATCGCGACCGCGAGGCCGGCGACGAGCCCGGCGAGCGACGCCTGCCACGCGGGGCGGCGCAGCACGCCGAGCGCGATCAGCGCGACCGCGATCGGGATCACGGCGACGAGGAAGGACAGGAGCAGCGAGTTGGCGATCGGTGTCAACGGCTGCGCGAAGACGATGCCGGGCGGCAGGGCGTCGGTAGGGTTCATCGTGTCTCCAAAGGCGACCCGAGTCGGCGCTTCGGCGCCCCCGGATTCAGTACAAGGCGACGTTCTTCAGTCACGACAATGATCGGGCGCTTGCGCGCGCAACCACGTTGCACGGCCAACCGATCAGTCGCTTAAAAGAGGTTAGGAGGCGCACGGCGCTTGTACAAGGGGGACAAGCCCGATGCGCGGCGACCCGAAACGGAGCATCCGCAGCACGATGACCGGCAGTTGGCGGGCAACTGCCGCGCCCGACAGGAAGCCGGTCGCGAACGGTTCACCGGCGTGCGCGACGCCGGCGCCGACGCCCGCGTAATGTTGCGCGCGCGACAAAGGTGACTACCGGCAAGCGGGATGTTTCGTTTGGCGTCCGAAGCCTAGACTGGCCGCATCGATTCCGCCCGCGCCGACGACGGCACGGCACCGGAACCTCACGGAGTGAACACGATGAAGACGATGAAACACGCGGCATGCGCGTTCCTGCTGATCGGCGCAGCGTTCGCCGCCCACGCGCAGGCCACATCGACGCTGACGCGCGCGGAGGTCCGCCAGGAACTCGCGGAGCTGCAGGCCGCCGGCTACCGGACGAGCCTCGCGAGCAGTCCCGAATTTCCGGAGAACATGCAGGCGATCATGCAGCGTGCCGCGCAGGCGCGCGGCGACGCCGCCGGCTACGGCAGCGACGCACGGGCGAACGGGGAATCGGGCAAGCCGGCGCTGCCGTACGCGATCGATCGCGGTACGTACGCGCATCACTGATTGCCAACCGGACCGGATTGGTCGCGCCACGGTGCGGCGCAACCGGCGACGGAGATGCGCATCGTGCACCGCGCCGACCGACGCGGTGCACGTGCGCGATCGTCACACGCTGAAGCGGTTCAGCGTATACGCGCGATAGGCCGCGACGAACGCGTCGAACGATCCGGCCTCCTTCGCTTCGAGTTCGGCCTGCTCGGCCAGCGACTTCGCGGCGAGCGCCTGCTCGGTGCGCAGCGTGTCGGCCGACGGCGGATGTGCGCGGAAATGCGCGGCATGCGTTTCGCTCTGCGCCAGCGCGAACGCGAGGAACGATTGCCCGTTCTCGCGCATCGTGCGCAGCACGCGCGCGGACGGCGTGCGCTCCGGATCGGCGAGCTTTTCGCGCTGCGCGGCGATCGCGCGCGCATGCTCGTCGCCGCCGCGGATTTCATCGAGACGGCGGCCGACGGTTTCGATATCGGCCATCAGGTCGTCCGCCCACGCCTGCAGCGAAATCGACTGCCCGTCGCGCGACAGCGTGAGCCCCGGCTTGCGGCCTTCCATCGTCACACTGCCGAAGTTCGCGTTCGCTTCCTTGTACGCGTCGCAGTCGAGCGGCGCGCTGTCGTCGAGCGCGCACGCGAGCAGGAATGCGTCGATGAAGCGCGCGGTCTCGAGCGCGATGCCGGTCGGCTCGAACGGATCGATGTCGAGGCAACGCACCTCGATGTACTGCACGCCGCGCGATGCGAGCGCATGCAGCGGGCGCTCGCCCGAATACGTGACGCGCTTCGGCCGGATCGTCGAGTAGAACTCGTTCTCGATCTGCAGCACGTTCGTGTTGATCTGGATCCACTCGCCGTCGCGATGCGTGCCGATCGCCTCGTACGCCGGATACGGCTCGCTGACGGCCTTCGACAGCGCGTCGAGATAGCCGGGCAGCGTGTTGTAGTCGACGTGCAGCGCGGCCTGCGCGGTCGTGTTCGAGTAACCGAGATCGCTCATCCGCAGGCTCGTCGCATACGGCTGGTACAGCGTATCGGCGTCGAACGTATCGAGCTTGTGCGGCTTGCCGCGCAGAAACTTCGTGTCGAGCGCGGGCGACGCGCCGAACAGGTACATCAGCAGCCAGCTGCGGCGGCGGAAGTTGCGGATCTGCGCGAGATAGCGCTCCGACTGGTAGTCGACGAGCGTGGCCGTCGACCCTTCTTCCGCATGCAGGCGCCGCCACACTTCCTCGTGCAACGAGTAGTTGTAATGGATGCCGGCGATGCACTGCATCGTGCGGCCGTAGCGATATGCGAGGCCGCGCCGGTACACCGTCTTCAGGCGGCCGATGTTCGACGCGCCGTAGTCGGCGATCGGAATCTGGTCGTCGGCCGGCAGCAGGCCCGGCATCGAGTCGTTCCACAGCATCTCGTCGCCAAGCGACGCATAAACGTAGCGATGCAGCTCGTCGAGGCGTTCGAGCGTGATCGCGGCGTCGGGTTCCGCGGGCGTGATCAGCTCGATCAGCGCTTCGGAATAGTCGGTCGTCAGCGCCGGGTGCGTGAGTGCCGAACCGAGCGCACGCGGATGCGGCGTGAACGCGATCATCCCGTCGCGCGTCACGCGCAGGCTTTCCTTTTCGATGCCGCGCAGGCCGTCGGGCAGATGCTGCCGCGTCGGGCCCGAGCTCAGTGCTTCGAGGCGATTCAGCAGCAGTTCGGACTGGCGGTGAGTCATGGTGTTCGACATGGAGACGCAAGTGCGTGACGGCCGCGCGCAGAATGCCGCGCGCGGCCGGCTGGATTGTTGGTCGCTTCGTTGGTAGCGGGCACTTTAACATCTCGCCGGAACACGCGCTTGAGGTGGCCGCGGGCACGGCGCGCGGGCCGCAGCGGGCCGCCGGACGGGCCGATCGCGGCGGTCGCATCACGTGCCACCGGTTCCAGGCGGCGCCGATCGGCACGTCGGTCACGCGAATTCGTCCGACGGAACGGGAAGAACGGACAGGCCGCGGCAGGTGCAACCGTGCCGCCGATCGGGTCGACGAAAGCGGGGGGCGCGCACGTCGCGCGCCTGGCATCCGGCAGGCGCCGGATTCGCGGAATCGCGGTGACGGCCCGCATCCGGCGGGCAGCCGGCGAATGGCGGCACGGCCTGCGCAACGGGTTGCATCACGGCCGTGTCCGGTCACACCCGGCCGCGGGCTGCCCCGATCACCCGCCGCGCGCGCCGCCCGCCCGGTCGGCCACTTCGTTCCACAAATGCAGCGCCGCATACGCGCGCCACGGCCGCCAGCCTTCGGTGCGGCGCTTCTGGCTCGCAAGCCGGTCGAGCGACGGATCGCGCGCGGCGATCGACTGCATCAGCACGAGATCGGATGCCGGCCACGCGTCCGGGTCGCGCCATGCGCGCATCGCGATGTATTCGACGGTCCACGGGCCAATGCCGGGCAGGTCGAGCCACGCGCCGCGCAGCGTCGCGAGGTCGGCATGCGCGCGATCGACCGGCACGTCGCCGGCCGCCACCGCGCGCGCCACGCCCGTCAGTGCCGCAACGCGCTTGCCGGGCATCCCGATCTTGTCGAGATCGCATGCGGCCAGTGCGTCAGGCGTCGGGAAGCGCCACGCGGGCGCGCCGTCATCTTCACGTACAACGCGCTCGCCGGCCCGTTCGACGAGCCGGCCGACGATCGTCGTCGCGGCCTTCACGCTCACCTGCTGGCCGACGATCGCGCGCACCGCCAGCTCGAACCCCGACCAGGCGCCCGGCACGCGCAGCCCCGGCGCGGCCTCGACGAGCCGCGCGAACCACGGATCGCGCGCGAGCCCATCGCCGATCGCGGCAGGATCGGCGCCGAGGTCGAACATCGTCGCGACGCGCACGGCGAACGCATCGTCGACATGACGCGCGACCGCCCCTTCGACCGTCGCGATCAGGCAATGCTTGCGCGGATGTTTCGTGACGGTGAGCCGGCCCGAGTCGCCATGCAGGTCGACGATGCGGCGATACACGCCGTCCGCGACCTGCTCGACGCCCGGAATCGCGCGCCCGCTGAAGAAGCGCAGCACGCGCGCCCAGTCGTAAGGCGCGTTGAAGCGCAGCTCCATCTGCGCGGACGGCGGCACATGGCCGCCGTTCACGGTTGACGTGATCGTTGTTTTGGCGATGCTCAAACTGCACTTCCCTCCGTCATGGCTTCGGTTTCATCGTTTCGCGCATGACGCGCCTCGGCCGCGAGCAGCGTCGCCTTGCGGCGCACGCCCCAGCGATACCCGGCGAGCGCGCCGCCCTTTTGCACGACGCGGTGGCACGGAATCGCGAGCGCGACCGGATTCGACGCGCACGCGGACGCGACGGCGCGCACCGCGCGCGGCGAACCGAGCGCCTCGGCGATTTCCGAGTAGCTGCGTGTTTCGCCGTACGGAATATGCGTCAGCGCTTCCCACACGCGCTGCTGGAACGCGGTCGGCGCGATGTCGAGCGGCAGGTCGAATGCGTGCCGCGTGCCGTCCAGGTACGCGCGGATCTGCGTGACGAACGGCGCGAGCCGCGCGGACGATTCCACCAGTTCGGCGCGCGCGAACGCGTCCTTCAGCTCGCCGACCAGCAACGCCGGCTCGTCGCCGAACGCGATCCGGCAGATGCCCTGTTCGGTCGCGGCGACGAGCACGGTGCCGAGCGACGTCGACGCGGTCGCATAGTCGATCCGCAGGCCTGCGCCCTGGCGGCGGAACGCGGACGGCGCCATCCCGAGCTCGCGCGGCACCGACGCATAGAGCCGCGACGGCGAGTTGAAGCCGGCATCGACGGCCGCCTGCGTGACCGGCTGCCCGCTTTGCAGCGCCTGCCGCAGCGCGGCGCCGCGCTGCGCGGCCTGGTATTGCCGCGGCGACACGCCGACCACACGCTTGAAGAGCCGCTGAAGGTGGAACGGGCTCACATGCAAGGCATCGCTCAATTGCTGCAGCGTGAGCCGCTCGGCATGCGCGTCGAGCACCGCGCACGCGCGGTTGACGATCTCGAGCTCGCGCGGCAGCCCTTCCGGCTGGCAGCGCTTGCAGGGCCGGAAGCCGGCCGCACGCGCGGCGGCCGGATCGGCGAAGAAGGACACATGCTCGCGGCGCGGCAGCCGCGACGCGCAGGTCGGGCGGCAGAACACGCCCGTCGTGCGCACGGCATAGAAGAACGCGCCGTCCGCATGCGGATCGCGCTCGGTCACGGCACCCCAGCGGGCATCGTCGGTCGGATAGGCGGTTTTCATCTGAACCTCGCACTCTCAGTGTAGATGGTGCCTACTCTAGACATCGGCACGTGCTGTCGCGCCCTGAATCTTGCTCTGTGATTCGTGCCGGTGAACCGGGGTCACATCATACGAAAGAAATCGGATGGAAAGCGTGCGCCGGCCGCTCCAGCGCGGTTTTCGTCATCGTCCCGTCACCATTTTGCTGCAGTGCGGATGCGACAAATCGCCGTCCTGACGATTTTTTGCATTCGGAATATTGCGTCGCACCATCGCCGTGTGTATAGTTGGAACTGTCTCCTCCATGTCTCCTCCTGATATGGATTAAGCCCGTTCCGCTCTGCGTGAACGGGCTTTTTTTCGTCCGTCGATTGTGCCGCGTTCCGGCCCGCGTCGCAGGCGCGTTGCGTCTACACTCGATGCTCGTCGACTACGAAGGGAGCCTGCCCATGAAACCGACCATCCGCGCGATCGATCACGTCGTGCTGCGCGTGACCGACATGGCGGCGATGACGCGCTTTTACTGCGACGCCGTCGGCTGTCACGTGGAGAAGGAACAGCCCGATCTGGGCCTCGTGCAGTTGCGCGCAGGCGACGCGCTGATCGACCTGCTGTCGGTCGGCGGCCCGATCGACCGTCCCGACAGCGGCCCGCCCGGCACGGGACGCAACCTCGATCACCTGTGCCTGCGCGTCGAGCCGTTCGATCCCGACGCGCTGATCGCCCATTTCGCCGCGCATGGTGCGCGGCCGGGCGCCCCCGCGGAGCGCTACGGCGCCGGCGGCTACGGGCCGTCGATCTACCTGTTCGATCCCGAAGGCAACATGCTGGAATTCAAGGGGCCGCCGGCCGCGATCGGCTGAGCACGGCCGGCGCGCGGGCCGTCACGCGCCTGCGCGCGCCTTCAGCACCGTCCATTCGACCGCGACCGGATCGTGGTCGGCGCTCGAGATCCACGCCGCGCCGTCCTGCACCGTGCACTGCAGGCGCATCGTGCGCTCCGCGAGCTGCCCGAGCGCGGCCGCGACGCCGTCGGCGAGCGACAATACCTGCACGTTGCGCAGCCGCTCGACCTTGCTGCGCACGCCCTGCCACCAGATATCCGACGTCTTGCCACCGTACGCGATCACCGTGACCTGCCCGGCGCGGCCGGCCGCCTTCGAGATACGCCGTTCGTCGGGCTGGCCGGCCTCGATCCACACGTCGATCGCGCCCGTCAGGTCCTTCTGCCACAGATCGGGCTCGTCGACGTCCGACAGCCCCTTGCAGAATTCGAGCCGCTCGTGCGCGAACAGCGCGAACGCGACGATCCGCACCATCATCCGGTCGTCGGTTTCCGACGGGTGGCGCGCCACCGTCAGCGCGTGATCGGCGTAGTAATGCCGATCCATGTCGGCGATTTGCAGTTCAGCTTTGTAGATCGTGGATTTCAGCGCCATGCGGATGCGGCCCGGGCGGGCATTCGGTTCGGTCGGGCCGTGATGATACCGAATGCGCGCCGTCCGGCGCGTGTCATGCGCAACCCACAGCGCAACGGCCCGGCATGGGCCGGGCCGTGTTCGGTTCGCGCCGCCGGCTCATCGGGCCGGCGCGCTCGCGCGTCGTGCGACTGCGCGGTGAAGGTGCGCTTATTGCTTGACGAAGCGCGAATCGGCCCAGAGACCCTGCTGGTCGCTGTTGTCGGCACTGACGAACTGCACGTCGCCCTGGTCGACCGACACCACGCGGAAGCGCTGGCCTTCCGGCACCGACAGGCAACGGTAGTCGTCGAAATACTGCTGCTTCGCCTGCGACTTGCCGTCGCGCTCGTGACTCAGTACGGAATCCAGATTGTCTTTTGACAGGCAGCCCCATGCGTTCTTCGTCAACTGGATTTCCTGCTTCGGCTTGACGGCCGAATCGCCGCCTGCCTGGGCAATCGATACCGCGCAAAATGCGCCGACGAGGGCAAAAAGGATACCGGTACGCTTCATCATGTTCTGTCTCCAGGCTTGCGGGCACCAGGCTTGGGTTAGCTATGTGTTTAAAGATGATCGTCAACCCACGTTTTTCACTTTAGAAGACCGGCAAGCGATAGCAAGCACATTTGTTGTGCGACCGCAATAGCGGCGGATTGTCGCACCCCGTGCGCAGCCCGTTTTTCGCGCGATGCGCGTGCGGGACAAAACCTGCCGCGCGGCGGACAGGCCCGTGACGCCGGGCGGAAAGCGTTGCCCGGCATGACTTTCAGCAAAGTTACAATGCGGCGATTGAACGGTTTGGATAATCCATTTCGATATCCGGATCGTTTTGATGCGTTGCACATAAAGTCATCCGAAACGATCCGACTTTACCGCAGCGCGGAATCGCATTTACCTGATACAAGAAAAATGCCAGGTATAAGCGCATCCGTATTTATCCGTATTTCCCCGCATGCACCCGGCGCCCGCGGAGGCCATGCCGCGGGCGTCTTTCGTCAGCGTGTTTACCCGGCTTTATTCAGGCCGATTGCTGGCGCTCGAAATAATCGCGCTGGAAGATGCACATGCGATAAGCGTTGTGATACGCGCCGTTGCCGAAAAATTCTTCCTTCAATTCGGCCTCGTGCTGGAATCCGCATTTTTCGTACACGTGAATCGCCGCTGCATTCGACGTATCGACGATCAGGTACAGCTTGCGCATGTTCAGCACCTTGAATGCGTACGCGATCGCGAGGCGCGTCGCCTGGCCGGCATAGCCGCGCCCCTGGCATTGCGGCGCGATGATGATCTGAAACTCGCCGCGGCGATGGATGTAGTCGAGTTCGATCAGCTCGACGAGGCCGACCAGTTCGCCTTGCGCATCGACCGTGACGAAGCGGCGCTCGCGCTGATCGTGCACGTGGCGGTCGTACAGTTGTGACAGTTCCGAGAAGGTTTCGTACGGCTCCTCGAACCAGTAGCGCATGATCTTTGCGTCGTTGTTCAGTTCGTGGACGAAGCGCAGGTCCTGGCGCTCCAGCGGCCGCAGCGCGAGCGTGTTGGTATCGTTCTGGAGTTGCATTTTCGTGTCCTGGTTGATGCCGGCGCACGTGCGGAACGCCCGTGCGGCGCAGCCGCGTTCGGGCCCGTTCCGCACTGTAAGAAATTGAACGCGGGCGAAGTTCAGAGCCTAGAATGGGAGCAAGGGTTCCTGCCACCGCGAGGAGGCTATCGTGATCGAGCAAGTCATACTCGGAATTTTTCTCGTGCTGCCGCTCGTGATCGTGGCGGCGCTGTTTTCCGACGAACTTTGGCAGGAACATCGGCGCCAGCATCCGCGCGACGAAAACGCCCCGCACATCGACTGGAAGCATCCGTGGCGCCGCGTGCGACGCGGGCATTGAGCCGATATCGCCGTCGACCCGCGGCGCGCGCCGGCCGGGCCGTCCCGGGCCGGGCAACGCGTGTTGCGCCCTTATCCGCTTCGATCCGATTCCCGCCCAACCCGCGAGACGCCGACGTGAACGACAAGCCCGCCCTCCCTCCGCATGATATCCCTCACGAAACGATCGACCTGCAGATCGCCGACGTGCTGGCGGCCGTCCGCTACCCGGCGAACAAGGATGCGATCGTCGATGCCGCGCGCGACGCCGGCGCCAGCAACGAAGTGCTGTCGATGCTCGACGGCCTGCCCGAACAGGACTATGCGGACGTCGACGCCGTCACGCATTGGGTCGCCGGCAACTTCGGCCCGGGGCTCGGCATTTGAGCCCGCGCGAATAACGCGATAGGATCGGGCCGCACCGGTCGCGCCGCGGCCGGGATGCGTGCCGCCCGGCGCAAGACCGGGCGTGTCGCACGCGTGTCCGGGGGACTCCATGGAAGGCATCCTGATCCAGCACACGACGCGTCGTCAGCTGTGGTTCGGCGCGCTGACGGCGCTCGTCATCCTGCTTGCGCTCGGGATCGCCGCGCCGCACGCGAACGTCGCGCTGCCAGCCGTCGAGCCGTTCATGCCGATGTGTGCGCTCACCGTGTTCACGACTGCGAGCATCGCGGCGTTCTTCCTCGGCGCGCAGTTCACCGTGACGCGCCAGCCCGTGCTCGGCGCGCTCGGCGGCGCCTATGCGTTCACCGCACTCGCCGTCGCGCTGCAGTTGCTCACCTTTCCGGGCGTGTTCGCGCCGCAGGGCCTGCTCGGCGCGCGCCCGCAAAGCGCCGCGTGGATGTGGATCTTCTGGCATGCGGGCTTCCCGTGCTTCGTGATGGCCGCGCTGCTCGCACGCGAGCGGCTGACGCGCGCACCAGTCGGCCAGAAGCAGACGCGCCGGTGGGCCGTCGCGCTGGTCGGCGGGCCGGCCATCGCGGCCGCGCTGCTGTGCGCACTCGCGCTGAACGTATCGCTGCCGCCCGCGTTCCATCCGCCCGGCGACGCGGCCGTGCTGCCCGTCAACGGCGTCGCGCTCGGCGTATGGATACTCAATGCGCTTGCGCTCGTGACCGTACTGGTCACCGGACGGCTGCGCACGACGCTCGACCTGTGGCTCGCGATCGCGGTGCTGGCGTGCCTCACCGACACGACGCTCAACCTGCTGAGCACGAACCGCTTCACGGTCGGCTGGTATGTCGCGCGCGTGTTCAGCATGTTCACGCCCGGCGTGCTCGTGTGCGTGCTCGCATGGGAAGTCACGATGCTGTATCAGCAATTGTTCGAGGCACATGCAACGCTGATTCGTTCTTCCGCGCGCGACGGGCTGACGGGCGCGTTCAACCGCAGCCACTTCAACGATCATTTCCACACGCTGTTCCTGCAGGCGCGGCGGCAGGGCGAACCGCTGTCGCTGCTGATGGTCGACGTCGATCGCTTCAAGGCGTACAACGACGCGTTCGGTCACGTGAAGGGCGACGCGTGCCTGATCGCGATCGCGAATGCGCTGGCCGGCGCGGTGAGGCGGCCAGCGGATATCGTCGCGCGTTACGGCGGCGAGGAGTTCGCGATCGTGCTGCCGAACACCGGTGCGCGCGGCGCGCGGGTCGTTGCCGAGGAAGCACACGAAGCCGTGTTGCGGCTCGATCTCGCGATGCCTGCTTCGCCGGCCGGGCGCGTGAGCGTCAGCGTCGGCTGTGCGACCGTGTCGGCCGACGACCTGTCGACGCCCGACGCGCTGATCGAAGCCGCCGATGCCGCGCTGTATCGTGCGAAGGATGCGGGGAGAAACAGGGTCGTCGTCGCCTGAAAACGTCTGCTGTTTGGGGCATTTGTTACGGTCATTTTGACCGGAATAATGCGCCGTTACGGATTGCGGAACAGGGAAACGATCGCTTACAGCCGGTGTTGCGAGCGCTCGCTATGCTGGGCTCCATATTGAACCCGAGCAGGTGGACGCGATGAAGAAAACCCTTTTGCTGATTGCCAGCGTCGCCGTGCTATTGAGCGGCTGTATCGTGGTGCCGGACGGCGGGTACTACGGTGGTGGCGGGTATTACCATCACCATCATTGGGATTGATGCGGGTGGGGGTCCGGACGAGTCGATCAGCATGCTCGCCCATGCTGGATCGATGATCCGGACCGCAACTCAATCAGGCCGGCGTAGTCACTCTGCACGCCAGCAGCTACATTCACCTGGCACGCTGTCGATCGCATTTGCATCGACCGTCGCCCAATCGGAGCCCCACTCCCTTGAGCGCGACGTGCTTGCGAAGCATAAGCGCCGAACGTGGTCTGCTAGGGAAGCCGCCAACATCCGGTCAAGAAAAGTCGGCGGCAAACTGATTTCGCCAAATGTTGCGCCGAACTCGAGCCCTTGGGGGTACATCAATGCCTCCTTCGCCCAATGAAGCTCAACAGGTAAGCGAGACCCGTCCCGATACGTTCGCTCGGCGACGAGGTGCTCGCCCCCCCTGTCGTAGAGCCTGAGAACGATCGTATCTCCAAAATAACAGTACCGTGCCCAATAGCCACCGTGCGAAGAACGCTCGATCTTTTGTTCGCGTGAATCGCAAATCGCGCGCAGTTATACGTCTTTCCAGTAGCTCCAGCCAAACCCGAGGACAGTGACGACGGCAGCCGAAACGAATGCGCGCCGAATGAAAATCCTAATCTCACTCGCAATAACATCAGCCCAACCTCTTGAGCCAGATAAGAAAGCATTCAGCAATCTCACTGCCGAAGCGAGCACGACAACGGACAATATTATCGTCACGAGGGCTATCATTAACAACACGCCCAAATCATTAATACGAAGATTCATGTGAGCCGAAGTTTGATGGGTTCCTGCAACGTCACTTAGCAGTAGTCCGAAAAAATAACAAAATCGCCGCCTCGATGATGACGCCGCTACCACTCGCGAAATGAGCCATTCCGGACCGGGTAATAGACATTCCCCGCGACTCGCATATCACCGACCGCAACGGGATATTCTACCCGTGGAATACCCGCTGCGCCGGCCACCGTTGACGCCAGCACAATGATAGCTAACGCCCGACCCGCCACCTGGCCAAGAAAAATAAAAAGTCGCAACTCCTTTGAATATCTGCATACCTATCGACGGCCTCACGATCCCGGTGCGCTTAGACGGCCAAGAAAACCCCAAGAATATTTGACCCCAAACCCAGTCACGTTAACAACGATTTCGAACTAGTCCGATTGATT
This sequence comes from Burkholderia pyrrocinia, assembly GCF_018417535.1. NCBI lineage: Bacteria > Pseudomonadati > Pseudomonadota > Betaproteobacteria > Burkholderiales > Burkholderiaceae > Burkholderia > Burkholderia pyrrocinia. The sequence continues at coordinate 3,167,726 of NZ_CP070977.1, read as the reverse complement.
TTACGGGTGCGATCACGCTAGCGTAACAGGCATCGCGCAAACCGCCCACCATCACCGGATCTAAAATAGAAATGCCATCAAACAAGGAAAAAATTCCCTATTTCACGATAAATAAAATTTTTTGGAAGTGGAAACTCCATGACGGTGCTGATTGGATGCAAGATTGTTCCAAACATCTCGTTATCCATGGATAAACCTGCGCCACCGCTTCCGATGCAACAAAAATCGAACGCAACTGAACTCAAACATTCCTCCGCCACGCCCAAGCGCGATTCGCTTGACAAAATGGTTGATGCCTTGGAAAGGGCCGGCAAGGCGCTGGCACGCTTTCAAGTTTGGCTAAATGCCCCCCCTCCCAAACCCTCCATCGTGAAACTTAAAAAGGGCGATCCCGTACCAGCGTTCGATATTCAAGAGATTCCCGCAGCAATGCGCAAAATGTACCTTCCGACATCTGCCAAACTTATGGAGCGATGGTTCTCTGGAAAATTAAATTATTCACGGACTTCTTCGGATGAGTCGTTAGAAATCAATCAATATGGAAAACCATATCCATCCGACATGTATGACATGTCTACCATTAAATTGGATTGGATTCTGCGCTTCCCCCGAGCGAAGCGGCAATTCGATTATCTTATTAATGAAATGATTCGCTCACCAAAATCCAGAATCCAGCTTTACAAACTGCTGATCCCGCATAAAGACTGCGCAGCGCGACTCTACACCACGACATATGTGGCAATGATCTTCGCGATTTGCACCGAAGATTCCAATTTCAATACTCAAAAGTAGATAGCACGTTTGGGCAGAAAATTGAAACTCAACTAGATGCACAACTTCGCAACAATGGTGTACCTGACGACCTATCCGGAGCACTCGGGTCCTTCAATATCTATGTGGCGCTCGGAAGCGCGCGCTTCTCGTGGGACGTGGATTCACACAGAAAAATAGCTGAAGTGACCGGAGTGTGGGTGTATGTGAAAGACAACTATACATTCACCGACAAATCTAATGAGCGATCCCAATACTTAGGGCATTGGAGTAGCGACGGCGTCATCATTGTGCCATATAGTGCAATCGCTGCATTCTCGAACTCCGAGCATATCCCATATGTCAAATACGCCGTCGCCAGAGGCGACTCACTCATCAAGGGGAACGTCCACTATCCGGTAGAAAATATCGATTTTAGAAAATGGTCTAAGATACATGACAGAGGCGGCGACTTTATCATCTACTCTGACAAAAAATTCATCCCAATCTCCCCTCCCATAGAAATTTCACTATGATCAAATTCAACAATAAATCATGACGATTTCTTTGAAAATTACTCATACACTGCTCATCATGGCACTGATTGGTACCTTTGCCTTTGACCGAACGCCTCGAGGGGAAGAGTGTAGAACGTCGACATCTCCAGATGGGATGTATCTTGCCGACCTGTGCCTTTTAGCTTGGGTTCCGGGTGGAGATTCGCGGTATGTTGGTCGCGTATACATCGCACAAACTGGGAGGTTAATAGCCCAGCACACATTCAGCACACCGATTCCCGAAATTTCCTGGAATAGTTATAGCGAGGCCTACGTGTCCTTTTCAAAAGGTGACGGCGGAGATGATTCTGTATATATATCGTTGCCGCCATCGTTTATCGATCGGATGCTAGCGGCCCGTCCGCATCTGTAAAACCACAGTGTCAATCTGACTTGCAGCCGTCACGCGGATGCAGGCACGTTCTATTACTGGGCGATGGCTGTGCCATTCCCGCCCTGCAATCCTTTTCGCTTCTATTTCCCGATACAGAACCTGCTGAAAATCACCCCCAGCAGATCATCCGAAGTGAACTCCCCGGTAATCGCATTGAGCTGTTCCTGCGCGAGTCGCAGCTCCTCGGCAAACAGATCCAGCGACTGCGCCCTTTGCTCAGCATGATCCGCCGCCTGCGCCAGATGCTCCTGCGCCGCTCGCAACGCGATCAGATGCCGCTCGCGCGCGAGATACACGCCTTCAGCCCCCGCCTGCCACCCCGCAATCCGCAGCAACTCCGCACGCAGCATATCGATCCCGTCGCCGCGCCTCGCCGACAGGTGCACCTCGGTCAGGTCCCCTTCCGCCGCCGGATGCTCGACGCAAGCCGGCACGCCGGTCAGATCCGTCTTGTTCAGCACGCGCACCACCGGCACGCCGCCCGGAAACCGCGCCGCGATCGCCTCGTCATCCGGCGTCAGCCCCGTGCGCGAATCGAGCAGATGCAGCACGACGTCCGCGCGCTCGATCTCGCTCCACGTACGCGCGATACCGATCCGCTCGACTTCATCCTCCGTCTCGCGCAACCCGGCCGTATCGATGATGTGCAGCGGAATTCCTTCGACCTGGATCGTCTGCGCGACCTTGTCGCGCGTCGTCCCGGCGATCGGCGTGACGATCGCCAGTTCCGCGCCGGCCAGCGCATTCAGCAGCGACGACTTGCCGACGTTCGGCTGTCCGGCAAGGACGACCGACAGCCCTTCGCGCAACAGCGCACCCTGCCGGGCATCGCCAAGCACATGCGCAAGCTGCGCGCGGATCTTCGCGAGCTTGCCGCGTGCATCGGCGGCCTCCAGAAAGTCGATCTCCTCTTCCGGAAAATCGAGCGTCGCCTCGACCAGCATCCTCAGCGTGATCACGTCTTCGACGAGCGCATGGATCTGCCGCGAGAACGCGCCATCGAGCGAGCGCCCGGCCGAGCGCGCCGCCGCCTCGGTGCTCGCCTCGATCAGGTCGGCCACCGCTTCGGCCTGCGCGAGGTCGAGCTTGTCGTTCAGGAACGCGCGCCGCGTGAACTCGCCCGGCTCCGCGAGCCGCAGCCCGAAGCCACGCCCCGCATCCAGGCAGCGCTGCAGCAGCAGCTGCATCACGATCGGCCCGCCATGCCCCTGCAGCTCGAGCACGTGCTCGCCGGTGTACGAATGCGGCGCCGGGAAATACAGCGCGATCCCGCGGTCGAGCGGCGCGCCGTGCTCGTCGAGGAACGGCACGTAGCTCGCATGGCGCGGTGCGAGCTTCTGCCCGCACAACGCGTCGATCAGCGGCAGCGCGGCCGCCTCGCCGCCACGCCCGAACGACACGCGGACGACACCGATGCCGCCCCGGCCGGCAGCAGTGGCAATGGCGACGATCGGATCGGAATCGGTAGCGAGCATGGGAATCGGATGAATCGGGTGATCAGACGGTGAGTGGTGCGCCCGCGCAACAGTACGGGCATCGGAACGCCGGCATTGTAGCGTGCCGGCACACACACCACCGGGCGCCACGCGGGATTCGGACTCGCCCGAATTTATCCCGGCGGGGATAAGTCTAGTATCAGTCCAGCGCGATAACACCGCCACCGTTTCGGACGAGTATGTTTGCCAGAGCGGCCTGACGTTTCGTCCCTCAATTTCGCTGCCAATCCAGCGCAAGGTTGAGATTCGTCCAAATGAGATACGTTTATCCCATACGGTTGTCTGAAACGCATCGGTGGAATTGCACAATCTCCCCCATGCCGACATCCGAAGAAAAAGCCGCGTTCTCGGAACGCCTGAAATTCGCCCTGCGGCGCAGCCCGGAGAAGGTCTCCGGCGCGACGGAGCTTGCGAACCGATTCAATCTGCGCCACCGCGGATCGCATCCCGTTTCGCCGCAAACCGCGCATAAATGGCTGACGGGCCGCACGATTCCGACGTCGGACAAACTCGAAACGCTCGCCGAATGGCTGCGTGTCGAACTGCACTGGCTGCATTACGGGCCGTCGCCGAGCGTGATCGAACACCCGACGCCGCAACCGCTGCCGCGCGACGAACGCTATCCGCCGACGCCGGAAACGATCGAACTCGCGTCGAAGATCGAGGCGCTGTCGCCGCATCAACGCTACCTCGTTCAGGAACTGGTCGAGCAGTTCTACGGCGAACCGAAAATCGAAGCGAAGAAGATCTGACCGCGAACGGCACGCGCACCGCACACCGCGCGCCGCCGCCGAGAAATAAAAAAGCCGCATGGGCGAACCATGCGGCTTTTTTGCGTGCATCGCGGGCGGCTCGCCGCCCGCGGGTGCAACGAGCGTCAGGCCGGTTTCTTCTTGACCCCGCCGAGCTTGCGCGTGATGTAGTACTGCTGCGCGATCGACAGCACGTTGTTCACGACGTAGTACAGCACGAGGCCGGCCGGGAAGAAGAAGAACATCACCGAGAACGCGATCGGCATGAACTTCATCATCTTCGCCTGGACGGGGTCCGGCGGCGTCGGGTTCAGGCTCGTCTGCACGAACATCGACACGGCCATCAGCACCGGCAGGATGAAGAACGGATCGCGCTGCGACAGGTCGTGAATCCACAGAATCCACGGCGCGCCGCGCATTTCGACCGATGCGAGCAGCACCCAGTACAGCGAGATGAACACCGGGATCTGGATCACGACCGGCAGACAGCCGCCGAACGGATTGACCTTCTCGGTCTTGTACAGCTCCATCAGCGCCGAGTTCATCTTTTGCGGATCGCTCTTGAAGCGTTCGCGCAGCGCCTGCATGCGCGGCGTGATTTCCTTCATGCGCGCCATCGACTTGTAGCTCGCGGCCGACAGCGGGAAGAACACGGCCTTGATCAGCACCGTCAGCAGCACGATCGCCCAGCCCCAGTTGCCGACGTAGCCGTGGATCTTCTCGAGCAGCCAGAACAGCGGCTTCGCGATGATCGTCACCCAGCCGTAGTCCTTCACGAGTTCCAGGCCCGGCGCGATGCCTTCGAGCATGCGCTCTTCTTCCGGACCGGCGAACAGGCGTGCCTGCACGTCGGCCGACTGGCCCGGCGCGATCGCGGCGACCGGCTGCTTCACGCCGACGCGGTACAGCGTCGGATCGATCTTCTCGGCGTAGATGTCGCGCTTCACGCCCTGCTGCGGAATCCATGCCGACGCGAAGTAGTGCTGCACCATCGCGACCCAGCCGTTGTCGGCGGACTTCTCGAAGTTCGCCTTGTTCTTGTCGAGGTCGCTGAAGTCGATCTTCTGGAAGTGTTTCGTGTCCGTGTAGACCGCCGGCCCGAGGAACGTGTGCGAGAACATCGGCGTTTCGACGGCCGTGTTGTCGCGCACCAGTTCCATATAGACCGTCGGCGTGACAGGCGCCGTGCCGACGTTGTCGATCTTGGTATCGACGCCGATCACGTAGCTGCCGCGCGTGAACGTGTAGGTCTTCACGACCTTCACGCCGCCCTTCACCGGCGATTCGAACGACAGCTTCAGCGCGTTCTGGTCGCCCGTGAGCGACGTCGAGCCGGTGTTCACCTGCGTGTAGACGTCGTTGTGGTTCGGGAAATCGCCGCCGAGCAGGCCCGAGCGTGCGAGATACGTGTGGCCGGCCGTGTGGTCGAACAGCGTGATGTACAGGTCGGGCTGCTTGCCGTCGCCCTGCTTCTTCAGCGTCAGCTTCGCGAGCGTGCCGCCGCGCGTGTCGATTTCGCCGTCGTACACGTCGGTCGAGAACTTCACGAGCTGCGCCTGGGCGGCCGGTGCCGTCGTCGACGGTGCGGCGCCGGCTGCGGCAGCAGGCACTTCACCTGCGGTCGTCGTCGTCGCGCCCGTGCCCGATGCGCCGCCGGCAGCGGCCGCGGGGGCAGTCTGCGTGGCGCTCGGGAAGAACATCGACGGGCGTCCATGGGAACGCTGCCAGTTGTCGTACAGCATGACAGCTGACATGAAGAAGATCACCCATAGGACGGTGCGTTTGATATCCATGCGTTGTCTCAGAGTCGATGGGACCGCGCGTCGGCTTCGCCGCGAGCGCGAGTGTCGGAGTTGGGCGGCGGGACGAGGTCGATGCCGCCCGCGGAAAACGGATGGCATCGGCACACGCGCCTGACGGCGAGATACGTGCCGCGCGCGGCGCCATGATACTGGATTGCCTCGCGCGCGTAATCCGAACAGGAAGGATAAAAACGGCAACGGTTGCCGAGCAGAGGGCTCACGGCAACCTTGTAGAAGCGCAGCAAGGCGATCAATACCGTTTCCATACCTTGGGCGACGCCGTTCGGCGCCGCGTCAAAACCGGCCGGGCGGGCGCGAACGCCGCACCGGGCACGGATGCGTCACTCGGACGCGGGCTTCGACGCACGGCGGGCGATCTCCCGGACTGCCCTGTCGAGCAGCTCGCGGATTTCGGCCGCACACATCGCCGCGAGCGGGGCGGAAGCCGCGCTCGGCAGCGCTTTCCTGTCGAAGCGCGTGTGCTGCCGCAGCAGCAGGTCGTAACCGGCGAATTCGGCCCGGCGCAAGCGAAACGCGTCGCGCGCCAGCCGCTTCACGAGATTACGCGTGACTGCACGCGGCGCATACTTCTTGCCGACGACGAGCCCCAGACGCGCGGGCTGACCGGTCGGCTTGCCGTAAATCACGAAGTGCGCCGAACGCCGCCAGGGGCGCAAACGAAAAACGGATGAAAATTCATCCGTTTTCAGAAGTCGCGCAGCTTTCGGGAAGGCGGCTTTCGTCTGCGACGGATTCGCACCCGGCTCGACGGCACCTTCCGCGGGACTGCGGACGGCGGACACAGCGTGCAACCTGCCTTAGATGGCGAGGCGCTTGCGGCCCTTCGCGCGGCGAGCGTTGATGACCTTGCGGCCACCTGCCGTCTTCATGCGGACACGGAAGCCATGGGTGCGCTTGCGGCGCGTCACGGACGGTTGGTAAGTACGTTTCATGATGTTCTCACTTGTTCGAGAATGTCGAAATTCAGGGGACCGCGTGCCCTTAACCAGAGGCATTCGGGCGAACGCAATCGCCGGGAATACAGGATTGGTTTTCGCGGAACCCGCTATTTAAACCGTTTTTCTCTTGACGGTCAATACTTTAGGAGTCGCTCGCCTGTGCCCGCCCCGGCCGATCCGGCCCCGCGACCCACAAAACCAGCCTGTGGATAAGTCCCGCTGTGGCCGCGTTTGGCGGTAGAATCTCGCCTTACCTCCAAGAATCCCGCACGCCGCTTCGGCTCTCGCCTGCCTCTCCAAGACTGTGACGCAGGCGTCCGAGGCACGCTCGCACGACCGCTTCGGGCCTTGTTGCGCGACCGCGACAAGGGCGCCGGCGAGCCACGCTGTGCATGCAAAAAACGACTGTTACTTGATGAACGATTTCTGGCAACACTGTTCCGCACTGCTGGAGCGCGAGCTGACGCCCCAGCAGTACGTGACGTGGATCAAACCCTTGGCCCCGGTGGCCTTCGATGCGTCGGCGAACACGCTGTCCATCGCCGCGCCGAACCGCTTCAAGCTGGACTGGGTCAAGAGCCAGTTTTCGGGCCGGATCTCCGATCTGGCCCGGGATTTCTGGAACGCGCCGATCGAAGTCCAGTTCGTCCTCGATCCCAAGGCAGGCATGCGCAGCGCCGCGGCCGGCGCAGCACCGGGCGCAGGCGCCCCGCGCGCGCCGCTGCAGCCGAGCGGCCCGGCCGCCACGGTGGCCGCGATCGCCGCCAACCTGACCGCGCATGCCGCGGCGGCGCCCGCCGACGTGCCGATGACGCCGTCGGCGGCGGCCGCGCACCACCTGAACGCCGACGACGCCGACATCGACCTGCCGAGCCTGCCCGCGCACGAAGCGGCCGCCGGCCGCCGCACGTGGCGCCCGGGCCCCGGTGCGGCCCCCGCAGGCGGCGAAGCCGATTCGATGTACGAGCGCTCGAAGCTGAACCCCGTACTGACGTTCGACAACTTCGTGACCGGCAAGGCGAACCAGTTGGCGCGTGCCGCCGCGATCCAGGTCGCGGACAACCCGGGCATCTCATACAACCCGCTGTTCCTGTACGGCGGCGTCGGCCTCGGCAAGACCCACCTGATCCACGCGATCGGCAACCAGCTGCTGCTCGACAAGGCCGGCGCGCGGATCCGCTACATCCATGCGGAACAATACGTGTCGGACGTGGTGAAGGCGTACCAGCGCAAGGCGTTCGACGACTTCAAGCGCTACTACCACTCGCTCGACCTGCTGCTGATCGACGATATCCAGTTCTTCTCCGGCAAGTCGCGCACGCAAGAGGAATTCTTCTACGCGTTCGAGGCGCTGGTCGCGAACAAGGCGCAGGTGATCATCACCAGCGACACGTATCCGAAGGAGATTTCGGGGATCGACGATCGTCTGATCTCGCGCTTCGACTCGGGCCTCACCGTCGCGATCGAGCCGCCCGAGCTGGAAATGCGCGTCGCGATCCTGATGCGCAAGGCGCAGTCGGAAGGCGTGAACCTGTCGGAAGACGTCGCGTTCTTCGTCGCGAAGCACCTGCGCTCGAACGTGCGCGAGCTCGAGGGCGCGCTGCGCAAGATCCTCGCGTATTCGAAGTTCCACGGCCGCGAGATCTCGATCGAGCTGACCAAGGAAGCGCTGAAGGACCTGCTGACCGTGCAGAACCGGCAGATTTCGGTCGAGAACATCCAGAAGACCGTCGCCGACTTCTACAACATCAAGGTCGCCGACATGTATTCGAAGAAGCGTCCGGCGAACATCGCGCGGCCGCGGCAGATCGCGATGTACCTCGCGAAGGAACTCACGCAGAAGAGCCTGCCGGAAATCGGCGAGCTGTTCGGCGGGCGCGATCACACCACCGTGCTGCACGCCGTGCGCAAGATCGCCGACGAGCGCAGCAAGGACGCGCAGCTCAACCACGAGCTGCACGTGCTGGAACAGACGCTGAAGGGCTGAGCGCGCGGGCGCGCTTGATAATTCGGCATCCGCCCCAAATTAAGGGGGGCGGTTCGGTTTTGAGGCACAATACTGGTTTGACCGCCCCGGCGGTGGCGGGCCAAGAGCCCGGCTGGCGGGGCGCTGCGAGGCTGCTGCGCTGCAGGCCGTTACTCAACGAAGGAACTCTATGCAACTGGTCAAGACCGAACGAGACACACTCCTCAGGCCGCTGCAAACGGTCAGCGGCATCGTCGAACGCCGCCATACGTTGCCGATCCTTGCCAACCTGCTGATCACCAAGAACGGCCCGGACGTTTCGTTCCTGTCGACCGACCTGGAGCTGCAGATCACCACGCGCGCCGATTTCGGCGTCGGCGGCGACCAGGTGGCCACCACCGTCGCGGCCCGCAAGCTGCTCGACATCCTGCGCGCGATGCCTGACGGCCAGGTCACGCTGTCGCTCGCCGACAAGCGCCTCACCGTTCAATCGGGCAAGAGCCGCTTCGCACTGCAAACCCTGGCGGCCGACGAGTTCCCGACCGTCGCGCAGGCGAAGGATTTCGGCGCGACCCTCACCGTCCCGCAGAAGTCGTTCCGCCAGCTGCTCGGCATGGTGCACTTCGCGATGGCGCAGCAGGACATCCGCTACTACCTGAACGGCATGCTGCTCGTCGTCGACGGCGACCAGCTGATGGCCGTGGCCACCGACGGCCACCGCCTCGCGTTCTCGTCGATGAAGCTCGAAGGCGGCACGTTCGGCCGCCAGGAAGTGATCGTGCCGCGCAAGACGATTCTCGAGCTGCAGCGCCTGCTCGAGGACATCGACGACACCGTCACCATCGACATCGCGCAAACCCAGGCCAAGTTCACGTTCGGCCAGGTCGAGCTCGTGTCGAAACTCGTCGAGGGCAAGTTCCCCGACTTCCAGCGCGTGATCCCGAAGGCGCACAAGAACACGTTCGAGATCGGCCGCGAAGAACTGCAGCGTTCGCTGCAGCGTGCGGCCATCCTGACCTCGGACAAGTTCAAGGGCGTGCGCTGCATCATCGCGCCGGGCCAGCTGAAGATCATGTCGACCAACGCCGACCAGGAAGAGGCGCAGGAAGAACTGGAAATCGCGTACCAGGGCGACACCGTCGACATCGGCTTCAACGTCACGTATCTGCTCGACGTGCTCGCGAACCTGAAGGTCGACACCGTGCAGGTGAGCCTCGGCGACGCCAGCTCGAGCGCGCTGATCACGGTGCCCGAGAACGACGAGTTCAAGTATGTCGTGATGCCGATGCGCATCTGACGCGCGCGACATCACGACACACACCAGGGGGCGGCAAGCCCCTTTGGCGTTTTTATGGCGAACCGACAACCCGTCCTTTCGGTGCCTCACCGGCACCGCGGACGAGCCAGGAAACTGGAGCGGCCCGGCGATTTCTCGCTGAAACGCACCGCGCCGCCACTAGAGTGGCCTCGCAGAACCGGAAGATATCCATGAGTGAACAGCACAATTCGCAACCCGATAACAGCAGCTACGGCGCCTCGTCGATCCAGATCCTCGAAGGTCTGGAGGCGGTGCGCAAGCGCCCCGGGATGTACATCGGCGACACGTCGGACGGCACCGGTCTGCATCACCTCGTGTTCGAGGTGCTCGACAACTCGATCGACGAAGCGCTGGCCGGGTACTGCAACGACATCCAGGTGACGATTCACGTCGACAACTCGATTTCCGTGATCGACAACGGCCGCGGGATTCCGACCGACGTGAAGATGAACGACAAGCACGAGCCGAAGCGCAGCGCCGCCGAGATCGTGATGACCGAGCTGCACGCCGGCGGCAAGTTCGACCAGAACAGCTACAAGGTGTCCGGCGGCCTGCACGGCGTGGGCGTGTCGTGCGTGAACGCGCTGTCGAGCTGGCTGCGCCTCACCGTGCGCCGCGGCGGCAAGAAGCGTTTCATGGAGTTCCATCGCGGCATCGCGCAGGACCGCGTGCTCGAGATGGTGGACGGCGTGGAAGTGTCGCCGATGCTGGTGACCGGCGATACCGAGAACCGCGGCACCGAAGTGCACTTCATGGCCGATCCGACCATTTTCGGCACGGTCGAGTATCACTACGACATCCTCGCGAAGCGGATGCGCGAGCTTTCGTTCCTGAACAACGGCGTGCGGATTCGCCTGACCGACCTGCGCAGCGGCAAGGAAGACGATTTCGCGTTCGCCGGCGGCGTGAAGGGCTTTGTCGAGTACATCAACAAGACGAAGACCAACCTGCATCCGACGGTTTTCCACGCCATCGGCGAGAAGGACGGCGTGGGTGTGGAAGTCGCGATGCAGTGGAACGACAGCTACAACGAGAACGTGCTGTGCTTCACGAACAACATTCCGCAGCGCGACGGCGGCACGCACCTGACCGGCCTGCGGGCCGCGATGACGCGCGTCATCAACAAGTACATCACCGACAACGAAATCGCGAAGAAGGCCAAGGTCGAGACGACCGGCGACGACATGCGCGAAGGGCTGTCGTGCGTGCTTTCCGTGAAGGTGCCGGAGCCGAAGTTCAGCTCGCAGACGAAGGACAAGCTGGTTTCGTCCGAAGTGCGGGCGCCGGTTGAAGAAGTCGTCGCGAAGGCGCTGGAGGAGTTCCTGCTGGAAACGCCGCTCGACGCGAAGATCATCTGCGGGAAGATCGTCGAAGCCGCGCGTGCGCGCGATGCGGCACGGAAGGCGCGCGAGATGACGCGCCGCAAGGGCGTGCTCGACGGCGTCGGCCTGCCCGGCAAGCTCGCGGACTGCCAGGAGAAAGACCCGGCGAAGTGCGAAATCTACATCGTCGAGGGTGACTCGGCAGGCGGCTCGGCCAAGCAAGGGCGTGACCGCAAGTTCCAGGCGATCCTGCCGCTGCGCGGCAAGGTGCTGAACGTCGAGAAGGCGCGCTACGACAAGCTGCTTTCGTCGGAGCAGATCGTTACGCTGGTCACGGCGCTCGGCTGCGGGATCGGCAAGGACGATTACAACCTCGACAAGCTGCGCTATCACCGCATCATCATCATGACCGACGCGGACGTCGACGGTGCGCACATCCGGACGCTGCTGCTCACGTTCCTCTATCGCCAAATGCCGGACATGATCGAGCGCGGGTATGTGTATATCGCACAGCCGCCGCTTTACAAGATCAAGGCGGGCAAGGACGAGCGGTATCTGAAGGATGATGTGGAGTTGAACGCGCATATGCTGCGGTTGGCGCTGCAAGGGTCGGAGCTGGTGCCTGGGGAGAATGCGGCGGCGATCTCCGGCGATGCGCTTGGGGAGCTGGCGCGGTCGTATTTGCTGTCGCAGAGTGTGATCAACCGGTTGAGCCGGTTGTATGACCCGGCGGCGCTCGAGGCGATCATGGACGGGGTGGCGATCGACCTTTCCAACGAGGCTTCGACGGAGGCTTCGGCGAAGGCGCTGCATGCTGCGCTGCATGACGAGGCTTTGAAGAACGAAGTGCGTGTGGTGCCTTCGTATGACGCGGTTCGGGAACAGCGGTCGCTGCATGTCGAGCGTACCCATCACGGGAATGTGCGGGTTTCTGTTATCGATCAGGAGTTCCAGCACACGGCGGATTATCAGCAGCTTGTGGCTACCGCGAATACGTTCACGGGGCTTATTGGGGAAGGGGCTGTTATCAAGCGTGGTGAGCGCAGCATGGCCGTGACGGACTTCAAGAGCGCGATGAAGTGGCTGCTGGCGGATGCCGAGCGGAATGTGTCGAAGCAGCGGTATAAGGGGCTCGGGGAGATGAACCCCGGGCAGCTGTGGGAAACGACGATGGATCCGGCGGTACGGCGCCTGCTGCGCGTGCAGATCGAAGACGCGATTGCGGCGGATGGGATCTTTACTACCCTGATGGGGGATGATGTCGAGCCGCGGCGGGCGTTTATCGAGTCGAATGCGTTGCGGGCGGGGAATATTGACGTTTGACACCGAAACAGGCAATGCTCTAGTATTTCTGAAACCCTGCAACTCCAATGGCTGCAGGGTTTTTTTATTCCCTTCCGCGATAGCGAATTCGGTCACCCACAAGATTTCACATTGGGTTTCGCCACGGCGTGCCGGTATTGCCACGCTCGCACCTGGTATGCTGACATCCACAATAAATTGGGGGCCCGCCGTCTTTCGCGAGCGTGGAAGCAGGGCTTCGATACCTAGGCGCTGTATCGATTTTTGACATACCAATAGCAAGGGAAAATGCGCTGGGGGCTGGTATCAGACAAATAGTATAGTGTTCGAAGTAAACAAAGTACCGTCACGTATAGGTGAATACAATGTACACGGACGAGATGTCTGCCGAACAGAACGCCTGGGGCGAGCGCGGGCTGTTCCTTATGCGAGAATTGCTCCCTTTCATGGGAGAATTCGCGCGCTACCGCGAGTTAGAAGCGCATGAGCGCATCAGTCTTGGTATGCTGCTTACCGCTGCCGCTCGCTCCACTGAGAGTGTTTTCCTTCTAATAGCCTATGGGCAACTTTGGGATGCGGAAGTTGCTGTCCGATCAGTCTTCGAGGCATCGCTTAAATTTGCGTTTATCGTCCAGACTCGCGAGGATTTTTCGCAAAGATTTAGGGAGTACACAGAGGATCAGCGAGAACTTGCATTCATGAAAGACGATCAGAAGGCGAGAGATTTATTGACTAGCCTTCGCGACCCAGAAGCGGACCAATGGAGACCCATCCGCGATATGGTTCTTCCGGATGCTACACGCGACGAACTACGAACGCGCTATGACAAATCCACCCGGCGTGCCATGGAAACCCGCTGGGGATACGCTGGAATTTTAGATTCTCTAAGTAGGAGCGGGGACCCTTTCTATCATGGATTCACTGGATTGTCCTATTCTTACGCGGTGGCCAGCCATATACACCACGCGGACTACGTGGGCGTCTCTATCGCAATGGATCGTGAAATGCGCTCACCCGAGCGGCGTGATTCACTGCACATGGCGCACCTGATGCGTCTTATCTCGGACTGTTTCACTTGCTTTAATCTTCGGCTGAGAGCCGCTTACCGTTTCGCGGGTTGTGATAATTCATCGTTGGAGGAGGTTGATTTGAAAATCGAAGAATTCACATCTGGCATGAAATCGGCTTATGAGCGCTGGCTGGAAATTGAGTATGGCCCCTCGTCAGATCTCTCGGAATACGACACAATTTGACATTGAACCGCTCCGGGAATCGTGGATGCTGGTTTGACCTGCTCCCCGTGTTTAGTACGGTGACGGTGTAGAGTCCGTTCCAGAGAGGAGCGGCAATGAAAAAGCGATTCACCGAAGAACAAATCATCGGCATCTTGAAGGAAGCCGAGGCTGGCCTGAAGCCGGCGGAGCTGTGTCGCAAGTACGGCATCTCGGAAGCGACCTACTACAACTGGAAAGCAAAGTTCGGCGGGATGACGGTCTCCGAAGCGCAGCGCCTGAAGGAACTGGAGCAGGAGAACAACAAGCTCAAGCGCCTGTTGGCCGAATCGATGCTCGACAACGCCGCGTTGAAGGATCTGCTGGCTCGAAAGTAGCAAGCTCGCAGGCCAAGCGCGAAGCGGTCCGGATATTGATGACCGAACGTGCCATGGGTGTTACCCGGGCCTGCGGGCTGGTAGGGATTTCGCGCTCGCTGTTCCACTACGAATCACGTCGCCGAGTTGACGACGAAGCGCTGACTGGCCGGATGATGGCCATCGCCGCGCAGAAGCGCCGATACGGCTATCGCCGGATTCACGTGCTGTTGCAGCGGGATGGCTGCTTCGCCAACCACAAGCGCATCTGGCGCCTGTACAGCAAGGCGGGGCTGAGCGTGCGCAAGCGGCGACGCAAGCGTATTGCGGCTGTCGAGCGCACCCCGCTGCCGTTACCACAACAGGCCCGAATCAGAGCTGGTCGATGGACTTCGTTTCTGACAGGTTGGCCTATGGTCGGCGGTTTCGATGCCTGAACGTGGTCGACGACTACACCCGCGAGTGCTTGGCCATTGAGGTCGATACTTCGCTACCGGGCCTACGAGTGCAGCAAGTGCTCGAGCGGCTCAAGGAGATGCGAGGCTTACCCGCATCCATCACGGTCGACAACGGGCCGGAGTTCGCTGGTAAGGTGCTGGATGCATGGGCCTACGAAGCCGGTGTCACGCTGTCGTTCATTCGGCCTGGCAAGCCGGTGGAGAATGCCTATATCGAGAGTTTCAACGGGCGGTTCCGCGACGAATGCCTGAACGAGCACTGGTTCGTCTCAATGCGCCACGCCAAGCGGCTGATTGAGGAATGGCGTATCGAGTACAACCCCGAGCGGCCTCATAGTTCGCTCGGCTATCTGACGCCTGCGCAGTTCGCCCGGGCGCACGACGCGAAGCAGCAGTTTTTAACCTCGGACTCTAACTGCAGTTCGGGCTAAAACCGGGGGCAGGTCAACCCGCCTCAACTGTCAGCTCAAACTGCCGATAAAGAGTCTATAAAACCGCGCGACGCGGAACATTGAACTCCGGCGAAAATGGTTGATACCATTCGCATACAGACCACTTCGCGAATCGTATTTCGGGAGAGATAGTTTGGAAACAGTTAAGGTGTGGGTCGACGAGGCCTCAGACACAACCACCAAGTCCGCACTGCCGACTTTGGCACGTACAGCGGTCGGCAAGACCGTGGACATCAGCAGTGACGCGTTGAGGGAAAGCATTCGATCTTTTGCTGCCCAGTTCACCGACCTCCTGGACGAGGGCCCGATCGGTATGGGCAATACAGTCATTGAAGAGATCGAACTATCGCTGACCGTGTCAGCCAGTGGCGGCGTCGAACTGCTGGGCAAGGCCACCGTCGGTGCGCAGGCGGCAATCAAATTGAAACTGAAGCGCAAGGCGTGACACAGACCGCCGCTCAGCAGTATCTGGAGGCGCTGCTGGCGCAGCATCCGTTGCCGGAATTGCCGCCTGAGCGTATTCACATGGTGACCCAGGATCTGGGAGCGGCAGCTCGCGATGCTGTTTCGGATCTGCGCGGCCGGGTGCCTGAACTCTTGCACGACCTGGAAGACGTACTGCCGCCTATCCTCCAGGAACTCATACGGGAGGGCCGTTTGGTCGTTGCGGAGGTTGGTCTCGACTCCCCCAACGCCCAAGTCATCCCAGTGGAAGATGGGCAATTCGTCGTGGTGCTATATAGCGGGTTGTTTGCATTTCTGTATCGCATCGCGCGACCACTCGCGAGCGCGGTGTTCCGGCCCGCTGAAGGGATCGGGTCCGGAATCGACATGCCGACGTTGGCGCGCGTCGTTGCCGAAATCTTCTGGTGGCTGCAGCAGACGGGCGATAGTTTTGGTCCCGACTACGAGGTCACGCTTGACCAAAAGCTGCTGGCCAACCTGCTCGCGGTGAGCGCCGAACGTTTCCTGCTCGCACACGAGCTGGGCCATGTTTACGCCGCCATGGGGGCGATGTCTCATGCGGAGTTTGCCGAGGAGGTCAACGATACGCTTGAAGAGCACCTTGCCGACATCGCGGCTCTGAGTCTCTGTGTCAAAGCCTGCATGGCCAAACACGGGACTTCCGATCCGACATGGTTAGCGTTCACCTACGCAGGCGCCGAACTGGCACTGCAGATTTGGGACGTGATGGGGCGGGTTGGCCTCGATTTCGTCGATGGCATGCATCCACCGGCAACACAACGAATCGCCCTATTGCGCGATTGGTTACGTGGCGAATGCGGCTCGGAGGCGACGTATGATGCCATCGTGATGGCCGCCACCATAATCGAGCGGGCTTTTGGCGCGATCAGTCAGATCATCACGCAACCGAGTGAGCACGAGCTGGCCTTCGAGGCGGAGTGCGAGTCGCTTATTGATGAATTCGAACGCCTTCTGGAAAAGTGCTCGGGAGAGCGGATCCCGGATTACATGACGTTCTATGTTGAAGCGCCCGCGATACTGTCTCGCGGTTATCCGCAGTCGGTATTGAGCAAGGTCTTTCTCACTGTCGTCGATCACTTCGCTGAGGTGATGTCGAAGGGCCGGGATGACGCCGATTCAAAGCAGATTTTAGTTAGATTTAACCGGTTCAAGCTGCTTTTCGGATTGATTCAGCGATTGCCGGAGCCGGCGAAGAGTCTCTACGAAGGAGCGCTGGAGCGCTTGAAAGGATGACTGCAGGGAGCGCCGTGCGGCCCGCATCTGGTTCGGAGTCTGCAGGCGAGGTTGAAAGAAGTTGCCGTAGGCCATGCAGCGTCGGGCAGTTTTCATGGCGTGCTCCACACGCAGATGGTGGTCATCTGGAGCACGGTCGGATCGAAGAGTCATTTCGTGGCCGGGTGTCCAACCCGCCCATGAATCTGCCGGCCACCGCGCTCAAGCTGTAGCAGCAAGGGCCTAAATACCAGTCTAACGAATTTGCGTGCCAAATCCGCGCAGTCTCACTAATTCGGTTCGGGTGGACCGGAACTGCCGACCGAATTCGTTAGCAAGCTATTGATTTTTCGAGGAACGCAGTCCAATGAATTCCGATTCCCTGCACTGTTGCGGGGAAACACGGAATTTGCTGGGGGGCGACAAGCCGTCGAGTAACAGCCCTCTTCAGAGTTTTCGAGCCGCTTGGTCAAAGCGTCAGCCTCGCAGTTGATTTGTAATCGTCAGGTGGCGAGTGTGAGTCTGCAGCTGGCACCAAACACCTATCCGAGAGCATCCTCGGGAATCCTGCAACCCGTGATAGCACAAGGCTTCACGGTTTTTTTATTCCGATGTTGTCCAACGGTGCCCGTCTGAATCCGGGGGCGTGTGGTGGCACCACCGCGAGAATCTCAGCAGTCAAGCCGGCCATTCATAAACCGCGTCCGGCATTCTGGAGATGATGTCAGGCAGCCACTCGAGGTGGGCCACCGCATTCGCCCCACGGAGCCCGCATTCCCAAATTATAATTACCGACCAGCCAGCAGCTCGTAACGCTTCGACACTCTTCGTGTCCCGAGACACGTTCGCCTCGAACTTCGTTTGCCAGCTCTGTTCGTTGGACCGCGGGGTGGTCGTGTACCTACATCCTAGATGGCGATGCCAGAAACAGCCGTGGACGAAGATGGCAGTCCGGTACTTCGGCAGTGCAAGATCCGGCCGCCCAGGCAGTTTCTTGTCGTGCAGCGTGTACCTGAATCCGCGCCGGTGCAAGAATCGACGCACGGTCATCTCCGGCTTCGTATCCTTGGATGGGATTCCTGACATCATCCGGGAACGCGTGGCCTTGTCGACGACGTCCATATCCTGGTATCCTGGCTGGCGAAGAAACTAACTTAGAAAGAAATGAGCCTCATCAGCCACATTCCAATCGTCGACCTGTTCGCAGGTCCCGGAGGCCTAGGGGAGGGATTTTCATCCGCCGAGGGGCAACCGTTTCGCATTGCCGTATCCGCTGAAATGGAGCAATCCGCCCACGCGACACTGCGGCTGCGTGCGTTCTACCGGATCTTGAAGAGGAGCGGCGACAGCGCGCTTGCTCCATATTACCGCTTTTGCAACGGTGAAGCAGAAGTGCCATACGATGCTACCACTCTCGATGCGTGGGAAGAGGCAGGCAGAGAAGCGCTGCAGCTCACGCTCGGCGAGTCGAAGGACAACAGAATTCTGGACGAAAACATCCGGCATAACGGCATCGGACCGGACGTCTTCTGGGTGCTGATTGGTGGCCCGCCCTGTCAGGCCTACTCACTGGTCGGGCGGGCGCGCAATCGAGGCAAGAAGGACTACCGGCCAGAGAATGATCACCGCCACTTCCTTTACCGTGAATACCTGCGCATCATCCAGCGTTACCGTCCATCGGTATTTGTAATGGAAAACGTGAAAGGCATCCTTTCGTCGTCCGTAAACGGACAGAAGATATTTCACAGCATTCTGAGCGACTTGGCGCGTGGTGGCTATCGCATCCACTCCATGTCAAGCGACACCCATTACAGCCGTGACATGAATCCAGACGAGATCGATGCCCGCGATTTCATTGTCCGTGCCGAAGAACATGGTATTCCGCAGGCCCGGCACCGCGTGATCCTTGTTGGCGTCCGGGACGACCTTGACGTGTGGCCCCGCCCCCTTGACCAAGTACCGATGTCAAGACGATCGACCGTCTCACAAGCGATCGGGATGCTGCCGAAACTTCGCAGTCGAATAAGCAAGGGAAAGGACGATGACGAGACTTGGCTGGCTCTGCTCTCAGACCATCTCAAGCACTTGGCGAAAGAGGCCGCCAAGGACGGCCAGCTGCGTCCGCTGTCAAGGGAGCTTGGCCAGCATGGACGTTCATTAATCGCAGAACTTTCGACCGGTGGACTGAGGACGGGTAAGTACACGTGCGCATCATGCACGGTTCCTGAACTTCAGAAATGGTACGGTGCCAGTAAGCAGCTCAAGGTCTGGCTGAATCACGAGGCCCGAGGCCACATGCGAGAGGACCTTCTTCGGTACGTCTATGCCGCCGCGTTTGCGGAGAAGTATGATCACTCACCGAAAGGCCACGAGCAGTTCAGCTTGCCGGGATTGAAACCGAACCATGAAAACTGGGAGACCGGCAAGTTTGCGGACCGCTTCCGCGTCCAAATCGCAGGCGGCTCAGCAACGACCGTGACCAGCCACATTGCAAAGGACGGTCACTACTTCATCCACTACGACCCCAAGCAGTGCCGCAGTCTGACGGTCCGGGAAGCGGCAAGGCTGCAGACCTTCCCGGATGACTACTTCTTTCAGGGGAATCGCACGCAGCAGTACCACCAAGTGGGGAATGCGGTCCCGCCTCTTTTGGCAAAGAAGATTGCAGACGCGATTGTCGCCGCAATTGACGAACAATACGTGAAGTCGGCGGCGGCGTAGAAGGGCGCCGACCAATCGCACTGATTGGCTCCGACTTGCGCTGCGTTGCTATCACTTGGCACCATCAAAGATGCCGCGGATCTCAACAAGCCTGAGGGCCTGCTTTTCTGTCGGTATCTTTCTCGGCATGGCACAGGCGATATCCAGAATCGTCAGATCAGACGGCCTCAGATCGACGCTTTCCCCGGCCCAGCGGCGGACGTTTTTCCAGTAACCCGAACCGGCATTCACCACGCTAATGTAGGCTTCAGCCTCGCTGAGGCCTTTCTGCTCAATCCTCGCGTCCTTCGTGTCTGCGAGCTCACCGCCACGCTCCTTGAGCTGCTGCACGAATGCGCTGGACAGAGAAAACCGCACCACCTGCGCCGCATCCCAGCACGCTTTCCGCTTGCACCATTCCGTAACGTTGATGACGTTGTTTCGTGCCGCTCCGTCGATTATTTCTTGCTGTGCTAATCGGCAAGACTCCAAGAGCTGGTCCTCGAACGCTTCGTTGAGCCCCTGCTCACGCCAGATGCGCTGCAGGTCCAGCTCCAGCTTCATCTCCTGCACCTTCCGAACGAGCATTGCGATTCCATACGTGACGGTCTGGGCACGATAGCCTTGCGCATACCACGAAGCCCGCAGCACCAGTGACTCTGCTCGCCTGAATATGATGGCTTCCGCCACAGCACGCTTGAACCAGAGTTCATTGAAGTCATGCTGGCTATGTTCCCAAGCCGCTCCAATGTACTCGGCGAACTTGGCGAAGTTCTTTTGCCCGCCCAAGCTAACGTCGTGCGGCAGACAGCGGAATGTCTGCACGTACTTTGCAAGGTCGGTCTTGTCGATGACCTGACTCTTGGGGTTCCGAGTCAGGAATTCGCGCTTCTTCGCTTCCGATAAGTATGAGACGGCATTGACGTATTGGCCTTTCGCGCGCTCGTAGAACCAGTGGGTG
The DNA here is from genome assembly GCF_018417535.1 of Burkholderia pyrrocinia. NCBI lineage: Bacteria > Pseudomonadati > Pseudomonadota > Betaproteobacteria > Burkholderiales > Burkholderiaceae > Burkholderia > Burkholderia pyrrocinia. The sequence continues at coordinate 3,147,251 of NZ_CP070977.1, read as the reverse complement.
AGTATCTGGGAACCGTCCTTCGCCGGCGCAGAAAGGCGACGGGAAAGGTTCTCGATGACGACATGGAAAGGGTGATTGGAGAAAAAGTCCGAGTCGCTTATCCGGTTCTGGCTGTTGGCAAACCGGGAAATCTTGGGTACCAGCTCCGATGCGATATCGGGGGGTACAACGGACAGCTTCATCTGCACGCTGACCTGCTCGATCGGTGCCCCCTTGTCCTTCTTGAATGCATTGAAGATTGAGGCGGTGGTCTGCCCACCGTTGACAATCTGAAGGTTTTTCACTTTCTTCAGATAGGTCACGCCGCCATGCCGCTCCTCGGACACTTCTTCCGCAGTAGCCGAGATGCCATTATTGTAGGGAAAAAAGCGTGTCGGCTCGTCGAGTATGGTCTTTCGAATTCCCTTATTGACCTTACCGCGTGCTTGCAGAAAGGTTCGCACGTTCTGCTCGAGCAATCGGCTTCCGTAGTGGTCGTAGATGCGTGCCAGCCAATCTGCAGGAATCACCGCAAGGAAGCACCGCACTTCGCTGTTGCCGTCGTCGGCGGGAAGGCAGACCAGCGCCTGTCCAAAAAGTTCTTCGAAATCGACGACGATTTCTTCCGGCTTCCCAGTGCCAATTGTGCGTGCGAGCCGTTCCAAGTCCCAAATGCGGTACGACCATTCCCGGCTGCTCTCCTGGCGGGACGGAAGCTCCTTCACACTTCCGGTCAGTTGCGCATTCGTCAGGAGATAAAACCTGACGCGCTGAATCTGGTCACCCTGCTCGAGTATTGTCTTGGCAAGGCCGTACGCCGGGTGCGCAGCTTCCATCTGTTCGACGAATGACGCTGTGCTAGCCTTTTCGAAGAACGTCTCGGCGCGTTTGAAGCCTTGGGTCATTTCCGCTTTCGTCATCCGCTCGACTTTGTTGCCCGGTCTGTGGTCGACAACGTAGAGCTCCAGCAAACCGTCTTCCCAGTTGAGCGAGTACCCGTCAACGCGCACGCCGCGATGGATGTACTTGCACGGCATGAACTCCTCGATGGAACCGGCCTCCGCAAGGTAATCGGCCACGACCTCGGCAAACGCCTCGTCGGTGAAATTTTCGGACGTATCGGCCCGGACGAAGACGTCCTGGGCCAGTTCTTCGCGGAACGCGTCAAGATCCACTGCTTGCTCCCATGGTTGTCCAATCAGGCTCGCTCTCAAACGGCAGACAGGCTTGCAGCTCTAGGACATACTGCACGCTTCGCACCCCAACCGGAACATGCTCGGCAACTATACGAGGGAATCCTTCCCTCACTTCAAAGAACCTCGCCGGAGAAATGGCAAAGAATCGATTTGCATATTCGGGGCGGTCCACGTAACCCGCCTGAAGCAGGCGGTCCTCAAATGCGTCGCGTGCTTCAGAGTTGGCCAAGCAAGCCCGTATGTCATCGACGAGGGCCGCTGGCGATCGTGCAGCATTTCCCTGCGCGGCAGCGTCGCCTATCCCATAGCACACGAGATGCAACGCCCCCCCCAATGGCCACAGCTGCGGTGCCGACGATACTGTGACAGCAGCCGGTCCGCCTATCAGCCTTGTCTTCACTTCGAACGCTGCCGTACCGACAGTGAAGTCCTGAGGAGCTCCGAACGGCCCGTTCCAGAACAGCACTGCCGAGTGCCCGAACCGCGCAATGAGCTCCGACTGTAGAAAGGAGAGTTCGCCGAAGAGTCCGCGGAGCTCTAGGTCGCCAAGAATCCCAGCATTCGACCTGCCGAAGAAGCGCTGCCACTTTTCCACGTGGGACAGCACGGCATCCGGTACCAGCGTGGCCGACGGAACGCGTCTTGTACGCTCAAGCAAACTGTGACAGAACGCAGCGAAGATATCTTCCGTACTGCCGTCAATCAGCCGCAATATCAGCCGGTCGGAAGTCTGTTCCACAGCAACGCCCTTCAGATTGGGGGTCGGGCAATCGGTATCAAGTTCTGCCCCGCGGTACAAAAACAGCTTGCGTCCGTTGGCATCAAGCGCCCAGAAGAAGTCATACGGATGCGTTGCATCGGCACGGCGTGCACGGAGCTCCCCGACCTTGGCCGTCGCTTCGATACCGGACCACGGGTTAGTTGACGACAGCATTGGCGACCTCGTCGTCCTCGTCTTCAATCTGTTCCTGATACTGCTCTTGCCACCAGACGGTATTCACCATGTATTCCACTTCCGCTCCGCGCCCCTTTTCCTTGCTTCCCGGGAAACTGATGCCCCAAGCACAGACCAATCTCGCCAAGGAAGCCTTGTTCTCGTCGCCTTGGCGGAACAGATTGAGTACGTGCAGCATCAGGAGCGGCCTCGTCCGTCGGCTCCGATAGGCAGCGTCCGGCACATTTGCGTTTCCTGCTTCGTCCGCGACCGCGTCAATCTGGTCCGGTGTCAGACCGACTCGTTCTGAGCCACGGGAGGCAACTCTCATCTTGGCGCCACCAATCTGGTAGCAGCCGCCCTTCACCGCACATGCGCGTTCCTGCGGCACGATGCGCAAGGGACCCACCTGCTCCTTCTCGCCTTTCTTCAGCGTGTACAGGCAGACGTCCCACTCACCGAGATTTGGGGGGTCGGCCTTGATGAACTCGATAATGGGACGGGACTGGGTGATGGCGCTTGCATCGTCATGGTTTTCGAAGGATTGCAGGAACTGGCAAACATCATCCGCCTTGATCTGAGACCACAGGTACCCAAGGTCCGATTCGACGTTGTATTGCGCCGCCTTCTCAGCCTCCAGCGCTTCGACAAATGCCCGCAGTTTTCTGAAGTTGCCATCAATCACCGACGGCGCCGACTTCAGGAAGACCGTTTCGACCAGTCGTCCGGCCAGCGAAACGGAGTGGACGACTTTGCGCCCCGTCCGCATCTTGTTGCGTGCCGTCACGATCAGGGAATCTGGATGGGTTCTGACTTTCAAACCGAATTCTTCCGGCTTGCGTCCCTGCTGTTCCATCAATCTGAACTCGGCCCTGAGCTCGTCGATTGCCATCGAGATGTGCGAATACCAGCCGACCGCTTCGTCGGTCATATAGATGCTGCATAGGTCGAGGTAGCCGTCCCTGTAGCCGAACCAACGGCCCATCTGCAGCAGCGTGTCGTACATGATGGAGTTGCGAATGAAATAGCTCGTGGTCAATCCTTCGAGGGTGAAGCCACGGGAGAGGCTGAGGCCACCAACTGCAACCACATGCAGGCCATTTTCGCGGTAGTTCCGGTAATCGAGACGGTCAGGAGACGAGTTGTTGATCGTCCTGACCACCACCGCGCCAGCGCCGTTTGCGAGCACGCGCTTGGCTTTTTCCCAAGTCTCACCTTGGGACGGCGGATACCGGTCCCATGTTTCCTTCAATGCCTGCATGGTGGGATCGCGCAGAGCCATCTGGTCGGGTAACGCCGCATGGAGCTTGACCGCATTCAGCACTTCTTCGAGATAATTCGTGAGCAGCGCAGTGACCTGTCGCTGCACCGAATTGAACCTCGAGACGTTCACCAGCATCGACGAATGGTCCTGTCCTCGCCCGCGAAGAATGCGTACTGCACGGCCCAGTACGAAGCGGCGCACCGCTTCAAGCAAACTGGAAGGGAGAGTCTCGACCTTGTGTTCAATCTTGTGCCTCTCCGGAAAGCACGCGACATGGTCGGAGACCGACTCGACCAGATGTGCGAGATCGCCGTTCTCGCCAAAGATGCGGGCAGCGCTCACGTAGTTGTCCGGCGCATCCAAGTTGACGATGAAATCCTTGGGAAAGAGGTCATCTTCCAGCATCGCATGACTGGAATCGGGGTCGATGAAGATGTTGGCGAATGGCGTCGCCGTATAGCCGACATAACTGTTCTGCTCGAACAGCGCGAGCAGCTTCCGAATCAACCCGTTGATCTTCGTCGGGTCGCCCTCGCCCTTGGCCACGTTCACCGACGCGTTGTCGGCCTCGTCGTCGATGAGTAGCATCGGAATGCCCTGAATCTTCCCACCCTTGATGTCATTCAGGCTAAGAAACCACTCGTGAAGATTCTGCAGGACGGTTGCCTGCTTCTTGATGACGAATACAACGGGCTCGCTGATCGCATTGAGTGAAAACGTGGCCGCCTTTGCAGAATCCTTCCGGAAGTCGTGTTCGCGCGACGTCAGACTGAACGGCAGGCGGGTGACATCGGAAATGCGGCCGACACCAGTCTTAATGTCCTTGAGCGGCAGATTTCGGTCCTTCTTGTCGGTATCGACGCCAATGAAGGCTTCCTCCACCCGCTGCTGGGTCTGGCTGCGCAGGTTATTGTGCACGCCGGCGAGAAGAATGATGACCTTGTAGCCATAATCCGCACTCTTGCAAACAACGCCGTTGTAGTTGGCAGTCTTTCCGGACTGTACATGGCCTACGACGAGGCCGCGCCTCTTCCAAGGCCCGTTCTTCTCGGGATTTTCGAGCAGGCCTACGATCTTGTCGGTATCGCGGCCGATGGTGCCGACCACTTCCTTGGCAAACCCGGACTGCAGAAGCCAATCACGATAGCGGTTCCAGTAGAACAGGTCAGTGTCGGCGCGACGCTCCGGAAGCCATTCCTTGAATGGCAGCTTCACCACAGCAGCATCCGGCATCGACAGGTCGAGCTTTTCCTCGATGGAACGCGATATCTGCTCGACAAACAAGTCCTCGCTTTCGAACTGCGGAGCGTCGTCCCCCTGAATCTGCAGGGTGAGCCGGACCACGCTGCGAATTAGGTCCGGCGTCACGGACGTGCGATTGTTCAGGTTGCTTCTGACTTGGTTCTCAAACTCCTGTGGACTCACTCTCCCTTCTCCTTTGCGTGAAGACGTTTAATGTACTGGGCAACGAATTCGGGCGCCGAGCAGAAAGGCTCGGTAATCCTCATGACCCTTTCGATCTCTGCCGGATCGGTCCCGCCTTCGCCGTACAGCAGCTCTGCAAGGGCCTCCAGTGCCTCCGTGGTCTCCCTTGACGTATCGGTCTCATTGGGGCGAGAAGCCATGTCGTTAAACAAGGTTGCGAAGGGCAGGGTTGCGCCGATGACTGCCATGATCCCGTCAAAGCGAGGCCGCATAGCCGTCGGCAGGTCCGAGCGGAACTCGTCGACCAGTGGGTGCTCAAGGTTCGGCACATAGGAGATACGGTCGTTGTGGTGCCTCCGGAGCCAGACGGGCTGTCTGGCTGAATTGAGCGCTGCCGTACCCCGGTGCGTGTAGGGCCGTTTCGCGCTGTCCCGGATGCGGTCCAGAATGCCGCGCAGGCGCCGACGGACCGCTTCGGGCGGCTGGGCCCGCGACTTGCGAACGTCTATCGTCCAGAGGTGGTCCAGCGTGTTCGGAATGTCGACCTGGACCCGCGCCAGTTTCGTGATCTCCTCCTGCCGTGCCATGCGGAACCAAGTGCCGTGGATGATGAGACGGCGGTTGCGGTATATGTAGAAGCCTTGACCGCGCAGGTAGCCTTCCTTACCGCCCAGCGCCTTGTATTCGGATGTACTGACCTTACTGTGGTGCGGCAGGATGTACGGACACAGCGTCACAGTCTTGCCTTCGATCTCCAGCACCTCTTCCCCGAGATGCATGGTCGCCGGGTGGCGGGAATTGAACGGATCGTAGCCTTCAATGGCCGAGCCGTTAACACGGAAGGCGATCTTCGGCTTGCCCGGCTCGCCGGTAATGAACCGGTGGAAAACGAGGGCCACGTGGTCGCAGATGGTCGCGATGCGCTCGTTCATCACTTGGTGATGGTGCTTCGGGTCTGCACCCAAATCCAGACGGTCGAGCTGACGCCAGAGCACGATCGTACCCGAGGAGCCGAGCTCGGCGATATCGACCGGAAACCCCGCAATCTCTGACGCTCCCGGACGGCGCAATACCCAGTGGTTGCACTTCCTGACCAAATCCAGATTCCACTGCCGGCAAGCAATAGGACCGTCTTGGCGGCTAATGACGGTCAGCTCCCGGCACTGGGAAAAGGAAGCAGTCTTCAGGCCGAGGCCGAATCGCCCAAGGTCATCGACCCTTCGCTTGCCGAGCGGATCCTTTCCGCCAGGGCGCATGGCTTCGACCAGGTCCGTTTCACTCATGCCCTCGCCATCATCGATGATGGCAATCCACGGCTGATGGTTATCGCTCCACCCGAACCGGATGTCGATGTGGCGGGCCGAAGCGGATATGGAGTTGTCGATGATGTCAGCGGCCGCGGACTTGAGCGAGTAGCCGATGTCACGGAGCGCCTCGACGAGATTCGAGGCCTCAGGTTCGACGATGTCGAAATCTTCTTCCAGATTTTCTTTGTTGTGCGAGTTCATTTGGCCAAGCAGTAGGCCGAAGGCGGACCTGCAGGCACGAGCGAAGGCTCAGAGGCGCAGCAGTGCCCGGCATCGGGACACCCAAGGCGTCGTCAGCGCCTGCTGCAACAAGCACAACCGAGCCCCGTGCACTAAAAGTAACATTTTTTTACATAGCTGTCCGCTTAAACTGAGGGCACGCATCCGAAAGGCAAAGAGGTTAACGGATCGTAATGGTTGAAATTCCGCTCGTGGCCGGTCTCGATCGAATGCCCATCGCGAAACTTCGGCCCCCTCTGGTCGACTGTGGCTACCTTCTTCGGAAATCGGTGATGAACTAAAAGTTTTGTGTTGAACGCTAGCAGGAGTCGTTGGCCTCTCTTTGTCAATGGTATCGCTGCAAGTGGGTGTGCAATCCAGCCACCACGCGTGATGGACTTGGTAAAACCTCGCCTTAACCTGAGAACATTCTTTCACCAACGAATATGGCGCTTCCCATAGTAGATTTGTTTGCCGGCCCAAGTGGCCCCGGCGAAGGCTTTTCCTCGGTGCCCAATCCCGATGGGGAGCACGCGTTTGATATCCGAGTATCGATCGAGAAAGAGCGATTGCGCATCAGACGTTGACGCTGCGCGTGTTGTACCGTGCATTAGCGGAAAATCATGTGCCGAATATTTACTACGATTACGTTCGCGGCAACGATTCCAGTACGCCGGCTCCTACTTTAACCGGCAACCGCCAATAGTAGCGTCCGCTCTCTATCGCTCAATAACGCGAAATTCCGAACGACTAATGGTCCCTATGCAGTTCGGCCAGTTCACGTGTATTTGCCTCATAAAGCGTTCTTCTTCGCGTAGACTGAACCAGCAGCACCGCAAAAAAGCGCGGGCCGCATGGGCTGCCACCCATACGACCCGCTGACCACAACCAACTCACCGTAGGAGTCGGAAATGGCTAACGCCAATCATAAGTCACGCCCCGTCGTAACGGAACGCTTCGTCACTGTTCAAGAGTCAGCGCGCCATCATTCCTTGTCTAGGGTCCTCCGTGCCATCAGAGCGCACCGGAAACTGAACACGACGTACTTCCCGTGGATCAAATTGGCTGGAGTATGGCTTGAAGACGCGGGATTCGAGGCTGGAGAACGCGTTCGGATTACTGTCGAGGACAAGCGGCTCATCATCACGCCGATGTGATCAGCGCATTACCCATGGTGGGCGTCGCGAGTCACCACCGTCTAGGAAGCTCGGTGCCCGATACTCCGAACCGTTAGTAACTGTGACAAGCGACGTTCTGCCATCGCAGCGGGCAGGTAACTCCGGTTCGCTGCCATAGTGCCTTTCAGCACGAGCTCCGGCTGCATTGCGTTTGGCCACCTCACGCCCATTTCCGCCGCACCAATGCAAAAACCCCCGCCTGGTCGGGCGGGGGTTCTTGGCTTAGGGAGCCTGACGATTACCTACTTTCACACGGGAATCCGCACTATCATCGGCGTAGAGTCGTTTCACGATCCTGTTCGGGATGGGAAGGGGTGGGACCGACTCGCTATGGTCATCAGGCAAAGAGGGTTGTTCTGCTGGCGTGGCCAACAGAACCAATCTGGGAAGAAGCAGTAATCTTGGGTTGTGTGTATCACACACGAGAATCCAACTTGTCTCTCTCGGATGGCAGCGCGTGCATCGCACGGCGCTCATCTACAAGGCAGACTTGTTATAGGATCAAGCCTTACGGGCAATTAGTATCAGTTAGCTGAACGCATTACTGCGCTTACACACCTGACCTATCAACGTCCTGGTCTCGAACGACCCTTCAAGGGGATCCAGTCCCCAGGGATATCTCATCTTAAGGCGAGTTTCCCGCTTAGATGCTTTCAGCGGTTATCTCTTCCGAACATAGCTACCCGGCGATGCCACTGGCGTGACAACCGGTACACCAGAGGTTCGTCCACTCCGGTCCTCTCGTACTAGGAGCAGCCCCCTTCAAATATCCAACGCCCACGGCAGATAGGGACCAAACTGTCTCACGACGTTTTAAACCCAGCTCACGTACCTCTTTAAATGGCGAACAGCCATACCCTTGGGACCGGCTACAGCCCCAGGATGAGATGAGCCGACATCGAGGTGCCAAACACCGCCGTCGATATGAACTCTTGGGCGGTATCAGCCTGTTATCCCCAGAGTACCTTTTATCCGTTGAGCGATGGCCCTTCCATACAGAACCACCGGATCACTATGACCTGCTTTCGCACCTGCTCGACTTGTCGGTCTCGCAGTTAAGCACGCTTATGCCATTGCACTATCAGCACGATTTCCGACCGTACCTAGCGTACCTTCGTACTCCTCCGTTACGCTTTGGGAGGAGACCGCCCCAGTCAAACTGCCTACCATGCACTGTCCCCGACCCGGATCACGGGCCAAGGTTAGAACCTCAAACAAACCAGGGTGGTATTTCAAGGACGGCTCCACCGAAACTAGCGTTCCGGTTTCATAGCCTCCCACCTATCCTACACAGATCGGTTCAAAGTCCAATGCAAAGCTACAGTAAAGGTTCATGGGGTCTTTCCGTCTAGCCGCGGGTAGATTGCATCATCACAAACACTTCAACTTCGCTGAGTCTCGGGAGGAGACAGTGTGGCCATCGTTACGCCATTCGTGCAGGTCGGAACTTACCCGACAAGGAATTTCGCTACCTTAGGACCGTTATAGTTACGGCCGCCGTTTACCGGGACTTCAATCAAGAGCTTGCACCCCATCATTTAATCTTCCGGCACCGGGCAGGCGTCACACCCTATACGTCCACTTTCGTGTTTGCAGAGTGCTGTGTTTTTATTAAACAGTCGCAGCCACCAGTTTATTGCAACCCCTTCACCCTTTGCCCGCAGGGGCATCAAGCTACAAGGGCGTACCTTATCCCGAAGTTACGGTACCAATTTGCCGAGTTCCTTCTCCCGAGTTCTCTCAAGCGCCTTAGAATACTCATCTCGCCCACCTGTGTCGGTTTGCGGTACGGTCATCGTTAGACTGAAGCTTAGAGGCTTTTCTTGGAACCACTTCCAATTGCTTCGCTTCCTAAGAAGCTCGCGCCACACCCTTGAATTCCGCGCCCGGATTTGCCTAAGCGCCTTCTCCAATGCAGCGACCGGGACTTCCAACACCCGGACAACCTTCCGCGATCCGTCCCCCCATCGCATCTAACAATGGTGCAGGAATATTGACCTGCTTCCCATCAGCTACGCATTTCTGCCTCGCCTTAGGGGCCGACTCACCCTACGCCGATGAACGTTGCGTAGGAAACCTTGGGCTTACGGCGAGGGGGCCTTTCACCCCCTTTATCGCTACTCATGTCAGCATTCGCACTTCCGATACCTCCAGCACGCTTTTCAACGCACCTTCGCAGGCTTACGGAACGCTCTCCTACCATGCGAGCAAAGCTCGCATCCGCAGCTTCGGTATATAGCTTAGCCCCGTTACATCTTCCGCGCAGGACGACTCGATCAGTGAGCTATTACGCTTTCTTTAAAGGGTGGCTGCTTCTAAGCCAACCTCCTGACTGTTTTAGCCTTCCCACTTCGTTTCCCACTTAGCTATATTTGGGGACCTTAGCTGGCGGTCTGGGTTGTTTCCCTCTTGACACCGGACGTTAGCACCCGATGTCTGTCTCCCGTGATTGCACTCTTCGGTATTCGGAGTTTGCTATGGCGGGGTAATCTGCAATAGACCCCCCAACCATGACAGTGCTCTACCCCCGAAGGTGAGACACGAGGCACTACCTAAATAGTTTTCGGAGAGAACCAGCTATTTCCAAGTTTGTTTAGCCTTTCACCCCTATCCACAGCTCATCCCCTAACTTTTCAACGTTAGTGGGTTCGGACCTCCAGTACGTGTTACCGCACCTTCATCCTGGCCATGGATAGATCACTTGGTTTCGGGTCTACGCCCAGCAACTGAACGCCCTATTCGGACTCGCTTTCGCTACGCCTGCCCTATACGGTTAAGCTTGCTACTGAACGTAAGTCGCTGACCCATTATACAAAAGGTACGCCGTCACCCCTTGCGAGGCTCCGACTGTTTGTATGCATGCGGTTTCAGGATCTATTTCACTCCCCTCCCGGGGTTCTTTTCGCCTTTCCCTCACGGTACTGGTTCACTATCGGTCGATCACGAGTATTTAGCCTTGGAGGATGGTCCCCCCATCTTCAGACAGGATTTCACGTGTCCCGCCCTACTTGTCGTACACCTAGTTCTTTCATACTGTTTTCGCCTACAGGGCTATCACCTGCTATGGCCGCACTTTCCAGAGCGTTCGGCTAACAATACAAATAAAGAGTACAAGGCTCATCCCATTTCGCTCGCCACTACTTTGGGAATCTCGGTTGATTTCTTTTCCTGCGGTTACTTAGATGTTTCAGTTCACCGCGTTCGCTTCACTGGACCTATGTATTCAGTCCAGGATGACCCAAAAGGGCCGGGTTTCCCCATTCGGACATCTACGGATCAAAGCTCGTTTGCCAGCTCCCCGTAGCTTTTCGCAGGCTACCGCGTCCTTCATCGCCTGTGATCGCCAAGGCATCCACCACATGCACTTGTTCGCTTGACCCTATAACGAGTCTGTCTCGTTACAGGTTGAGTTCTCGCGTTGTGCCGTATTCCAATCGAGTCGAACATAGAGTTCGAATCATCTTGAGATACATCGATACAATCACAACCCGGATAACTTTCACGTCCATCTCAAGACGCTTCCGCTATCCAAATTACTTGCTTCTTCCAGATTGTTAAAGAACGACAGCCGATACGTAAGACGTATCACTCTGACTGGCTCAATCGCCAATGAGAAAGACTCGAACAAACTGCATTCGAATATTTGTCATTGAAGATTGGAAAATGCGGCCGGCACTATAGCCGGTTTAACCGCAGACAGACAGTCTGTCTTAACCAACAGCCGATAAGCGTGAGCGCTCAACTTTGCGAGAAGCTCTGGAAAGGAGGTGATCCAGCCGCACCTTCCGATACGGCTACCTTGTTACGACTTCACCCCAGTCATGAATCCTACCGTGGTGACCGTCCTCCTTGCGGTTAGACTAGCCACTTCTGGTAAAACCCACTCCCATGGTGTGACGGGCGGTGTGTACAAGACCCGGGAACGTATTCACCGCGGCATGCTGATCCGCGATTACTAGCGATTCCAGCTTCATGCACTCGAGTTGCAGAGTGCAATCCGGACTACGATCGGTTTTCTGGGATTAGCTCCCCCTCGCGGGTTGGCAACCCTCTGTTCCGACCATTGTATGACGTGTGAAGCCCTACCCATAAGGGCCATGAGGACTTGACGTCATCCCCACCTTCCTCCGGTTTGTCACCGGCAGTCTCCTTAGAGTGCTCTTGCGTAGCAACTAAGGACAAGGGTTGCGCTCGTTGCGGGACTTAACCCAACATCTCACGACACGAGCTGACGACAGCCATGCAGCACCTGTGTATCGGTTCTCTTTCGAGCACTCCCGCCTCTCAGCAGGATTCCGACCATGTCAAGGGTAGGTAAGGTTTTTCGCGTTGCATCGAATTAATCCACATCATCCACCGCTTGTGCGGGTCCCCGTCAATTCCTTTGAGTTTTAATCTTGCGACCGTACTCCCCAGGCGGTCAACTTCACGCGTTAGCTACGTTACTAAGGAAATGAATCCCCAACAACTAGTTGACATCGTTTAGGGCGTGGACTACCAGGGTATCTAATCCTGTTTGCTCCCCACGCTTTCGTGCATGAGCGTCAGTATTGGCCCAGGGGGCTGCCTTCGCCATCGGTATTCCTCCACATCTCTACGCATTTCACTGCTACACGTGGAATTCTACCCCCCTCTGCCATACTCTAGCCTGCCAGTCACCAATGCAGTTCCCAGGTTGAGCCCGGGGATTTCACATCGGTCTTAGCAAACCGCCTGCGCACGCTTTACGCCCAGTAATTCCGATTAACGCTCGCACCCTACGTATTACCGCGGCTGCTGGCACGTAGTTAGCCGGTGCTTATTCTTCCGGTACCGTCATCCCCCGGCTGTATTAGAACCAAGGATTTCTTTCCGGACAAAAGTGCTTTACAACCCGAAGGCCTTCTTCACACACGCGGCATTGCTGGATCAGGCTTTCGCCCATTGTCCAAAATTCCCCACTGCTGCCTCCCGTAGGAGTCTGGGCCGTGTCTCAGTCCCAGTGTGGCTGGTCGTCCTCTCAGACCAGCTACTGATCGTCGCCTTGGTAGGCCTTTACCCCACCAACTAGCTAATCAGCCATCGGCCAACCCTATAGCGCGAGGCCCGAAGGTCCCCCGCTTTCATCCGTAGATCGTATGCGGTATTAATCCGGCTTTCGCCGGGCTATCCCCCACTACAGGACATGTTCCGATGTATTACTCACCCGTTCGCCACTCGCCACCAGGTGCAAGCACCCGTGCTGCCGTTCGACTTGCATGTGTAAGGCATGCCGCCAGCGTTCAATCTGAGCCAGGATCAAACTCTTCAGTTTAAACCTGTTACTGTTTTCGGTTCTTTCGAACCGGTCGCTCACTCAAAGCTGACAGGTATATGAATCACTTCATAAACCTGACTTACTTTAGTGTGAGACTCTTGATACTTTCGCTTTCTGATCCGAGGATCAGCTCGCTTCCATCAAGCGCCCACACTTATCGGCTGTTAATTTTTAAAGAACGTCGCGTTTCAAACGTCTCGTTTGTTTCGCGTCTCAATCAAGAGAGGCCGAATTATGGTTTTCCCCGACTTCGCCGTCAAGTACTTTTTGAAAAATTCTTGAAACATTTTTTTGGCAGGAGGTGGAGCCGGGAATCGACGGGGTTGCAGCCGGTGGCATAGAGGCGGCAACGCGGGTACGCCGGTAGCCCACGAACCGCCCCGCCGCAGCGAACGCAACCTTCCGTCGCTCACCGGCCCACCATCGCCCTCACCACGCCATCCCTCCGAATCAACCCGTGATACAGCGCCGCCGCAAAGTGCGCGAGGAACGTGGCGAAGAACAGGTAAGCCAGCACCCGGTGCGCGACCCTGAGCCACGCAAACGTCACGGGATCAGCCGAAACCAGAGCCGGCAACTGCACGCCATCGCCCAGCGTCACCGGATACCCGCCCGCCGAAAGCATCGCCCACCCGATCAACGGCATCGCGACCATCAGCGCATACAGCACGAGATGCGACCCATGCGCGGCAACCTTCTGCCACCACGGCAAGTCTTCAGGCAACGCCGGCGGCTTCGATAAAAACCGCACCACGATCCGCACGCAAACAAGCACCAGCACGGCGATACCCAGCGGCTTATGAATCGCCACCAAAACCGCATGCCGCTCGGAGACAGACGAAACCATCCCCACTCCGATAAACAGCATCGCGACGATCATCGCGGCCATCACCCAATGCAGCATCCTTGCCGGCAGACTAAATGTCGTAGAAGTCTTCATCACCGCCCCTCCGAACTCAACTTGGCCACTCCCGCCACCCCAGCCTCTTCACTGGTCCGCCGCAGATACGAATCCGCATATGCCGCCGACCGCGCCGCCAGCAACGGATCCCCCGACACCTGAATCCCCTGCGGCAGCACCGTCGGGTCGTAATTCACATCCCGGCACGGCCCGCTGTCCTGCACCTCCACGCGGTCGAGCACGAGCGTCCCCGCATCGATCGTCGTCCGCTGCGCGGGCCAGACCTTCGTCGCGTCGTCCACCGGATCGCCGGGCTCCGCCAGGGTGACCAGCAGCTTCCACTTCTGCGCACCCGCCGCGATGCGCTGCGTCACGTCCTGTTGCAACACGTTCGGATCCGCGGCCGTCGCGACGTCCCCGGCGCCGGCCGTCTGCTCCGGCACGACCCGCCACCTCACCGCCTGGCGCTTGCCCGCCGCATCGACGAAGTAGAACGCGTTCAACCCGTAATAACTCTCGGTGACGTAGCTCGCGCTCGGTTTCGCACCCTTCACCCACTGCAGGAACGCGGACGTCTCCGGATGCGCGCCGAAAAACGCCTTCACCTTCGCCGGATCGGGCTTGCCCGTCTTCGGATCGGGCCGGGTCGCCACTGTCTGCTGGTAGAACGCCTGCGGCGTCGCCACCGGAAACACGGGCATCGCGTTCATCCCGGTCCGCCATTGCTCGCCGTCCGGCGCGGTGAGCTTCAGCGCGAGGCTGCGGATCGGCACGCTGCTGTCGGGCGCATACGGATTTCCGCCCGGCAACGCGAACCGCCCGATCACCGGCGTGCGCACTGCCTTGAAAAACGGCGCGACCGAATACGCGCTCGCGGCCCCGTTGCCTTCGAAGTAACCGGTCACGCACACGCCCTTCGCGTGATTGCGCCGGTAGCCTGGATGGACGCCGCTGTTGGTCTGCAGCGCGTCGACGAGCCGCTGCGGGGTCAGACGGGCCGGCGCGAGCCACCCGCCGGCATACCCGAACGCGACGGCCACGCCGGCCACCGCGCCGCCGATCGCGGCCCAGCGCCACCACCCGCGCCCGGGCTCGCGCTGCGGCGAAGAAGAGGAAGATTGCTTCATGGATGCACTCCCGATCGTCAGATCATTGTCGAACCCGCGTAGGACGCCACCCGCGCCGCTTTATTCCACGAAAAATTTTTTCCTATGCTTGATGGAATAATCGACGCCGACCGGCGTCCTACGCGGCATCTCGACCCTTTCGGCAACCGGCCCGGCCATGCCCTCCACCGCTCTCGACGACGACGCGTTGCGCGAACTCCTCCCCAGGCTGCGACGCTTCGCGCTCTGGCTGGCGCGCGACGTCCATGCGGCCGACGATCTCGTTCAGTCGACGCTCGAGCGCGCGCTGTCGCGCTGGACGAGCCGCCGCGACGACGCGTCGCTGCGCAGCTGGCTCTTCACGATCCTTTACCGGCAGTTTCTCGACGGCAAACGCAACGCGAAGCGCTACGCATGGCTGCTCGGCCGCATCCGGAGCGACGACGAAGCGCACTGGCCGTCCGCCGAACGCGAATTCGCGGCGCGCGCGACGCTCGAAGCGTTCGGCCGCCTCTCCGACGAGCAGCGCAGCCTGCTGCTGCTCGTCGCGGTCGAGGGCTTCACCTATCAGGAAGTCGCCGACCTGCTCGACGTGCCGATCGGCACCGTGATGTCGCGGCTCTCCCGCGCGCGCCAGGCGCTGCGCCAGCTCAGCGACGGCGAGCTTCCCGCTCCTTCTTTGCGATTGATGAAGAAATGAATACCCCTCCGAACGAACACGACCTTCAGGCCTATGTCGACGGCCAGCTCGACGACGATGCGCGCGCCGCGGTCGAGCGTTATCTCGCGCTGCATCCGGAGCGCGCGGAACAGGTGAAGCAATGGCAGCAGGATGCGCAGCGGTTGAGGGCTGCGCTCGAGATCGTGCGAATGCCGGCGGATAACCCCGCGCTCGATCCGGCGGCGATTCGCGCACGGCGGGCGGAGCGCTCGCGGATGCGGTTTGCGATGGCGGCTTCGTTCGTGTTCTGCGTCGGGCTGGGGACGTTTGGCGGGTGGCAGGCGCGCGGGTGGAACGCGGCGCCGGCTGTCGCGCCGATGAGCGATGCGGTCGAGGCCTACAAGATGATGGTGGTCGATCAAACGGCGAAGGTGGATTATCGGCCGACGGGTGCGAGGGATTTGCAGGGGTGGCTCACCAAGCGTGTCGGGGCTTCCGCACGGCTGCCGGATTTGAGCGCGGCGGGGTTCAGGCCGGTCGGCGGACGGTTGTTCACGACGGACAGTGGGGGCACGGCTGCGATGGTGCTCTACGAGGACGGTGCCGGGCGAACGCTGAGCTTCTATCTCCGTCCAGCGGAATCGGCACATCGGCTGCTGCCGGCCGGGCAACGCGCGGATGGCGCGTTGCTCGCGCGGTATGGGTCGGTGAACGGGCTCAACTATGCGGTGGTCGGGCCGGCCGGCAGTCTTGGGGAAAAGGCGGTCGTGCAGGCGCTCGATCAGCAGACTTGAGCAGTACAATGCGCGCCGCGCTGGTGGTCGTCGGTGGCCACCGGCGGCCCAAACGGTGAGGCTTGGCTGGCTTGAGCGTGCTCACGCTCACCGCTCGAATGCACAGCGTTTGGACTGACTTTGCTGGTCGGTTGTCCACATCGAAACGCGCTCGGCACCCTCACCTTTAAAATCACAGGGTTTCGAGTCGCCGCGGAACAGGATATCCACATCGATCATGGTGATGCCGCGGGCTGTCGTCGGTCGGCTTGCTCACCTCTGGCGAGCACAGCGTTTCGGGTTGTTTTGGAGCTGCGATATCCACAACCCTTGCGGTAAAACGAATGCCTGCACCGGGTTCGATTACGCTCACCGGTTGAATGCACAGGGTTTCGAGTTCCTTGAATTCTCGATATCCACAAGACATTCAACCACGGAGCGTTGCTCGAGAATTATCCACATCATCTGGTCAAATCCTGCAAAGCCCGGACAGGCAAGGCCCTCGGGCTGATGCATCTTGTCGAAGGCAAGATGCTCACCCATCCGATGCACAGGGATTTGACTGATTCCGCATGCGGGTTGTCCACATCCCGCCTGTCGACAGCGGCAAGACACGCGATGGATTTTCCGCACGCGATCGACAGCCTTCCATCCAGTCGTGCGTGCACGTATTCGGATTGGTTTGTCCCGATCGGAATTTGCTGGAATCCGCGCCCTGCCTGCAATCCGAACGCACGCTCACCAACAAAATGCACAGCGTTACGAATCGTTTTGCGTGCCGGTTATCCACACACGAACGCAGGACACTTTCACCGCCACCCAAGTCACTTGGCCCGATAAATCCTGAAAATCTCGCCGTTTTCCGGAGAGACGACGTACTGAATCGACGTCCCGAAGGAATCCTCGCCCACCGGCGCCGGCTGCATGAACGTCATGATCGCTCCGCTGCGTTCACGCCGGCGTGCCGTCGTCGCTCAAGCCACTGCGCTTCAACACATCGCGCAGGCAGGTTCGACAAACCAGTTCACCCGCGTGCCTCAGCTTCTGGAACACCGCCTCGTCATCGAGCCTGAGCATCGATCGCTCGATCCCGACATCGGGCCCGAGCACCTTGCGCAGAAACGCTTCGCTGAACCAGTATCGGGAATCGTGCTTCACGGTGCCATCAATCACCTGCACGACATGGCAATCGCGAATCACGTCGATCGACAGGATCGCTGCTTCGATATCCGGCGACGTGCGCGTCGGCAGAATCAACCCGTGAAGCTCGCATCGCGCGAAACCGCGCGGCCATTTCGCATTCGCCGCAACGACGGACGTATCGAAGGCCTGCTCCTTCGCAGTCGGTTTATACGGCTCCTCGCCTGAGCGCACGAGCAGCTCGTCCAGGCATGTCGAACACACATACGCGCGCAAACGCTCGAGCGCCGCGATCTTCGGAAACGCTTTCACATGCGCGACGTTATCGACAAAGATCGCATCGACCTCGTGCGTGTCGAGCTCGGCACGCAGCATCCACAATGCTCGGCTGCCCTTCCGACGATCGAGCGAGACCTTCACGAGTTCGCCGGGAATGAACTGCCCACGCGACCGAATGCGCGCGGCAAGGCCCGTCGAAGTCGTCATCACGTGATCGTATCCGTGCCGATGGCAAACGATCGGTCCCATCACCGGCTCCCGTTGCGAGCGCGGCTCGCATCGCCCTGCTCTTTTTTCGGTTTCATCGTGTCGGTTTTCATCGTCGCTGGATCAGGATTCAAAGTCGACCGTCGTCCGTCGCGACGAGAAATGTGCGGCAATCGCCGAAATCACGGCCTGCCGCGTGACGACATCGATTGTCTCGCTGTCGTGTATCGGCTCCACGTACTTCATTGAATCGATGTAGACGACGAATGCGGGACCGTCGTCCGCGGCCGGCAGCAGCGCTTCGCCAAGCACCCGGACAGTGTGCTCGCCATCGGACAGCACCATTGCACCGCGCGACACCGTCAGGACCTTGTACGTCATCGTTTTGCCTCGCGTGATTCAGCCGTCACGACATCGCATCTCGAAACTCAAATCCCCTTGCCTCGGATCGTAGCGAAACTCGGCGACTCCCCACGCACACGGTTCGAGCCTGGCGACCGCAGGGTGCTCGCTCACCACCGTCAATCCAGATGACCTCGCAATTGACCGAACGATCTTCGATTCGGTGATGCTCGCGTCGAGGAAGCGGATCGAGTCGAACAGGATTGTCACGCTCGCCAGCCGCCCTTCGGTCATGTCGATTACGCATTCAGCCGGATGACCGCCGAAGGTGACTTTCTGCGACAGGCGATAACGCACCGCACCGTTCTTCAACGGCTGCGCCGATGAGCACAAGCGATGAATGTCCTCACCCAACTGCCCATCGCTTCCGACTTCGATGCGAGCACGGTCCGCATGAACCGCGCCGCTTTGCCAGTCAACCCGAATCGCAAGTGCCATGTCGCAAGAACTTCGCATCCTGAATGCCGGCGATTCTACAGACACTGCGGTTCGCACCTCGTCCGCATGGCCCACACCCTGTCGCTTCGTTCTTCTGTTCACGCACGCAGTGCATATCCTGCGCGAATCACAGTCGCCGGACTGTGCTTATCCAAAGGTGTTAACAGGGTTCGTATACATACGTAGTGATAGTTAACAAGCCCTGTGCCTCACAGTGGATAACCTCCCTAACGCACTGAATTATCAACACGAAGCAGAATGCATAACCATGGGTGCGTCACGTGCACAGCTCCGCGCAGCACAGAACAACTTTTCGCTGATTCACAGCCGCGACGACATATCCTCAATCGCTCCACTGTGAATCCAGAGGCTTGCCGGATGGTTATCCAGAGGGGAATGTGGATAACATCGTGGCGCCGACGCGTTTCGCTGTGACACCACGCATCACGCACGTGCAGCAACCAACGAGAACGCCCACCCACCCACCCACCCACACGCCTCCGATTCAAAAAATTTTCACAAAGGGGCTTGTGCTCTGCAAAAACCCTCTCTATAATTCGCGGCTTCTTAGGCTCGTAGCTCAGTTGGTTAGAGCACCACCTTGACATGGTGGGGGTCGTTGGTTCGAATCCAATCGAGCCTACCAACGAACAAAATGAAGGGGTCTGGCAGCACAAATTGCCTACAGGCAATGCGGCTCGCCAACATACAAACGCCACGCGGCAACTTCGCGTGGCGTTTTTCTTTTTCCGGTCGAAACAACGCGAAACAGCGCATGTTGCCTCGATGCATCGCGCGATCCACGGCCTCGCATTCCCACCGACATCCCGACCTGCCATACAACGGCCACTGCACGGCGAGTAGAATCATGTGCCAGTCGAAGCGGCCGCTACGCACGCCGCCCGATTCCCGGCGCACCCAAACCGCATCAGAACAACAACGCGCGATCCGCGCGACTGAGAGCAAACGACCATGTCCGAGGTCACGATCACCACATCGTCCGCGAGCAACGACGAAATCGCCGCTTACGTCGGCAAGAAGGCCGACTGGTTCGAGAAGAAATGGACGATCGCCGCTTCGCGCAAGAACCGGCAGTCCTGGAACTGGGCGGCCTGCTTCCTGGGCCCGGTCTGGATGGCGTATCGCTGCATGTACTGGCAAGCGGCCGCCGTGCTGGGCGTAACGCTCGGCATCACGCTGGTCGAACTGCTGTACTTCCCGAAATACTTCGAATCGAGCACGCTCGACCCGGTCACCATCGGGATCGCAGTTGCGCTCGGCTGGTGCGGGAACGGCATCTACAAGGCGCACGTCGAACGCAAGATCGAAAAGCTGCGCCCGAACGCGACGTCCAACGAATCGTTTCTCGCGCTGCTGGAGGCGCAAGGCGGCACGAACTGGCTTGCAGCGGCCGGCTTCGCCGTCGCAACACCGCTGCTCGGTTTCCTGATGATCATGATCCGCAACGTCGTGGCCGTGACGTATTGATCGCGGGAACCGGCGACCGGAAAAGCAGGGCGGAGAAGCAGGCGGAGGGCGTCGCCGCCGTGCACGTGCACGGCACCCGACGCACATCCCGCGGCACTCAATGCAAATGCTTCAACTTGTCAGGATTGCGTACGACATAGATCGCGACGATCTTCCCGTCCTCGATCTCGAGCGCCGTCGTCTGCAGCTCGCCATCCGATTCCAGCGTAACGAAACCCGGCAGCCCGTTGATGAACCCGGCCCGCACGAGCTTCGACGCGTGCGTCGCGAACAGTTCGGCCAGATACTCGTGCACTTTCATCACGCGCTCGAAGCCGAACACCGGCTTGCCCGCGGCCGTGCGCTTGCCGCCGCCGTCCGAATGCAGGCTCACGTCCTCGGCGAGCATCGCGCCGAGCGCCCGCATGTCGCCGCTGCGTGATGCCGCGAAGAACGCCTCGGCCAGCTCGATCCCGCGCTGCTTCTCGACATGAAAACGCGGCCGCGCCTCGCGCACATGCGTGCGGGCCCGCGCGGCGAGCTGCCGGCACGCGGCCGGGTCGCGCTGGATCGTCGTGGCGACTTCGTCGAACTCGAGGCCGAACACGTCGTGCAGCAGGAACGCCGCGCGCTCCAGCGGCGAGAGCCGTTCGAGCGCGAGCAGCAGCGGCAGCGTGACGTCATCCTGTTCGTCTTCCTCGACGACCGGCTCGGGCAGCCACGGGCCGATATAGGTCTCGCGCTGGTGCCGCGCGGACTTCAGCTGGTCGAGGCACATGCGCATCACCATGCGGCGCAGGAACGCCTCGGGCACGCGCACCTCGGTACGGTCGACGTCCATCCAGCGGATGAACGCCTCCTGCACCATGTCCTCGGCATCCGCGACGGAACCGAGCATCCGGTACGCGACGCGGATCAGCGTGCGGCGCAGCGGGTCGAAGCTCGCGGCCGCGTCGGCCCGTTCTTCGGCGCTGCCCTTGGCCGGATCGAGGTTCGTCATCAGGCCACCATCTTCGCGGCAGCGGCCTTCGCGTCGGCCGGATCGATCCACAGCCCGAAGCCGACGGCGAGCCGGTTCCAGCCGTTGATCACGTTGATCATCAGCGTGAGTTTCACCTGTTCCTCCTGGCTGAAGTGGTCGTTCAGCGCCGCATAGGCCGCTTCGTGCGCGGCGTGGCCCTCCGACAGCCGCGTGAGCGCGTCGGTCCAGCCGAGCGCCGCGCGTTCGCGGTCGGTGTAGCAGGGCGCTTCGCGCCACGCGGACAGCAGGTAGATGCGCTGCTCGGTCTCGCCTTGCTCGCGCGCCTCGGCGGTGTGCATGTTAATGCAGTTCGCGCACGCGTTGATCTGCGATGCGCGGATCTTGACCAGCTCGATCAACGTCGGCTCGAGGCTCCCGGCGGCGGCGACCGACACGGTCATCCAGTTCTTCATCAGCGCGGGCGCGGCGGCAAACGGATTGAGTTTCGCAGTCATGGTTCCTTCTCCTTTCGTGTGGGTTCCGGTGATATGACGAGCGAGCCCCCCGCGGGTGTGACATCGGTGCAAAAAATTTTTTCGAAGCGGGCGGGGAGACGTGGCGCGGATGCACCACGGGGCGAGTCAGCAGGGCGCCCACGCCCACGATCGACCGACGAGACGGCGTTTGTCAGACGAGAACCCATGCATCAGCGGTGCCATCACGATCGCCGCGCGGATGTCATGGGTCGTCAGTAGCCGCAGCAGCCGGCATGCGCATTGCGCGCCCCCGCAATGCAGCGCCCCGACAGACATCGATGGCTTGTCACGCATACGACACGCGCACGGCCAACACTTTCATTTTTCTTTCGTTACGCGCTTTATCGGCATCCCGATTCGCAGCATTCACATTTCTGGACCATACTGTTCTGCACGGGCAGATGAAGTGACGCCGCATCTGCGGCCCGGCGCGCGCGCCGGCTGCCCGACGACGCAGCAGCAGGTCGCACGTCAGCCGCGCGCATCACGCGCAAGGCTTTCCCTTTTCCGGCAACGCAACGCAGCGAATCGCGACGTGGACGGTAAACCGATGAGCCTCCTTGCATCACAGCTTCAGCGCCGTTTCCGGGACGTGCGCGCCCATAGCGTCGCATTGACCGCGACGCTGTCCGCCGAAGACCAGGCCGTGCAGTCGATGCCCGACGCGAGCCCGACGAAATGGCATCTCGCGCATACGACCTGGTTCTTCGAGACCGTCGTGCTGATGCGCCGCGTGCCCGGCTACGCGCCGTTCGACGACGCCTTCCAGTTCCTCTTCAATTCCTATTACGAAGCGCTTGGCCCGCGCCATCCGCGGCCGCAGCGCGGGCTGCTCACGCGTCCGTCGCTCGACGAGGTGCACGCGTACCGGCAGCACGTCGACGCAGCGATGCTGCGCGCGCTGGCCAGCGCCGATCCGGCGCTGCTCGATGCGATCGCGCCCGAGATCGAGCTCGGCCTGCATCACGAGCAGCAGCACCAAGAACTGATCGTCACGGACATGCTGCACGCGTTCTCGTGCAACCCGCTGAAGCCGGCGTTCCGGCCGCGCAACGGGATCGACGGCGACGCGATGGCCGCGGGCGATGCCGGCGCGCAGCACTGGCTGTACCAGCCGGGCGGGCTCGTCGAGATCGGCCACGACGGCGATACGTTCTCGTTCGACAACGAACGGCCGCGCCACACGGCGCTCGTGCGGCCGTACGAGATCGCGAACCGCCTCGTGACGAATGCGGAATTCGCGGCCTTCATCGCCGACGGCGGCTACACGCGCCCCGAATACTGGCTGTCCGACGGCTGGGCCACGGTGCAGCGGGACGGGTGGCAAGGGCCCGCGTACTGGATGCCCGACGACGACGATGCGGCCGCCACGCGCGTACGGCGCACGTTCGGCCTGCACGGCGTCGAACCGCTCGCGCCCGACGCACCGGTGTGCCACGTGAGCTTCTACGAAGCGGCCGCGTATGCGGAGTGGGCCGGCGCGCGGCTGCCGACCGAGTTCGAATGGGAAGCCGCGTTCGCTGCTGACGGTATCGAGCAGATGCTCGGGCACGTGTGGCAATGGACGCGCTCGTCCTACGAGCCGTATCCGGGCTTTCGGCCGCTCGCGGGTGTCGCGGCCGAATACAACGGCAAGTTCATGGTCGGCCAGCAGGTCCTGCGCGGCAGCAGCATCGCGACGCCGCCCGGGCACGAACGGCCGACGTACCGCAATTTCTTTCCGCCGGCCGCGCGCTGGCAATTCACGGGGGTGCGACTTGCGCGAGACGTCTGACCTGGCGGCCACGAGCGGTGGCCAGCAACCCGCCCGCGATTCGCGGCCGAGCGCGTTCGAGCGCGACCTGATCGACGGGCTGTCGCGCACGCCGCGCAGCATTCCGCCGAAATACTTCTACGATGCGGCCGGCTCCGCGCTGTTCGACCGCATCTGCGACCTGCCCGAGTACTACCCGACACGCACCGAGCTCGGCATCCTGCGCGATCGCGCGGCGGAGATCGTGCGGCGCGTCGGCCCGCATGCGGACATCGTCGAATTCGGCGCGGGCTCGCTCGAGAAGATCCGCGTGCTGCTCGACGCGTTCGCGGGCAACTACGCGAACGCGCCGGCGCGCTACGTGCCGGTCGACATCTCGGCCGACTACCTGCACGGCGCGGCCGCGCGGCTGCGTTCGGCCTATCCGTGGCTCGACGTCGCGCCGCTCGCGGCCGACTACACGAAGGCCGAGCAACTGGCCGAACTGACCGCGACGCCGCGGCGGCGCATCGGCTTCTTTCCCGGCTCGACGATCGGCAACTTCTCGCCGGAAGAGGCCGACGCGTTCCTGCGCGATGCCGCGCGGCTGCTGCGCGGCGGCGGCTTGCTGGTCGGCGCCGATCTCGTGAAGGACGAGCGCACGCTGCATCACGCGTACAACGACGCGCAGGGCGTGACCGCGCAGTTCAACCTGAACCTGCTCGTGCGCGCGAACACCGAGCTCGGCGCGGACTTCGATCTCGACGCGTTCTCGCATTGCGCGTTCTACGACCGCGAGCGGCAGCGCATCGAGATGCATCTCGTCAGCGATCTCGCGCAGACGGTGCACGTGCGCGGCCACGCGTTTCGCTTCGAAGCCGGCCAGCGCATCCACACGGAGAACTCGCACAAGTTCACGATCGACGGTTTCCATGCGATCGCACGCCGCGCAGGATTCGAGCCCGATACCGTGTGGACCGACGCGGACAACCTGTTCAGCGTGCACTGGCTGCGCAGCGTCGACGATATCCGCGCGTAACGCGCGCTCCGGCGAACCGCTCGCGCACGGTGCGGCGGTTCGCACTCCGGGCACACTCGCGCACTCCGGCGCGTTCCAACAGCCCGGTTTCGTGCCGAGAATCCCCTTTTTACCGGCTCGATGCGCCGTTGCAACGGCGCGTGGAATGCCGTCTCTCCCTTTTCCAGCAAGGCTTTCCGGATGGCCGTAAACGTCCGTTACCGGTCTCGCATACCCGTTTCACCTGTGTCGGCGCCCCGTGCCTAGACTCCGAACCGTATTCACATGAAGCACGACACGTGCAGGGAGTCGCGAGATGAGCAAGAAACTTATTCTCGGTGCAGTTCTCGGTGTAGCGGCGCTGGCAGCCTCGGGCGTCGCATCGGCCCACGTCGACCTGTCGGTCGGCATCGGTGTGCCGGGCGTCTACGCGGCGCCGGCGCCCGTCTACGTGGCTCCGCCTCCGCCGGTCATGTATGCGCCGGTCGGCTATCGCGACGACGGTTGGCGCGGCGATGGCTGGCGTCAGCGCGAATGGCGCGAACACGAATGGCGCCGCCGTGAATGGCGCGATCACGAGTGGCACGATCGCGGCTGGCATGACGGCGGCTGGCGCGGCCGCGGGGACTGAGCCCGGCGACCGGTTCATGACAACAAGAGGAGAGTGAAAACATGATGCCCATTCGACACATCAGGCTGTGCGCCACCGCCGCCGTCGTTGCGCTCGCAACGATCGGCAGCGCGCACGCGGCGGGCTGCATGAAGGGCGCGGTGGTCGGCGGGGTTGCCGGCCACTACGCCGGGCACCACGCCGTCGTCGGCGCGGTCGGCGGCTGTATCGTCGGCCACCACATGGCGAAGAAGCACGCGGAAGAGCAGGCCGCGCAACACAAGGCCGCCGTGCAGGGCATGCAGCCGGCACAGTAAGTGCAAGCGGTGCCGCGCCGGCTTCGTTTCCCCGTTCACGCATGACCGGGTGGCGGCGCCATCCGGATTGATCCGATGAATGCATGCCGCACGCATCGTTACGATCATTTACAACGTCGTGTGGCGCGAATCGTGCGCGTTCTTAGAATGCAATCATACAAACGCGCTCCAGGGAGCCCAAAATGAAGCATCAACGATATCTGTCCGTACTGACGGCAGCGCTGCTCGCGCTCGGCACGGTTTCCGCGTATGCGGCTGCCGGCGGCAATGGCGGTGGCAACGGTGGCGGTCATGGCGCAGGCGGCTCCGGCGGCAACGCGGGCGGCATGTCCGGCGGCCACATGAGCGGCTCGGCGCTCAGCAACTCGAACAGCGTGCATGCGGGCGACCGCGACAAGGGTCTGTCGCGCGCGGCCGACCGCTCCGACACGATCGCCGATCGCGCCGGCATGCAGCCCGGCCACGGTCACACGCACGGGCATACGCATGGCCATACCACGCATGCGTCGACGTCCACGCATCGTTCGCGTCACAACGCATTCGGCCGCACGCTGTAAGCACAGCACGCAAATGCGATGGAAGGGCGCTTCGGCGCCCTTTTTTCATGGTGGCAGCACAACGCCGCTGTCGCGCGAAAACATCGTGCCGACCCGATTTGCAACCAGCCGTAACCGCGCCGCAAACGCACAAGAATACGAATCCCTTTCACGCGAATAACGGACGGGGAATCGACGCGCGGAGCGGGCGCCGCAACGGTGCTTGCGCGCGGTCCGGTCCATAAAAAAGGGCGGCTCGTCGCCGCCCTTCGTTTCAGCGCCCGGCGCCCGCCAGCGGCGTCGCAGGCTCGAACAACGCGTCCGCCTGCCTGACGCGCACGAAGCGCGCCGCGCCGTCGCCGTCCACCAGCGCACGGAAATGCGCTTCGCCGCACGCGAGCTTCGCGCGCTCGTGCTCGCTCGGCACGTTGCCGTCCGCATTCGGCGTATCGACGACGAAATACAGCCGCTCGCCGCCGTCCTGTTCCGCGAGCACGGCCCAGTCCGGGTGATAGCTGCCGAGCGGCGTCGGCACGCGGAACCACGCGGGCAGCTTCGCGTACAGCTTCACGCCGTCGTGCGCTTCGAGCGCATCGGCGAACGCGCGCTCCGCGTCCGTCTCGCACACGACCGCTTCGTGGATCGACTTCCGCGCATCGGGCCGCAGGTTGCGCAGATAGCCGGTCAGCGTCTCGCTCTCGAACGATTCGAGCGCATGCACGTGGCGTTCGCCGAGCTTGCGGTACGCGATGCCCGCGACGAGCGCGAGCCGCTTGCAGCGGTTGATCGCGTCGGCCGCGACCGCGATGAACTGCTGCGGATTCACGCGGAAATCGTCGAGCCGGCCGCTGTCGGCCAGGATCGTCGCGAGCGAGCGGCGCGTGAGCTGCGTGCGGTCCTGCAGCTCGGTGAGCAGGTCGGGCAGCGGCAGCTCGCCTTCGTCGATCAGCACCGTGCCGGCGCCGGCCACCTCGATCGCCTCGATGCCGGCCTTGCCGATGTCGATCTCGGCCTTGCGCCACTGCAGCCGCGCCCGTGCGATGTCCGGCGCATCGTGCAACGCGGCCGCGCAATCGCGCACGAGCTTCGCGTTGTCGAACTCGACGCGGTACACGGTGCGATGGCGGATGCGATCCCACAGCGCGCGGAAATCCTCGCCGAACACGACGGCCTTGCCCGACGCATCGCGCCGCAACGCGATCGCGCGGCGCTCGTCCGCGTTACGCACCGCGAAGCGGCCCGACAGCTTGCGCAGCGTCGCGACGATCGGCGCGCGCAGCATCTCGAACGCGTCCGGCAGCACGAGCGCGCTCTGGCGCAGCGCATCCTTCAGCCGATCGAGCACCTTGCCCTGCGCGTCGACATAACCCTGTTCGTGCAGATGGGTCCACAGCACGCGCGACAGCTCGGTGCCGAGCGCATGCGCGGGCCCGTCGCCTTCCTGCACGGGCAGCGCCGCGAACTGGTGTTCCTCGACGATCCCGAAACGAATGCCCGTATCGGCTTCGATTTCCTTCTGCAGGTTCTCCGCGAACGATTCGTAGCGCTCGGTCGCGATCACGGTGAGCGTGTTCACGCCCGCATCGCGCACGCGTTCGCCGTCCTGGTCGACAGCGAGGCGCAGCCCACGGCCGAGCGTCTGGCGCCGCTCGCGTTCGGTCTGGATGTCGCGCAGCGTGCAGATCTGGAACACGTTCGGGTTGTCCCAGCCCTCCTTCAGCGCCGAATGCGAGAAGATGAACTTCAGCGGCGTGTCGAACGACAGCAGCGCCTCCTTCTCGCGCATGATGAGGCCGTACGCGCGCTCCGCATTCTCGCGGGCCGCGGCGCTGCTCTCGCTCGTGTCGGTCCAGCCGCCCTTGCGGTCGATCGAGAAGTAGCCGTTGTGCGCGCGCCCGACTTCGAGCGCGACGTCGACACCGTCGAACAGCGCACGGTAGGCCGGCACGCGCGCCGCACGCGCATATTCCTCTTCGAAGATCAGCGCGTAGTCGCCCTTCACGGGCATCCCGTTCTCGTCGTAGCGGCGATAGCGCTCGACCGAATCGACGAAGAACAGCGACAGCACCTTCACGCCGCGCTCCGCGAGGCGCAGCTCCTTGTCGAGATGCTCGCGGATCGTGCGGCGGATCATCTCGCGTTGCACGGCGAGCGTGTCGATGTCGCCGAACGCCTCGCCGAGCGACAGGAACGCCTCGCCTTCCGGATGGCGCAGCTCGACGTATTCGGCGCCCTTCAGCGCATGCACTTCACCGATCCGCAGCCCCGCGTACAGCGCGCGTTTGGTCAGGCGTTCGAGATCGTCGCCGTCGGTGGCCGACACGATCTGGCGCTTCACGCCGGCCGCCGTCGCGACGTCGAGTTCGACGCGCGCGCTGATCGCGCCGCGCCGGTTCGACACGCCGACGAGCCGCAGGTACGGCTTGTTGTGCGCGTCCTCGACGATCGCCGACGCGATCTCGATCTGCTTGACGAGCTTGCGCTCGTACGCGTCGACCGCGTCGAGCCGGTACACCATGTGGTGACGGTCGACGTGCGTCGCCGAATAGCGCAGCGTGCAGAGCGGCGCCATCGCGGCCAGCGCTTCGCGCCCGCGCCCTTCGAGCCCGCCGTCGACGCTCTGCGGCTCGTCGACGATCACGATCGGCCGCGTCGCGCGGATCAGGTCGATCGGCTTCTCGCCGCCGGTCTTCTCGCTGTCCTTGTAGAGGTTGTTGATTTCCTTCTTGTTGATCGCGGCCACCGTCATCACCATGATCTGGATCGCCGCGCTCGCCGCGAAGTGGCGCACCTGGCCGAGCTTCGCGGAGTCGTACAGGAAGTAGTCGTACGGCACGCCCGCGTACAGCGCACGGAAGTGATCCTCGGTGATCGAGAGCGTCTTGTGCACGCCTTCCTTGATCGCGATCGACGGCACGACGATCACGAACTTCGTGAAGCCGTAGCGGCGATTCAGCTCGAAGATCGTGCGCAGGTACACGTAGGTCTTGCCGGTGCCGGTCTCCATCTCGACGGTGAAGTCGCGCGAGCCGGGCAGGCCGGACGGCGGCAGCCCGCCGCGCAACTGCACGTCGGCGAGATTGCGCGCGAGCGCGTCGTCGGTCAGCGACAGCCGGTTGCCGACGCCCTGTTCCGATACCGCGAAGCCGAGCGAGCCCTGCGCGGCGGCCGTGGTGCCCGGCGCGGCGTTCGCGAGCACGCTGAAGTCGCCGCGATACGATTCCTGGCCGCGAAACAGGTCGCAGACGGCGTCGATCGCGTCGCGCTGGTAGTCGAGATCCGCTTCGAAATGCAGCCGCATCACAGGCTCCGCACGCGCTTCACGCCGTGCTGTTCGAGCAGCGCGGCGAGATTGAGCTTCGCGACGTCGTCGACGAAGCCGCTGTCGCGGAACAGGCACGTGACGTCGCGCGTCGCGCCGGTCGCGTCGAGCAACGCGACGATGCCGTCGGCGAGCGGGCCCGCGTCGTCGCGCGAGATACGCGCGTCGAAGCATGCGACGATCGATCGGCCGATCAGGTGTACGGTCTTGCCGGCCACCGGGTGATGCTCGACCGGCGTGCACAGGTCGAGGCCGAGCTTCAGCGTCAGCTCGGCGAGCAGGTCGTCCTCGCTGCGGCCGGTCTTCACGTGCTCGACGGACGCGAAGAGGGCGTGGTCGAAATCGTCGCGGCGCGGATCCCACTCGATCACGTTGGTCGTGTCGAGCCGGTACACGCGGAAGCCGAGGTCGCCATAGCTTTCCGGATAGTCGCGCGCGACCTGCTGCGCGGCGCGGCGCAGGCGTTCCTTGGTGATTTCGGCGAGCGTCGCGGGTTTCTTCAGCTTCGTGCAGAAATCGGCCGCGCTCTGCTGCGTCTTGTCGCGGCGGTCGAGCGCTTCGGGCAGCTGCACGAGCACGTAGCGGCGCGCGCCGCCGTCGGTCGCATTGACCTGCATCACCGCGTGGCCGGTCGAGCCGGAACCCGCGAAGCAGTCGAGCACGATGTCGTCGCCGCGCGTGCACCAGCCGATCACGGCCGCCGCGAAATCGACCGGCTTCGGCAGATCGAACGGAATGCCGAGCGCCTTCAGCAGCGCGTCGTCGGAGCCGGCGAACGGCAGCACCGACGGCACGTTCTCGTACATGTTCTCGTCGAGGTAGTAGATCCGCTGCGGCTGCGTGCTTTCATCCGCGCCGAATTCGATCTGGCCGCGCTCGATCAGCGCCTGCATCGTCGCGGGCGGGTTGCGCCAGCCGCGCGCCGGCATCGCGCACGGCTTGCCGGTGACCGGGTGGATCAGCGGCGTGAAATACTCTTCCGGCGCCTTCTTCTTGTTCGGCCATGCCATCGACACGAGGCGGTACACGCGGCCGTCTTCCGACAGCCGGTCGTACATCACTTCGCCGCCCGAAAGGTTGGTCTGCGCCTTCATCCACGCGCGATACGCCTTCTGCGCGTCCTTCGCGTTGCCGCTGCGGTACACCGCGTCATGCGCGGCGTCGAGCATGCGCTGCGCGTTGCGCTTCGGGCGCTTGAGCGGCGCCTGTTCGAGCAGCGTCTCGGCATTGCGCGCGAACAGCACCAGCGATTCGTGCTGGTACGCGACGCCGCGCGCGTCGCCCTTCGGGTTGCGCTTGTCCCACACGGCGACGCCGAGCTCGTTCTCCTCGCCGAAGATCTCGCGCAACATCAGCACCAGCGCATGCACTTCGTGCTCGTCGATGTGCACGGCGATCAGCCCTTCGTCGGACAAGAGCGCGTGCGCGAGCTTCAGGCGCGGGTACATCATGTTCAGCCAGTCGGTATGGAACCGGCCGTTCGCCTCGGTGTTGGTGCTGCGCTTCACGCCGCCCTGGGTCTGCCCGGTCATCGCCAGGTAGTGGCGGATGCTGTCGCTGAAGTCGTCGGGATAGACGAAATCGCTACCGGTGTTGTACGGCGGGTCGATATAGACGAGCTTGACCTTGCCCGCGTAGCTCTTGTGCAGCAGCTTCATCACGTCGAGGTTGTCGCCCTCGATCACGAGATGGCGCGTGTCGTCCCATGCGACGCTGTCGTCGGGGCAGGGCCGCAGCGTGCCCGTCGACGGCGTGAGCGCGGCCTGGCGCGCGCTGCGCTTGCCGTGCCAGTGAAAGCCGTAGCGCTCGTCGGCGTCGCCGACCGTGCGCTCGCCGACCAGCGCCTTCAGCACGTCGACGTCGACCGACGCGCCGTCGGGGCCTTCGGTCACGAGTTCGGGGAACAGCGCCTTCAGGCGCGCGACGTTGTCGGCGGTGAAATCCGTCGACATCGCCTGCGGGTTCGCCGCATCGAGTTTCTGCATCGTCTTTTCCATCGGAGCCCGGCCGCGCGCGCCAGGACGTCGGGCGCGCTCACGGCACCGGCGGCAATGGCCGCCCGGGCAAACCCGAAACGCTAGCGAGTCGGTCGACGCAGGTCAAGCGCCGATGTGGGCCGAGCGTGCACGCATCGGCCGCGATCGCCCGCCCCACGGGCCGCAAGCGGTTTCGGGCCGGTTGTCGCACGGCCGGCCGGCGGCCGCTGCCCGGGCGTCCCGCGGCGCCGCGGAAAGGACGAAAAAAAGGGCACGGTCGGCGCAAAGCGCCGGCGTGCCCGCATGGAGAATCCCGGACGGAGGGTACGGCGGGGCCCGATGGGCCCCGCATGAGGTCAAAAACGCGTACGGATGCCCGAAGTCAGTTCGAGCTGGTTCTTCGCGCCGAACGTCGACGCCGCCGTGTAGCCGCCATGCAGCTTCATGTAGTCGCCGGCCAGGTACACCTCGGTGCGCTTGCTCAGGTGATAGAACACCGACCCGTAGATCGTCTCCTTGAAGCCGTTGGCGACGCCGTTGGTCAGGCTGAACGCGCCGAGGTTCGCGTTCGGCGTGAAGCCGTCCGCGTTGTTCGCGGCGTTCTTGACGCGCATCTGCTGGTAGCCGAGCTCGTAGTCGAGCGCGCCCTTCGGCGCGATCTTCATCGACACCGTCCACGAATCGTCGTGGCGCTGGCCGAGCGAGCCCTGGTCGCCGTTGTAGCGGAAGTAGCCGGCATTCAGGCGCACGATGCTGAACGTGTAGTTGCCGCCGACCGAGAACGTCTGGTTCCTGAAGCCGTCGTGGTTCACGTGGTTGTAGAAGCCCGACACGTTGAACGGCCCGCCGTTGTAGCCGAGCGCGACCTGGTACGCGGAGCCGGTCGCGAACTGCGTCGAGTTGCTGAACTGGTAGCCGGCGCTCGCGAAGATGCCGTTGCTGAACAGCTTCTTCCACGCGATGCCGTTGTTGTAGCGCGTGCCGGTCGGGCCGGCCGCGTAGAAGATCATCTGCTTGAAGTTGTTCGAGTTGGTCCAGCCGCCTTCCTCGGTCGTGAGCTTCGCGGAGCCGTACGCATCGCCGTAGATCGCCGACGCGTCGCGCGCGATGGTGTTCTGGAAGCCGGCCGTCAGCTTGCCGAAGCGCTCGTCCTCGACGCCGACCCATGCATCGCGGTCGAAGATCTGGCCGCTGTCTTCCATCTGGCCGTTCGCGACCACGAATTCGCTTTCGAGGCGGAAGATGATCTTCGTGCCGCCGCCGATGTCTTCGGCGCCTCGCAGGCCCCAGCGGCTGCCGCTGAACCACGGCTCGCCTTCGTTGCCCATGCCGATCACGTGATTGCCGTTCGCGTCGGCGTGGGTCCGGTAGGTCGGAAAGCTCAGGTCCATCAGGCCATAGAGCTGCACGCTCGACTGCGCATGCGCCTGGGTGCCGGCGCACAGGCCTGCCGCCGCGATGGAAAGGGCAAGGGTTTTTCGTTTCAAGATCGTCTCCTCCGAGCTGCCGCATTGAAATCTGGTCGTTGGCAGTACGC
The DNA here is from genome assembly GCF_018417535.1 of Burkholderia pyrrocinia. NCBI lineage: Bacteria > Pseudomonadati > Pseudomonadota > Betaproteobacteria > Burkholderiales > Burkholderiaceae > Burkholderia > Burkholderia pyrrocinia. Next base: position 3,114,534 of record NZ_CP070977.1, on the reverse strand, counting down.
AATGTATGCCGACTCTTGCCGGCCTCAGCGAGAGGACCGACGCGTAGCATCGTAGAGGGTGCAATCCTTCACGACGCTTTCCCGGACGCAAGAATCGGATCGGTGAAAACACCGAACGCGCAACAATCGCGAATCGGGCAGGCGCGCGGGTGCGCGCCCGCCGGGCGGCCGGCAGGCTGGAACGACGTTTCGTGCTACGAATCGAGGCTCGGGTGACGGAAGGACGCCCGTCAGTCCTGCGCGCTCTTCATGCGCAGGATGTAACCGAGCCCGCGCAGCGTGATGATCTCGGCCGTGCTGCCCGCGAGATGCTTGCGCAGCCGATGGATGTAGATGTCGATCGCGTCGGCGCTCGGCTCGTCGTCGAGCGCGAATACGCTGTCCATCAGCCGCGCCTTCGACACCGTCTTGTTTTGTTGCAGCATCAGCGTTTCGAGGATCGCATGCTCGCGGCGGCGCAGCGCGAGCACCGCTTCGCCGCAGCGGAATTCGCGCGTGCCGAACGCATAGACGAGATCGCCGCACACGAGCTGGGTCGTGCCGACGCCGGCCTGGCGGCGGATCAGCGCACGAATCCGCGCGACCAGCTCGCGCGATTCGAACGGCTTCACGACGTAATCGTCGGCGCCCGCGCCGAAGCAGTCGACCTTGTCGTCGACCGAGCCGTGCGCGGTCAGCATCAGCACCGGCACGTTGTCGTTACGGCGCCGCAGCCGCGCGAGCACTTCCTTGCCGCTGATGCCGGGCAGCCGCATGTCGAGCAGCACCGCGTCGTAGCGTTCGGTCTTCAGCACCGTGTCGGCGCGTTCGCCGTCGCCGACGCAGTCGACCGCGAAATCCTCGCCGCGCAACAGGTTCACGACCCAGTGCGCGAGTTCGGCGTTGTCTTCGACCAGCAGGAGTTTCATGGGGACATCTCTTCAATCGTACGCGGGCAGCCGCACGGTTACGACAATACCGCGATTGCCGGGCCCCGGCGCGAGCGACACGCTGCCGCCGTGCGCCTGCGCGATCTCGCGGACGATCGCCAGCCCGAGGCCCGAACCCTCGGTGTCGGCCGACACGCGGTAGAACCGCTTGAACACGTGCGGCCGCGCTTCGGCCGGAATGCCGGGGCCGTTGTCGACCACGTCGAGCACGATCGCGTCGCCGTCGCGCCGCGCGGCGACCGTCACGCAGCCGCCCGGCTGCGTGTAGCGTACCGCGTTGTCGACGAGGTTCATCACCAGCGCGGTCAGCAGGCTGTCGCTGCCCGCGACGTCGAGCCGCTCGCCGAGATCGGCGCCGAGGTCGATGTCGCGCCGCTGCGCGAGTACGATCGTCTCCTCCAGCACGCTCGACACCACGGCCGCGAGATCGACGCGATGGGTCAGCAGCGTCGACGGCGTCGCTTCCGCATGCGCGAGCAGCAGCAGCTTGTCCGTCACGTCGGCCATCTTGCGGCTGCTGCGCTGCATGCTGTCGAGCACCGACGTGAGTTCCGCATCGCCGTGCCCGCGCCGCTGCGCGTACTGGATCTGCGTGTCGAGCACCGCGATCGGCGTGCGCAGCTGGTGCGCGGCATCCGCGATGAAGCGGCGCTGCGTGGCCGTATGCGTGTTGAGCCGCGCGATGCACTGGTTGATCGCGTCGACGATCGGCCGCAGTTCGTGCTGCAGCCGCTCGGGGCGGATCGGCTCCAGCTCCATCGGCCCGCGGTCGGCGACATCGTCCTTCAGCTTCATCAGCGGGCGCAGCTCCAGCGTGAGGCCGAGGTAGACGAGCACGACCGCGAGCATCAGCATCAGCGACAGGCGCACGAGCTGCGGGCGCCAGATCGTGTCGATCATCGCGTTGCGCGAACGCACCGTCTTCGCGACGACGACCGTGACCGTCTCGATCTGCCCCTCGTTGTAAAGCTGGCGATCGTAGGCCGCCGCGCGCAGCGGCACGCCGTCGAGCGCCGTGTCGTACAGCGTCGGCTCGACGCCGTGCCGCGCGGGCATGTCGAGCGCCGGAGTGCCGGCGAGCAGGCGGTCGTGGCCGTCGATCACCTTGTAGAACACCGAATCGCGCGACGGCGATTCGAAGATCTCCAGCGCGGCCGGCGGCACGTCGGCGACCGGCAGCCCGTTGCGCCATTCGATGTCCTCGCCGATCGTGCGCGCGGACGCGACGAGCGCGCTGTCCTGCACGAGCCCGGCCGTGGTCCGCGCGGTGTCGTACGACATCGCGCCCGCGATCAGCACGAACACCGCGAGCGGCAGCAGCAGCCACCACAGCAGCCGCCCGCGCAGGCTGTGCGCCATCCCGTTGCGCTCCTTCTCCGAAATGCCGAACCGCGCCGGGGTTGCCGGCGCGGTCGGGAGTGTCATGTCAGGCGTCCTGACGCTGCGTTCAGAACGCGGCGGGGCGCCACTTCAGCAGCCGCTTCTCGAGCCAGGTCAGCAGGTAGTCGGCGGCCAGCGCGACCACGGCCAGCACGATCATCGCCGCGAACACGCCGCTCGCGTTGAACGCGCCCTGGGCGGTGGAGATTAGCAGGCCGATGCCTTGCTTGGAACCCAGGAATTCGCCGACGACCGCACCGACCAGCGCGAAACCGAAGCTCACATGCAGGCTCGCGAGAATCCAGCTCAGCGCGGACGGGATCACGACCGCCGTGGTGATCTGCCGGCGCGACGCGCCGAGGATCTGCGCGTTCGCGATCAGGTAGCGGTCGGCTTCGCGCACGCCCTGGAACGCGTTGCCGAACACGACGAAGAACACCATCACGACGGCCAGCGCGATCTTCGACGCCATCCCGAGGCCGAGCGCGATCACGAAGATCGAGCCGAGCACGACGCGCGGAATCGAGTTCGCGATCTGGATGTAGAGGCCGAACACGTCGGCCATCAGCTTGTTGCGGCCGAGCACGATCCCGCAGATCACGCCGGCGACCGAGCCGATCACGAAGCCGATCCCGGTCTCTTCCAGCGTGACCCACACCTGCGTGAGCAGCGGGCCCTGCGACGTGCCGTTCGCGAACCAGTCCTGAAGCTGCGCGAAGATCAGCGACGGCATCGAGAAGAAGAACGGATCGATCCACTTGAGCCGTGCGGCGAGCTCCCAGCCGCCGAGCACGAGCACGAGCACGGCGATCCGCAGCGTGACGATCAGGTTGCGCCGGCGGCGCAGCCGGCGTTGCGCGGCGCGCTCGTCGTCCTCGAGCGTCGTCGCCGGAAGGGCGGTGGGGGGAAGCGTCATGTCGGTCATGCTCCTGTCCTTGCTGTCTTTTGCTGGGCTGCGTATGCGTCAGCCGATCTGCACTTCTTCGCGCAGGTCGTGCCAGATGTCCTTGGAAATTTCGATGAAGCGCGCGTCGTAGCGAATCTCCGACGTGACGCGCGGGCGCGGCAGGTCGATCTCGTACACGCGCTTGAGCGTCGCCGGGCGCGCGGTCAGCACGAACACGCGGTCGGCGAGCGCGATCGCTTCTTCGAGGTCGTGCGTGACGAACACGACCGAGCCCTTGTTCGCTGACCAGAGCTGCAGCAGCTCGTCCTGCATCAGCGTGCGCGTCTGCATGTCGAGCGCGGAGAACGGCTCGTCCATCAGCAGGATTTCCGGCTGGTTGATGAAGGTCTGCGCGAGCGCGACGCGCTTCCTCATCCCGCCGGAGAGCTGGTGCGGGTAGTGCTTCGTGAACTTGTCGAGGCCGACCTTGCGGATCCATTCCTCGGCCTGCGTGTACGCGACGTCCTTCGAGCGGCCGCGGAACAGCGGGCCCGCCGCGACGTTGTCGATCACGTTGCGCCACGGGAACACGGCGTCGGCCTGGAACACGAAGCCGATGCGCGGATCGATCCCGTCGACCGGGCGGCCCATCACGCGCACTTCGCCCGACACGGGCTTGAGCAGCCCGGTGATCAGGTTGAGCGTCGTCGACTTGCCGCAGCCGGTCGGCCCGACGATCGCGATGAACTCGCCGCGCGCGACGCTCATGCTGAAGTCGCGCAGCGCGACGGTGGCCTTGCCTTCCGGCGAAATGAAGCGGCACGACACATTGCGAAACTCGATCGCCGGTGTGCTCGGGGAGACTGCCTGGGTCATCGCATTCGTCCTGCGGGTGAAGAGGGCGTCGCATCGTGACGCAACGCCGGGCCGGTCAACCGGGCCGGAACGGGGAACGCACGGCGGCGGGATCGCCGCCGTCGGCGCCGCTGCCTACTTCGCGTTCACGAAATCGTTGGTGTAGGTACGCGTCAGGTCGATGTGCTTGCCCTTCACCGACGGGTTGAACGCCGACAGCACCTTCAGCACGGTCGCCGGGCCATCGGCCGGCATCTTCGCGTCGGCGGTGTACATCGGCAGCGACGCCTTCAGCGCGCTCACGTACAGCGCCTTGTCCTTCTGGTAGTCGGCCGGCATCTTCGCGGCGATGTCCTCGGCGCTGTGCGTGTGGATGAACTGCATCGTCTTCGCGAACGCGTGCGCGAGCTTGGTCGCCTGCTCCTTGTGCGAATCGGCCCACGCCGACTGCACGTACAGGCTCGCGGCCGGGTAGGTGCCGCCGAGCGCCGCGCGCGTGCCTTCCAGCGTGCGCAGGTCGACCAGCACCTTCGCGTCGCCCATCTTCTCGAGCGCGGACACCGTCGGCTCGGTCGTCATCCCGGCGTCGATGCGGCCCTGCTTGATCGCGGCGATGAAGCTCGCGTCGGCGCCGACCGGCAGCATCGTGTACTGCGTCGACGGCACGCCGTGCGCGAGCGCGAGGTATTGCGTGAGGAAGCTCGTCGACGAGCCGAGGCCCGTCACGCCGAGCGTCTTGCCCTTCGCGTCGGCCATCGACTTGAAGGTCGGCGCGGCCTTGGTCGACACCAGCTCGACTTCGCCCGGCACCTGGCCGAACACGGCGATCGCCTTCACGTCCTTGCCCTTGCTCTGCAGGTCGATCGTGTGGTCGTAGAAGCCGACGACGCCCTGCACGGCGCCCGCCAGCAGCTCGTTCTCGGCGTCGACGCCGGCCGGCTGCGACAGCAGCTCGACGTCGAGCCCTTCGGCCTTGAAGTAGCCGAGCTCCTGCGTGAGCCGCGCGGGCAGGTAGATCAGCTTCGCGATCCCGCCGACCATGATCGTGATCTTGCCGCCATCGTCGGCAAAAGCGGGGGCAGCGGCAAGCGCGCAGCTCAGGCTGGCTGCAACGGCGAGGGTGCGCAGGGTGGGTCGCATCGAGTCGTCTCCGTTCGTTGTATTCGTGGCGCGATGCTTGCTGCATCGTCACGACGAGTATAGGGATGCGAAACCTTCTGCAACCTTTCGCGGGGTGGCGGTTCGTTTAGGGGTTTTCCAGCAACGGGGGGCCGGAACAGGCGGGAAACGGGGCCGGGGGCGTCAACGCCACCCGATCAGCACCCGCCCCGTCGCGTCGAGCCCCATGTCGAACAGGTGCGACACGAACGGCACGAGGTTCGGCACCATCAGTTGCACGAGCAGCAGCCCGACCAGCATCGTCACGGGAAAGCCGACCTGGAACACGCCGATCTGCGGCGCCGCGCGGTTCAGGATGCCGAGCGCGAGGTTCGCGATCAGCAGCGCCGCGACCACCGGCAGCGCGAGCAGCAGCCCCATCTCGAACACGGTCGCGCCGAACGCGACGAGCGTGCGCCAGCCGGGCGCGTGCAGCAGGTCGGCCGACACCGGCAGCGACTGGAACGACGCGGCGAGCGCGGCGAACACCTGCAGGTGGCCGTCCACCGCGAGGAACGCGAGCATCGCGACCGCGTTCAGGAAGCGGCCCATCACGGGCGTCGCGCCGCTCGTGTGCGGATCGAAGAAGGTGGCGAAACCGAGGCCCATCGACAGCCCGATGAAGTCGCCGGCCGCCTCGACGGCCGCGAACACGAGCTGCATCGTGAAGCCCATCGCGACGCCGATCAGGAACTGCGTGACGACGATCCAGATGCCCTGCGCGGAAAACACGGTGACGTCCGGCATCGCGCCGAGCGTCGGCGCGACGACCAGCGCCATGAACGCGGCGACGCCGATCTTCACGCGCACGGGCACCGCCGCGTGGCCCACGACGGGCGCCGTCGCGACAAGCGCGAGCATCCGCACGAACGGCCACAGGAAGGCGGTGAGCCAGCCGTTGAGCTGCGCGTAGGTAACCGAGAACATCGCCGCCGGCGGTTGAAAGCGGCTCAGCCGACGCCGAGCGTCGCGACGTGCAGCAGCGTCTGCCGCAGGTAGTCGAGCATCGTCGTCAGCATCCACGGGCCGGCGATCACGAGCGTCGCGGCAACCGCGAGCAGTTTCGGGATGAACGACAGCGTCGCCTCGTTGATCTGCGTCGCGGCCTGGAACAGGCTCACGACCAGGCCGACCGCGAGCGCGACCAGCAGCAGCGGGGCGGCGAGCAGCAGGCCGACCATCATCGCGTGGTGCGCGAGGGTCATCACTTGTTCGGGCGTCATCGCACGTGTTCCTCCGCTGCTTACGTGAAGCTCTGCGCGAGCGAGCCGATCAGCAATTGCCAGCCGTCGACCAGCACGAACAGCATCAGCTTGAACGGCAGCGACACGGTGGACGGCGACACCATCATCATCCCCATCGACATCAGCACGCTCGCGACGACCATGTCGATGATCAGGAACGGGATGAAGACCGTGAAGCCGATCTGGAAACCCGTCTTCAGCTCGCTCGTGACGAACGCGGGCACCAGCAGCGACAGCGGCACGTCCTCGGGCCCCTGCATCGGCGCGGCCTTCGAGATCTTCGCGAACAGCGCGAGATCGGTCTCGCGGGTCTGCTTCAGCATGAAGGTCTTGAAGGGCGCGATGCCGCGCTGCACGGCCTGCTCCATCGGCATCGTGCCGTCGGAGAACGGCTTGTAGCCGTCGTTGTACGCGCGGTCGAGCACCGGCGACATCACGAAGAAGGTGAGGAACATCGCGAGGCCGACGAGCACCTGGTTCGGCGGCGTCGTCGCGGTGCCGAGCGCCTGGCGCAGCAGCGACAGCACGATGATGATGCGCGTGAAGCTCGTCATCATCAACACCATTGCCGGCAGGAACGACAGCATCGTGAGCAGCAGCATCGTCTGCACGCTCAGCGAATAGGTGGTGCCGCCGTGCGGGCCCGGGCTCGCGTTGAACGCGGGCAGGCCGTTCGCCTGCGCGCACGCGAGCGCGGGGGCGAGGCAGAGGATCAGCACGGGCGCGAAGCGCGCCGCGCGACGCAGGAATTCGTGTTTCATCGAAATGCGGGAACGGAAAGAGGGCGCGGCGCCATGTCAGCGGTCCTTGCCGCGACCGAGCCGCTTCGCGGCTTCGCCCGCGAGCGCGTCGCGAAACCGCGAGCCGAACGTGCCGGGCAGGCCGCCGTCGGACGGGGCGGCGCCGGCTGGCGCGTCGGCCGAATCCGAGGCCGCGGTGATGGTTGCCGCAGCCTGGCCAGCCGGCAGCGTATGCAGCAGCCGCACGTTGCCCGGCGCGACGCCGAGCACGAGCCAGGTGTCGCCGATCTCGACGATCGTCGCGCTTTCCTTCGCGCCGAGCCCGACGCTCGACACGACCTTCAGCGGGCCGCCGCGCCGCGCGGGCTGGAAGCCGAAGCGGCGCGCGAGCCACGCGCACGCGAACACGAGACCGATCACGACCGCGAGCCCGACGAGCGTCTGCAGCACCGCGCCGATGCCGAGCGACGGCGCGGCCGAGCCGACCATCACGCTCGACGCGATCGAACCGGCGTGGTTCACCGCGTTCATGTCGGCGGCGCCGGCCGGCGCGCAGGCGAGCGAAACGGAAAGCGAAACGGCAACGGCAAGCGCCGCCGCGATCGCGATGCGTGCGCGGCGGCCGGGCTTCGCGACGTTCATCGATTCAGCTTCCGGATGCGTTCGGCCGGGGTGATGATGTCGGTGAGACGGATGCCGAACTTGTCGTTGACGACCACGACCTCGCCCTGCGCGATCAGGCAGCCGTTCACGAGCACGTCCATCGGCTCGCCGGCCATGCCGTCCAGCTCGACCACCGAGCCCTGCGCGAGCTGCAGCAGGTTGCGGATCGCGATCTTCGTGCGGCCGAGCTCCACGGTCATCTTGACCGGGATGTCGAGGATCATCTCGATGTCGTTGTGCGTCGAGTTCGCCGCGGCCTTCGACAGCGGCTGGAACACGCCGGCGCCCGTCGCGCCCGGCTGCACCGGCTGATGGTTCTGCTCGGCGAGCGCGGCGGCCCAGTCGTCCATGCCCGGATCTTCTTCCGCCGCGGCCGGCGCCGCCTGAGCAGCGGCGGCCGATGCCGCGAGGGCCGCATCGGCCATCGCTTGCACGTCGTCCTCGGGCGTCTGGTTCAGCTCACTCATATCCACCTTCCTTCATCGTATCGCCCGCGCTGATCATCTTCTGCACGCGCAATGCATATTGACCATTGAAAATTCCGTAGCCGCATTCCATCACCGGCACGCCGTCGACCTTCGCGGTGATCGTGTCGGCGATCTCCAGCGGCAGCACGTCGCCCGCGCGCAGGTTCAGGATCTTCTCGAACGTCGACGGGATCTCGGCGAGATTCGCGCTCAACTCGACCTCGGCGGCCTGTACCTGCTGCGACAGCACGCGCACCCAGCGGCGGTCGACTTCGAGCGCCTCGCCCTGGATCGGCGAACTGAGCACGTCGCGGATCGGCTCGATCATCGAGTACGGCATGCAGATGTGCAGCGTGCCGCCCGTCGGCCCGAACTCGATCGAGAACTGCGTGACGATCACGATCTCGTTCGGCGTCGCGACGTTCGCGAACTGCGTGTGCATCTCCGAGCGCACGAATTCGAACTGCAGCGGCCGCACGCTCTTCCATGCGGTCATGTAGTGCTCGAACACGAGGTTCAGCAGCTTGCCGATGATGCGCTGCTCGGTGGCCGTGAAATCGCGGCCTTCGACGCGCGTGTGAAAGCGCCCGTCGCCGCCGAACAGGTTGTCGACGACGAAGAACACGAGGTTCGGGTCGAACACGAACAGCGACGTGCCGCGCAGCGGCTTCACGTGCACGAGGTTCAGGTTCGTCGGGATCGGCAGGTTGCGGGTGAACTCGCTGTACTTCTGCACCTTCACCTGGCTGACGGAGATTTCCGCCGTGCGCCGCATGAAGTTGAAGATGCCGATCCGCAGCAGGCGCGCGAAGCGGTCGTTGATGATCTCGAGGCCGGGCATCCGGCCGCGGACGATCCGCTCCTGCGTCGCGATGTTGTAGGGGCGGACGCCCGATGTGTCGCGCTGCTCGTCGACTGCATCGGTTTCGCCCGTGACGCCCTTGAGGAGGGCATCGACCTCCTCCTGGGACATGAACTCCTGGTGGCCCATGCGCGCTCCTTTTGCGGCCGCGTTACTGGACGACGAATTCGGTAAACAACACGTCGTCGACCTTCGCACGCTGGTTGCCCGGCTGCGTCGGCTGCTCGATCAGTTCCCGCAGCTCCTTCGCGAGCGAACGTTTGCCGTCCGGCGTCGCGAGATCCTCGGGATGCTTGTTCGACAGCGCGAGCAGGATCCGGCTGCGGATCTCCGGCATCCGCGCGGTCAGTTGCTCCTGCGTCTTCGGGTCGGTGAGCTTCAGCGACAGGCCGACGCGCAGGTAATGCTGCGCGCCGTCGTCCGACTGCAGGTTCACGGTCAGCGGGTCGAGCGGGAAGAACACCGGCGCGGCAAGCGGCGCCGGCTCGGCGGGCGCGCTCGCATGGCCGACGCCTTCCTTGCTCAGGAACACGTACATGCCGCCGGCTGCGGCGGCGGCCGCGCCCAGCGCGATGACGGCTATAAGCGCGATGCGCTTGAACTTGCCGGACGAAGCCGGCTTGTCGGCGGTCGGGTTTGCGGTCGTGGAGGCCATGTGAATGCGTGCGTGATGTCTCGTAGCATGCATTGTTCGGCATCCGGGCCGAGCCCGATGGGCGGAAAAGAGGGGGGATTTGCGGCTATCTCAGCCGATTGTCGGCCGGCGCGGCTCGCTGCAGGGTGGGGCAGCGGCGCAAGGCGGTCATTCCGGGCGCGGCCCGGCATGCCCGGCGGGCGGCGGCCCGCCCGGCGCGGGCCGTCAGATCGGCAGCAGCGTCAGCAGCGGCGCGATCAGCACCATCGCGACGCCGGCGATCATCATCGTCAGGCTCGACACGACGCCTTCCTCGCTGCCGATCTCGCGCGCCTTCGCGGTGCCCACGCCATGGGCGGCCGCGCCGAACAGCGCGCCGCGCGCGAGCCGCGTGCGCATCGGCACGAGCGCGAGCACGATCTCGCCGAGCAGCATCCCGCAGATGCCGGTCGCGATCACGAAGAGGGCCGTGAGATCCTTCGGCGCGTGGATCTTGTCCGACACGGCGAGCGCGAACGGCGTCGACACCGAGCGCGTCATCAGCGAGCGCTGCAGCTCCGGCGACAGGTGCAGCAGCTTCGCGAGCAGCAGCGACCCGCACACGCCCGCGCCGATCCCGACCGCGACGCCGACCGACAGCGACAGCCAGTGCCGGCGGATCAGGTCGCGATATTCATAGATCGGCACCGCGAACGCGATCGTCGCCGGGCCGAGCAGCCACATCAGCCAGCGCGTGTCGCGGAAGTAGACCGAATACGGGATGCCGGTCAGCAGGACGAGCAGCACCAGCACGCCCGGCACGAACACGAGCGGCGAGAACAGCAGCGACTTCCTGTACGCGTAGAGCCGCTTCGACGCGAAATACAGCACGACCGTCAGCACGAAGCAGCCGAACGAGATCGCGGTATTCACGTGGTCGGCGGACAGGTTCGACAGCAAGGCAGGCATGCGCGGCTCCGGCTCAGTGGGCGGACACGGCGCTCAGGCGCGCGCGGCGGCGTTCGGCGAACACGCGCTGCGCGGCCAGCCGGCGTTCGAGCTTCGCGGCGAGGTCGACCGCGACGGCCACCGCGACCATCACGAACGCGGTGCCCGCGAGCATGACCAGCGCGATGCGCCAGCCGTCCTCGCGGAACAGCCCGCCGTACTGGACGGCCGCGACGGCGGCCGGCACGAAGAACAGCAGCATGTCGGACAGCAGCCAGTTCGCGCCGTCCTTCACCCACGCGGGCGCGACGCGGCCCGAGAACAGCAGCACGAGGAGCACCGCGAGGCCGATCACGCCGGACGGAATCGGCAGGCCGACCGCCCGCACGGCCCAGTCGACGGCCAGCCACAGTGCGCCGAGCGCGGCGGCCTGCAGCGCGATCCGGCCCGTGCGCGTCATGCTGCCCGAAGCGGCAGGGCGGGTGGCGGCAACAGCGATCGGCTTGTTCATGGCGGGCTCCATCCAGATATTCCGTTGATGGTGCGAGTATAGGGTTTCCCCTAACCATAAATAAAATGACTTGTCTCTATCCTTATCATTCCAATTCGGAATTCGTTTTTGATTGCCGCACCAACTTGGGGAGACATCGATGGAATTGCGCGCGCTGCGGTACTTCGTCGAGGTGGTCCGCCAGCAGAGCTTCACCGCGGCGGCCGACAAGCTGTTCGTGACCCAGCCGACCATCAGCAAGATGGTGAAGGCGCTCGAGGACGAGATCGGTTCGCCGTTGCTGCTGCGCGACGGCCGGCAGATGGTGCTGACCGACGCGGGGCGGATCGTGTTCCAGCGCGGCCAGGACGTACTTGCCGCTCAGGCGCAGTTGCAGTCGGAGCTGAACGATCTCGGCACGCTCGGGCGCGGCGAGCTGACGATCGGGGTCCCGCCGCTCGGCGGCTCGCTGTTCACGCCGATCATCGCCGCGTACAAGCAGCGCTATCCGAACATCGAGCTGAAGCTGTTCGAGCAGGGCGCGCGGATGATCGAGGCCGCGCTGATGTCGGGCGAACTCGAACTCGGCGGCCTGCTGGAGCCGGTCGACCCGGCCGTGTTCGAGCGGCTGCCGATGGTGCGCGCGCCGCTGTGGCTGGTCGCGCCGCGCGAGTCGCGCTGGGAGGATCACGCAGCCGTGCCGCTCGCGGATCTCGCGCGCGAATCGTTCGTGTTCTATGCGGAAAGCCTCGCGCTGCACGACGCGGTGCTCGATGCGTGCCGGCAGGTCGGCTTCACGCCGTCGATCGTGAGCCGCAGCGGCCACTGGGATTTCATGGCCGCGCTCGTGCATGCGGGCGTCGGCATCGCGCTGCTGCCCGAACCGTATTGCCGGCGGCTCGACGTCGGGCAGTTCACCTGCCGGCCGATCGTCGAGCCGGAGATCACGTGGGCGATCGCGCTGGGCTGGCTGAAGAAGGGGTATCTGTCGCACGCGGCGCGCGCGTGGCTGGAAGTGGCACGGGCGACGCTGCCGGTCGCGCCGGTCGACGATCTCGCGTTCGGCGGGTTGCGGGCGAGGGAGTAACGGCCTCGACGCCGGGGGGTGAGGCGAAAACGGCAGGCGCAATGACCGCCCGCCGCGCGTTCAGTGCCCCATCGCCGGCCCCGCGCCCTTCTTCGGCTTCGTGATCCACACGAGCGCCGCGAGCGCGATGAACATCATCGCCGACAGGTGGAAGAAGTCGTTGGTCGCCATCATGAAGCCCTGCTGCGTGACGAGCTGGTTGAGCTGCGCATTGGCCGTCTGCCCGACGATGCCGAGCTGCGCGAGCGCGCCCTGGTAGTCGGTCGTGTTCTGCGCGTAGACGCTCACCGATTCCGAGAGCCGCGCATGGTGGTAGATCGCGTCGTTCTCCCAGAACGTCGAGCTGGCCGCGGTGCCGATCGCGCCCGACAGCGTGCGCAGGAAGTTCGACAGCCCAGACGCGCTCGCGAGCCGCTCGTCGGAGATGCTCGACAGCGTGATCGTCGTCATCGGCACGAAGAAGCACGCGACACCGATCCCCTGCACGAGCCGCGGCAGGATCACGTGGTTGAACGGCACGTCGAGCGTAAACGTCGCGTTCCACAGCGACACGCCCGCGAACACGATGAACGCGAAGCTCGCGACCATCCGCAGGTCGAGCCGGTGCATGTTGCGGCCGATCAGCGGCGACAGCACGAGCGCGAGCAGCCCGACCGGCGCGGTCGCGAGGCCGGCCTTGCCGGCCGTGTAGCCCATCACCGTCTGCAGCCACAGCGGGAAGATCACGACCGAGCCGAAGAACGCCATGAAGCCGAACGAGATGATCAGCGCGCCGAGCGCGAAGTTGCGGTCCTTGAACAGCGACAGGTCGACCACCGGCTCCTTCTCGGTCGCCTCCCACACCAGCATGAACGCGAGCGACACGACCGCGATCATGGCGAGCGCGACGATGAACGACGAGTTGAACCAGTCGCGGTCCTTGCCGAGGTCGAGCATCATCTGCAGGCACGACACGCCGATCACGAGCAGCGCCAGGCCGATCGCGTCGATCCGCTGCTTCGACGTCTTCGTTTCGCGGCCGCGCAGCAGCAGGTACGCGCAGGCCGCCGAAAAGATGCCGATCGGCAGGTTGATGTAGAAGATCCACGGCCACGTGTAGTTGTCGCTGATCCAGCCGCCCAGCAGCGGGCCGAAGATAGGCGCTACGATCACCGTCATCGCCCATAGCCCGAGCGCGAGCCCGCGCTTCGCGGGCGGGTAGCTGCGCATCAGGATCGTCTGCGACAGCGGCACCATCGGCCCCGACACGAGCCCCTGCAGCAGCCGGAACGCGATCAGCGTCTCGAAGTTGGTCGCGAGGCCGCACAGCGCGGACGCGACCGTGAACGCGAGCACCGACAGCGTGAACAGCCGCACCTCGCCGACCCGCCGCGCGAGCCAGCCGGTCAGCGGCACCGCGATCGCGGACGCGACCGAGTACGACGAGATCACCCACGTGCCTTCGCTCGTCGCGACGCCGAGGCTGCCCGAGATGGTCGGCACCGCGACGTTCGCGATCGACGTGTCGAGCACTTCCATGAAGGTGCCGAGCGCGAGCCCGACGGTGAGCAGCGCGAGCGCACCGCCGGTCAGCGGCGCGGGTGCGGCGGCCGGGGCCGCGGATGCCGTGGTGGCGGACATCGGAATCTCCTAGACGCGGCGCGCGCGACGCGCCGGCGCAACGCACGGGTGCGCGACGCAGCACGACCCGGCCAGGTGGAACGGATAAAGGAAAGAGTGGAGCACGTGTCCTGTCATCTTCTGCCCAGACAGAGAAATAAGCGAATGCTTAACCTAGACATGAGGCCTCCGCGCACATCAGCAGTCCGCTTCGTCCGGCTTCGGGCAACCGGTCGTGCCGGGCCCGTTGGCGATGAAGCGCTGCAGCAGGCCGGTGAGCGTCGCGAGTTCGTCGGCCGAGAAACCGTCGAGCTGCGCGTTGAGCGCGGTCGCGATCAGCGACGGCAGCGCGCGGGCCGCGTCGGCGCCGCGTTCGGTCAGCGTCAGCTCGATCATCCGGCGGTCCTGCTCGCTGCGCGAGCGTGCGACCAGCCCCTTGCGTTCGAGCCGATCGAGCATGCGCGTCATCGAACCGCTGTCGTACGACATCTTGCGAGACAGCTCGAACGGCGTGCGCGCGTAGCCGCGCGACAGCAGCAGGATCACGCCGATCTGCTGCGCGGTGAGGTCGAGCGGCTCGAGCGCGCGGTCCATCCGCTCGACGAGCGCCTGCTTCGCCTTCGACAGGTAATAGCCGAGGCTCGTTTCCAGCGCGATGTTCTCGGGATCGTAGAGGCCGCCGGTCATGCGATTGCGCACACAGCAACAGTGCGTTTCAGGTTAAAACGCGCCCAGTATCTTGAAAAATGATTGCTTAGTCAATATTATTTTAGGCAACCAGTTACGACGTGCATGTTGCACTGCCGGAGACGATGTTCTGACCGATTCGCCCGCGCTGTCGGGCACCCGAGGATGTTCGCGATGCTGTCCCTGAAAAATGCCGCCGGCGCGCTGCGCCGCAACCTGACCGATACCGCTCATCATGTGTTTTCCGGGCCGCACCGCGGCTGGAAGATCGCGCTGTACGTGACGATGCTGGTCGTGCCGGGCGGCTCGCTCGCGGCGCTCGGGTTCGCATGGTTCGATCATCGCCGGCAACGCAACGCGAAGGGCGGCGCACGCGGCACGAGCCAGCCGGCCGCGACGGAGCCGTCGTCATGGCGGCCCGCCGCCGAACCCGTCCCGCTGCCCGTGCGCTGCCACTGACGCCGCTCCCGTCCTCCCGACTGTCCCGACCGATCGCCGGCCGCGCCTCCCGCGGCCGCCGTCGCGCGCCTGTCTCGCCGCAAGCGATCCGTAATGGCCGGTAAACCGGCCGCTCGCGCCGGTAACACATTCCCGCCGCCGCGCACCGTACCCTTAGGGCTGCGCAGCTTTCCCGCCGTCAGTTACCATTTGTCCGCCAGCGGCATGACGACCGCATCGCGCGACGCCGCTCGCCGGCCGTCGCGCCCAGACAGGAAAACCACGATGCCGTACGCCTCCCTCCCGCGCGCCCTTCGCCCGCTGAGCGCCGCCGTCGCCGTTGCGACGGCCGTGCTGCTCGCCGGCTGCGCCGTCGGGCCCGACTATCACCGGCCCGACACGTCGATCCCCGCCGCATTCAAGGAAGCGCCGGCCGGCTGGAAAGTCGCGCAACCCGCCGACCGCGCCGACCGCGGCCCGTGGTGGGCGGTCTACAACGATCCGCAGCTCGACGCGCTGATCGGCAAGCTCAACGCGTCGAACCAGACCATCGCGCAATCGGCGGCCGCCTACCGGCAGGCGCGCGCGCTTGTCACCGAGGCACGCGCCGCGTATTTCCCGACCGTCGGGCTGACCGCGTCGGGCTCGCGCGCCCGCACGCCGCGCACGTCGCTGTCGTCGGGCTCGTCGTCGAGTTTCGGCAGCGGTTCGTCCGGATCGATCAACAACAGCTACAGCGTCGGCCTCGACGCGAGCTGGGAACCCGACCTGTGGGGCAAGGTGAGCCGCTCCGTCAGCGCGCAGCGCGCCGGCGAAGCCGCCGCCGCGGCCGATCTCGCGAATGCGCGGCTGTCGCAGCAGGCGCTGCTCGCGCAAACCTATTTCCAGTTGCGCACGTCCGATGGGCTGCAGAAGCTGCTCGACGACACCGTGAAGTCGTACGCGCAGTCGCTGAAACTCACGCAGAACCAGTATGCGCAGGGCGTCGCCGCGCGCGCGGACGTGATCCAGGCGCAGACGCAACTGCAGAGCGCGCAGGCGGCGTCGATCGACAACGGCGTCACGCGCGCGCAGTTCGAGCATGCGATCGCGACGCTGATCGGCGAACCGGCGTCGACCTTCTCGCTGCCGCCGAACCCGCTCGCGGCCGAGCCGCCGATCACCCCCGTCGACGTGCCGTCCGCGCTGCTCGAGCGCCGGCCCGACATCGCCGCGGCCGAGCGCCGCGCCGCAGCCGCGAACGAGCAGATCGGCGTCGCGATCGCCGCGTTCTTCCCGACGCTCACGCTGTCGGCCACCGGCGGCGTCCAGAGTTCGGTGTGGTCGCAGTTGTTCACGCTGCCGGCGCGTTTCTGGACGGTCGGTCCGCAGCTTGCGGCGACGCTGTTCGATGCGGGTCTGCGCGCCGCGCAGACCGACGCCGCGCGCGCGACCTACGACCAGGACGTCGCCGCGTATCGCCTCGCGGTGCTCACCGCGTTCCAGGACGTCGAGGACAACCTCGCGTCGCAACGCATCCTCGCGCAGGAAATCGACGTGCAGCGGCAGGCCGTCGACAGCGCCGAGCACGCGCTCGCGATCGTCACGAACCAGTACAAGGCCGGCACGGTCGCGTACCTGAACGTGCTGACCGCGCAGACCACCGCATTCACCGCGCAGCAGAAGCTCTCGACGATCGCCGGGCAGCGGATGGTGTCGTCGGTCGGGCTCGTGAAGGCGCTCGGCGGCGGCTGGGATGCGTCGAACATGGCGCGCGAGACCGGCGACATGGCTGCGCCGGCGCCCGTGCCGGCGTCCGGTGCAGCCGCGCCCGCGGCAACCGCACCGCTCGCGCAGCAGTAAGAAGAGAAGAGGGCGACGCGCGCGTCAGCGCATCGCGTCGCCGAAGATCAGCGACACCTCGTTGTTCCCGGTCGGGTGGCCGAGCAGGTTCAGCAGCCCCGCGAGATTCGCCTGCTGCTCGGGCGCCGCATGCGCGGTGCCGCGGAACGATCCCTGGCCGGCACCGAAGCTGCCGTGCCCGTCCAGGAACAGCGGGCCCTGCGTCGTCGACAGGTCGAGATCGGCGCCCGCTCCCTTCGCCTGCAGCACCGCGCGGTACGAACCGAGCGGCTTCACGCGCGACACGCGCGAACTCATCGAGTCGATCGTCACCGTCAACTGGCCGAACGCGTTGTTGCCGAACAGGCGCCAGTCGGTCCAGCCGACCCGCACGTCGCCCTGCAGGTCGAGCGTGTTGAACGGCGTGCCGAGCCCCGCGAGCAGCGACGCGGGCACGGCCATCGTGCCCGCCGACAGCACCGCGCCGCGCCACGTCGCATCGAGCGTGACGGCATCGGGCATCGCCTCGGTCTGGCGCATACGCATCTGCACGCGCCCGGTCAGCAGCGGCCAGAAGCGCGTGGTCCATTCGACCCGGCCCGGCAGCAGCGTCGCCGCGCTCTGGTCGGCGCCCGGCGCGAGCATCAGCGTGCCCGAGCCATGCCACAGCGACCCGTCCGGATCGACGAGATTCACGTGCCCGCCGGTCGCGCGCGCGAACTGCGGCGCGATCCACGCGGCCGGCGCGAGCGCGACGAGCGTCACCGCCGTTGCGAGCCCGCCTGCCAGTACCCACGGCAATGCGGTGGCGAGCCGCTTCGTCCATGGCCTCATCGACCGACCGCCGCTTGCATCATCCACTGCGTCATCTATTTCTGTACGGAAGGTTGCATCAAGGCCGTCAGGTCGACCTGGCCGTCGTCCTTCAGCGCGGTCGCGTGCGCCTCGCCGACCTGCACCTTGAACTGCCGGCGCGCGTCGTCGAGCCACTGCGTCCACGCCGGGAACGACACGTTCTTCATCTGGACCTGCACGCCGTTGCCGACGATCTGCACCTGCGCACCCTGCAGCCCGTGATCGGACAGCGACGCGGTCAGCGCGTCCTTCAACGCCAGGCCAGTCGGCGCAACACCCTGCGCGGCGGCCGTCAGCGACTTCGCCTCGTTCGCCTGCGCGGTCATCTGCGCGAGTTCGCGGCGCATCGTCGGCAGCTCGCGCTGGATCCGTGCGCGGCCTTCCTGCGCGGGCGACCACAGCACCGAATACGCGATCACGACCGCCAGCACGGCGCTGCCCCAGCCGAGCAGCATCTTCTCGCGCTGCGAGCGCTCACCCCAGAACTGGGTCAGCGTCTGGTTCAGTTGTTCCGTTTTCATGATCGGCTCCGGATCGTCCATTTGCCCGTGTTGCTGTCGACTTCGCCGGACAGTCCGTTGCGCGCGAGGCGCTGCGTGAAATCGGGATCGACCTTGACCTGCGGCTTGAAGCCGACGTCGAGCCGCCGGTCGTGATAATCGAGCGACGCGATGCCGTTCAGCGGCAACGCGCCCATCGAGCGCGTCAGCCCGCTCGACAGCGCGAGGAAATCGTTCGGCGACAGCTCGCCGGCCGCCAGGCGCAACTGATCGAGCTGGCGCTGCATCTGTGCGGGCGGATCGAGCACCGTCGTCGTCTTCGGGAACGCGGACAGCAGCGTTTCGGTGATCTGCGCGGACAGCGCATCGCGTTCGCGCGACAGCTTCCACCAGTGCAGGTTCATCCCGATCACCGCGACGCCGAGCGTCGCCGCGACGAGTGCGAGCGGCACGCGCAGGCGCTTCACCGTCGCGCGGTCGAAGCGCCACGGCTGCGACTCGAATTCGAATTGACACAGGTCGAAACGCTCGGCCAGCGCGCGCCGCGCGAACGCGTCGAATGACAGCGGCGCGGCGCCCGGCAGCAGCGGGCCGTCCGTGCGACCGACCGATGCGAGCCGCGGCTCCGCGCCCGGTTCGCCGAGTTCGTACAGTTCGACGTCGCCGCCGCCCGCGAGCGCGGCCAGCGTGCCGGCCGCGCGCGACGCGGGCGCCGCGAAACCTTCGCCGAGCGCGCCGCGTGCGACCGCGAGTTCGAGGCGCGGCGCGCCAGCCGCGACCGGCTGCGCACCGGCTTCGACGAGCGCCGGTTCGACCGACGCCGCGAGCCCGAGCACCGCGGCGACCGTCGTCGGGCGGGCGGGCGGCTCGACCGCGTGCGCGGCAAGTGCGGCAGCAGCGGCATTGACTGCTTCAGCTTCGGCCGGCGTGGCCGATGCCGTTTCGGCCGGCGCGCGCGGCACCGGCAGGCAGCGGGTCGCGGGCACCGCGCTCAGGTGCCGGTGGCCGGCCGCCGCGAACGCGTCGCAGATCGTGCGGAACCACGCGCGATCGACGACGGCCAGCACGCGTCGCCCGTCGGGCAGCGCGGCCGGATCGAGCGCGATGTGGCAGCCGAGCGGATCCTGGATCAACTGATCCTCGACGATGTTGGGCAGCGCCTGGCGCAGCTTCGGCCCCTTGAGCGGCGGCACCGTCGCGGCCAGCAGCAGCACGTCGCGCGCGGCGACGATCAGCACCGTCGCATTCGCGCGCGGCAGCAGCGCGAGCGCGGCGCGGCCCGCGCGCTGCACCTGGCCGGCCTTGTCGACGAGCGTGAACGGCAGCTCGGGCCACTGCCATTCCTGCAACGGCACGGCAGGCTCGCGCGGCGGCAAAGAAACAATCAACGTGCTCACAAGAGCTCCTCTCCCGATTGGCGTCGTTATAGCTGGTCGCGGATACGCACGACCCGCGTCGAGTGCGTGGTCGGATCACGATACACGAGCGAGGTGCGATCAACCTCCGCGCGTTCGTGCTGGATCCGGCCATGCACGATGAAATAGCTCGAATTGACGTCGACGAGGCTCGAGTCGATCGTCACGTTCGGCGCACCGGCGCCGCGCAGCGCGAGCTGCACGTCGCCGACGTTGCGGAAAAACACGGTCTCGCGGCGCGACACGAGCGCCTGCGCGGACGACACGCTCATCCCCGGCACCAGCGCCGCGATCACCTCGGCCGGCGCGGTGTTCATGTTCACGGGCGTCGTGGTCGGCAGCACGGTGACGAACGGGCGCAGCCGCGCAACCATCTCGGGCGTCACGCCGTCGACGTCGAGCAGGCTGTCGACGCTCGTCATCATCAGCGGCGCGGGCCCGCGGTCGCCGCCGGACATGCCGGGATCGTCGGTGAAGCCGCCGCCGCCCTGCTGGTCGGTGGTCACCGGCGCGGTGGCCGGCGCCGTGCCGCCGCCGCCCGGCAGCGTCGGCATCTGGAAGCGCGTCGCCGAATGCATGAGGCCCGCGCGCACCTGCAGCGCGATCCGTTTCGCGAACGCGCCGTCGTAGCCGAGCGTCGTCAGCAGGCGCTGGAACGCCTGGAGCTGCGTGACGTTCAGTTGCAGCACGCCGGGCGCCGGCGCCGCCACGAGGTTGCGCAGGTTGAACTTCGCCTGCGCGTCCTCGATCGAGCCGGAGATATAGGTGTCTTCGCCGCCGTTGTCGTTGGGCGCGCCGATCCGGCCGAGGAAGTCCGACAGCTTCGTCTTCGCGATCGGCACGCCCCAGATTCCGCCGAGATACGTGATGCCGGGCGCCGTGTCGCCTTCGGAGCGCAGGATCATCCGCGTCCAGTCGAGCGCGCCGCGCGCGACCCACTGCGCCTGCGCGATCACGCGCTGGTTCTCGATGCGGCGGATCTGCACCTGCTGGCGCCACAGCATCCCCGAGACGAGGATCGCCGACAGTGCGACGACGAGCAGCGCGGTGATGATCGCCGCGCCGCGCTGGCGGCCGCGCGCGGCAACGCGGTGGGGGGAGAGCGGACGGTGAGGGCGCGCGCGCATCGTCATTCCCCGACGAGGAACACGCGCGTGACCGGCACCCGCAGCGACGTCGCGCCGATGCTGACCTGCAGCCCCGTCACCGCGCGCTGCGGCGGCGCGTTGCCGATCTGCGGCACCTTGAGCGCATCGTTGTTCTGCGCGAGCGCGTCGTCGGCCGTCTGCAGGTTGGTGGTCCAGCCCACGCGCGGCACGTACAGCTTCGCGTCGATCGCGCCGACGCCGCCCATCAGCGCAACCCAGCTCCAGCCTTCGACGCTGCTGTCCTTCAGCACGCCTTGCAGCCGGTTCGCGTCGTCGATCGGCGGCGACGCATAGCGCACGACACGCCCGCCGGCGATCCGGTAGCGGACCACCTGCAGCCGCGGCGCGGCGCCCGGCACCTCGAATTCGCGGACGATCTGCAGCGTATTGCCGGCGACGCCGATCGCCGGCTGGCCGGCCTCGTCGTCGGTCGCGGCCAGCCGCGCGTCGATGCGCATCTGGTCGAACATCTGCGCGAAGACGCGCTCGTCTTCCATCGCGGAAGCGACCTTGTCGCGGCCGCGCATGATCTGGTCGAGCCCGCGCCACGCAAGAATCGCGACCACCGCGAGGATCGCGATCGCGATCATCAGCTCGATCAGCGTGAAGCCCCGGGCGGGGCGCGCGTGCGGGCGTCGCATCGGCGCGTCAGAGCGGACGGCTGGTTTCATTCGCGACCACCGTCACCATCTGCGCGAGCACGCCGGCGCGCCCGGGCGTGCTCACCGAAACCCGGACGCGCCGGAACACGGGGTTCGGCGTGGCGCTCACGCTCTGCGTGCAGACGAGCTGCACGTTGCCTTGCGAACAGTCGAAACTCTGCTCGCCGATCTGCGGCCACGCATGCGTGAGCCGCAACTGCGCGAGCGCGTTGTCGGCGCTCCAGCCGGCCAGCAGCCGGCGATGGAGCTCGGACGCGTTGGTCGCCATCGTGCCGACCGCGCGGATCGACGCGGCGAGCGCAACCGCGATGATCGCGAGCGCGACCAGCACCTCGATCATCGTGAAGCCCCGCCCCGAAGGCAGTCCACTTGGGGGATTGGGGTGCGACGCAGCAACGGGGAAGGGCAGGCGACGACGCATCGTCATTGCACCTCGTAGCGGCCGTTGCCGGTGCCGACGATCGTCGCGCTGCCGACGGTCGAATGCAGCGTCACGCGCACTGGCGTGTCGATGCTCTCGGTGCCGAACACGACGCGGTTCGCATGCGTATCGGAGCCCGGGTAGTCGATGTCGGCACCCGTCACACCGCCGTCCCAGTCGCGCGGGCGCAGCAGGTCGTCGCGCAGCGTGCGCCAGCCGTCGGGCGAACTCACGTCGAAACGGAAGCCGTGCGCGGTCGGCTGCCACGCGATCGGGCGCGCGCGCACCTGTGCTTCGTCGCCGGCGGTCTCGAACAGCAGCGCGATGCGCTGCGCTTCCTCGCGCAGGTCGGTGCGTGGATTGCGCGTCAGCGACAGCGACGCAAGCGACACGAGCAGCCCCGCGATCACGAGCACGACCAGCATTTCGAGCAGCGTAAAGCCGCTCGCGCGAACGTGCCGCACGCCGTGCTTCAGCGGCCCGCCCTCGGCGCGTGCCGATACGGACGGCGCCGCGCCGCGAAGCACACGGCAATCGCGGCCGCAGCGGGAAGTCGTGCGAATGGCGAGCATGAAGAGCGGGAACGAAGCGTCGGGACGATCAGCGCCGGCTTATTGCCACGAACCGATGTCGGAGTCGTTGCTCTCGCCGCCTTCCTTGCCGTCGGCACCGTAGCTGAATACGTCGATCTCGCCGTGCACGCCCGGGTTCAGGTACTTGTACCCGTTACCCCACGGATCGTTCGGCAGGCGCTCGAGGTAACCGCCGTCCTTCCAGTTGTTCGGGATCGGATCGGTGGACGGCTTCTGGATCAGCGCGTTCAGGCCCTGCTCCTGGCTCGGATAACGGCCGTTGTCGAGACGGTACAGCTTGAGCGCCTGCATGATCGTGCCGATGTCCTGCTTCGCGGCGATGCGGCGCGCCTCGTCCGGGCGACTCATGATCTTCGGCACGATCAGCGCCGCCAGGATCCCGAGGATCGCGACCACCACCATGATCTCGATCAGCGTGAAACCGCGCTGACGACGCACGGCCGCGTTGCGGCGAGTGATCCACGTTTGCATGACTGACTACCTCTTTCCAAAAAATGTCGTCGATTGAGTGACGCACCCCGTGCACCGGATGATGACCTGACGGCAACCTTCCGAACCCGCGGGCGCGGAGCACGCATTGTAAGGCGCGCATCGCCGAGGGCTTTCACCCAACGCAAATTTCATATACATCCGTACAATAGCGCGCATGAACGCGCTCTCGATCCGGATCCTTTCCCTAGCCCTCTTCGCGGGTTTGTGCGCGACGGCCACCTACTGGGTCGTCACGCTGTCGGCCCGCGAAGCACCGCTGCCCGCCGCCGCCGCGCGGCCGCCGATCCGCACCGAGGACGCCGCGGCGCTCTTCGGCGGTCAGCTCGACAAGAACCCCGTGCAGGACATCCACCTGTTCGGCATCCTCTCGCTCGATCGCGGCGCCGCCGCGATCGTCGGCGTCGGCGGCGAACCGCCGCGCGCCGTGTCGCTCGGCGCGGACGTCACGCCCGGCGCGAAGCTCGCCGAAGTCCGCCCCCGCTCGATCGTCGTCGACCGCAACGGCGCGCGCGCCGAAATCCAGCTCCCGGCGAACACGCCGTCCCCCGCGATCTACATGCGCTGAACGGCGACGGCCTCACCGACCATCAGGGGGCCGTCACTGCACCATGTTGTTCAGCTCGATGATCGGCAGCATCACGGCCAGCACGATCACGAGCACGATGCCGCCCATCGCCAGGATCAGCAGCGGCTCGAGCAGGCTCGTCAGGAACATCGTGCGGCGTTCGAGCTCGCGCGCTTCGCCTTCGGCCGCGCGATCCAGCATCGTCGTCACGTCGCCCGTCGCTTCGCCTGAACGGATCAGGTGCACGAGCACCGGCGGAAACGTCTTCACGTTGTTCAGCGCGCGCGACAGCGCGGAGCCTTCGCGCACGCGCACGATCGCGTCGTCGATGTTCGCGCGCATCGCACGGTTCGACAGCGTCTCGCCGGCCGCCTGCAACGCGCGCAGGATCGGCACGCCGGCCGCGGTGAGGATGCCGAGCGTGCTCGCGAAGCGCACCGTGTTGTAGCCGCGCACGAGCTTGCCCGCGAGCGGCGCGGTCAGCACCCAGCGGTCGAACGCGAGCCGCGGCCCGTCGCGCGACAGCGTCGCCTTCACGAACCACACGATCAGCGCGACCGCGATCAGGATCGCCCACCACCAGTGCCGCACGAAATCCGACAGCGCCATCATCACGATCGTCAGCACGGGCAACTGCTGTTTCGTGCTCGCAAACACGTTGACGACCTGCGGCACGACGTAGCTCAGCAGAAACGTGACGATGCCGAACGCGATCAGCGTGACGATGCCCGGATACGTGAAGGCCAGCAGGATCTTCTGCTTCAGCGCGTTGCTCTGCTCGATGTAGTCGGCCAGCCGCGACAGCACGATGCCGAGCTTGCCCGTGTGCTCGCCCGCCGCGACGAGCGCGCGGTAGATTTCCGGAAAATCGCGCGGATGCTGGCCCAGCGCATTCGCGAGCGAATGGCCGCCGAGCACCTCGGCGCGGATCGCGGCCATCAGCTCGCGGATGTAGTCGCGCTCGGCCTGCTCGGTCAGCACGCCGAGCGCTTCGTCGAGCGGCAGCCCCGCGATCAGCAGGCTCGCGAGCTGGCGCGTCAGGATCGCCTGTTCGCGCTGCGACAGCTTGCGGCCGAACGCGAGCCGCTGCGTACGCGCGCCGCGCGTTGCGCTGGCGGCCGGCTCGACGACGAGCGGCGTGAGCCCCTGCGTGCGCAACTGGCCGCGCGCGGCACGTGCGCTGTCGGCATCGATGACGCCTTTCTGCGCGTGTCCCGCCGAATCGATCGCTTCGAAACGGAATGCCGGCATCGCGCTATGCGCCTCCCGTCACACGCAGCACTTCCTCGAGCGACGTCGCGCCGGACGCGAGCCAGCGCTCGGCGTCGTCGCGCAGCGTGCGCATCCCTTCCGCGCGGCTGGTGGCCAGAATCTCCGCGTCGGCCGCGTTGCGGTGGATCAGCGCGCGGATCGAGTCGTCGACCAGCAGCAGTTCGTATACGCCGCGCCGGCCCGAGTAGCCCGAATGCCCGCACTTGTCGCAGCCGACCGGATGCCACACGATGCGGCCGTCCTCATGCCGCTCTTCCTTGCAGACCGGGCAGAGCTGCCGCACCAGGCGCTGCGCGAGCACGCCGAGCAGCGACGATGCGAGCAGGTAGGGCTCGACGCCCATGTCGGTCAGACGCGTGACGGCCGACGCCGCATCGTTCGTGTGCAGCGTCGCGAGCACGAGGTGGCCCGTCAGCGACGCCTGCACCGCGATCTGCGCGGTTTCGAGGTCGCGGATTTCGCCGATCATGATCACGTCCGGATCCTGGCGCAGGATCGAGCGCAGCGCACGGGCAAAGGTCATCCCGATCCGCTCGTTCACCTGCGTCTGGCCGATGCCGCCGAGGTCGTATTCGATCGGGTCCTCGACGGTCATGATGTTGGTCGTCGCGGTTTCGAGCCGGGACATCGACGCATACAGCGTCGTCGTCTTGCCCGAACCCGTCGGGCCCGTGACGAGCACGATGCCGTGCGGTCGCGCGATCAGCTTGTCGAACTGGCGGAGCGTGTCGCGGCCCATCCCGAGCGCTTCGAGATTCAGGCGCTTCGCATCCTTTTCCAGCAGACGCAGCACCGCGCGCTCGCCGTGCCCGGTCGGCAGCGTCGATACGCGCACGTCGACCGGCCGGCCGCCGACGCGCAGCGTGATGCGGCCGTCCTGCGGCAGGCGTTTCTCCGCGATGTCGAGCTGCGCCATGATCTTGATCCGCGAGATCAGTGCGCCGTGCAGCGCCTTCTTCGGGCGCACGACGTCGCGCAGCGTGCCGTCGACGCGAAAGCGCACGACGGACGAATTCTCGAACGGCTCGATGTGAATGTCCGACGCCTGTTCGCGCGCCGCTTGCGTGAGCAGCGCGTTGATCATCCGGATGATCGGCGCGTCGTCTTCCGACTCGAGCAGATCCTCGACTTCCGGGATGTCCTGCATCAGCCGCGACAGGTCGACTTCGCCTTCGACCTCGCCGACCACCTGCGCGGCGCTGCCGTCATGACGCGAGTAGGCCTGGTTGATCGCCTGCGCGAGTTCGTCGGCCGGCACGCGGTGCACGGAAATCGAGCCGAAGTTGCGCGCGATCTCCGCGAGCGCGGCGTCGCTCGTGCGTTCGCTGATCCACACCTCGAGCGTGTCGTCGAGCTGGTGCGCGATCAGCACCTGGCCGCTCTTCGCGAAGCCGTACGGCAACAGGCGCGCGGCGAGCGGCGACGGCGGCTGCCGTTCGCCCGGCGCGCCGTCGTGGGCGGAAGATGCGGGCAGGTCGGTCACTGCGAGGCTCCCGGCGTGGCGGTCAGCGGCTGTTGCGGTACCGCCTGCTGCGGCACGCTCTGCGGCTGCACGGGTGTCTGCTCCGGCAACGGCTGGGCCGGGACCGGCGCCACCTGGCGCTGCAACTGCTGGCGGCGCATCTTGTCGAGATCGAACAGGTTCCCGGCTGGCGTACCGCCCTGGCTCGGGCCGAGCGGCATCGGCGGGACGACCGGATCGTCCTTGTCGCGGATCACGTTGTTATCCGACTTGTATGCACCCGTCACACCCTGGATGTAGTCGTAGCGGTTGGCCGTGACTTCCTGCGCGGTACTGCGGTCGGAGATGATCACGGGGCGCAGGAACACCATCAGGTTGGTTTTCTGGCGCTGCTTCGATTCCGAACGGAACAACTGGCCGATCCACGGGATGTCGCCGAGCAGCGGTACCTTGCTGTTCGACACCTGGTAGTTATCCTGCATCAACCCGCCGAGCACGATGATCTCGCCGTTGTCCGCCAGGATCGTCGACTGGATCGAGCGCTTCGTGAAGGTCGGGCCGGTCTGCGCGTTCGTGGTGCTGCTAACGACCGCCGAATCTTCCGTGTAGAGCTGCAGCTTCAGGATTCCGCCGTCGGTAATCTGCGGCTTCACGTGCAACGTCAGGCCGACGTCGCGACGGTCGTAGGTATTGAACGCATTGCTCGTCGTGCCGCTCGTCAGGTTCGAATACGAACCGGTCGCGATCGGCACGTTCTGGCCGACGACGATCTTCGCTTCCTCGTTGTCGAGCGTGATCAGGTTCGGCGTCGACAGCACGTTCGCGTCGCTTACGCCCGAGAAATACTGCAGCAGTGCGCCGAGCCCCTGTACGCCGAACATGTTGTGCAGCCAGCCGATGTTGAGGCCCTGGTTCAGCCCCGCGATGTTGGCCGCCAGCCCGGTGGTGGCCGCCGTGCCGCCGGTCGTCAGGTTGATGATGCTGTTGCCCGCCACGCTGCCGGCCGTGGCCGCCAGGTTCGTGCCGCCGAGAAACTGGCCGCTCGCCACCTGCCACTGGATGCCGAGGTTGCCCTGCGTCGTCGAGTTCAGCTCGACGATCAGCGCTTCGATATAGACCTGCGCACGCCGCGCGTCGAGCTGGTCGATCACCGAGCGCAGGTTCCGGTAAACCGGATCGGACGCGGTGATGATCAGCGAGTTGGTCGCCGCATCGGCCTGGATCATCCCGCCCGGCTGGTTGTCGTCGCTCTTGTCCTTGTCGCCGCCGAGCAGGCCGGCGGAGCCGAGGCCGCCGCTGCCGGACGAGCCGCCGTACGACGACGACGAGGACGACGAGCCGCCGAGGCCGCCCGACGGCAGCGGCGGGGTGCCGGACGTGCCGGTCGAGAAGTTGCCGCTCGACGACGAGCCGCCGCTCTGGTTGAAGCTGTTCGCATCGTTGGACGACGCCGACGAGCCGCTGTCGGTGCCGCCCTTGCCGAGCATCCCGCGCAGCGTCTTCGCGAGCTTCACCGCATCGGCGTTGCGCAGCGGCACGACGTGCATGTTGCCGGGCACCGCGCTCGGCGCGTCGAGCTGCTGCACGAGGCGCTTTGCGGCCGCAAGGCGCGATGCGCTCGACGCACGCAGCATCAGCGAGTTGGTGCGCGGGTCGGCCGTGACCGACACCTTCAGCGTTGCGTCGCTGTTGCCGATCGCGCCCGGGTCGAGCATTTTCTGCAGTTGCGCGGCGAGGTCGATCGCGTTCGCGTTGCGCAGCGGAATGACCTGCACCTGCGCGCCCGCGGCGCTGTCGACGCCCGCGATGATCTGCGCGATGCGGCGCACGTTGTCCGCGTAGTCGGTCACGACGATCGTGTTGTTCGCCGGGTAGGCCGTCACCGTGTTGTTCGGCGAGATCAGCGGCCGCAGCACGGGCAGCAGGTTGTTCGCCGATTCATTGTGCAACTCGAACACCTGCGTGATCACCTGGTCGCCGCGCGCCTGCGGCGCATTGCCGACATAGGTCGGCACGCCTTGCAGCTTCGCGTCGGCCTCGGGCACGACCTTCAGCACGCCGTGATCCTGCACGAGCGCGAAGCCCTGCATGCGCAGCGCCGACTGCAGCGTCTTCAGCGCCTGGTCTTCCGGCACCGGACGTTCGGCGACGAGGTTGAGCTGCCCCTTCACACGGGGGTCGACGATGATGGTCTTGCCGGTCGCGGCGCCGATCGCTTTCGCGACCTGGTCGATATCCGCATTCACGAAGTTGAGCGTGACCTGAGCGTAGGCGGCCTGCGAGACGATGATGCCGGCGACGATGAGGGTCGTGGCAATGCGCCGCATAACGAAGCGATTTCTTGTCATGGATGAATGGGTCGATGCCGGCTCAGGCCACTTCCGGCGGTAGTACTGGGATCCAAGTCCGAAAGAGGCGACATTAGCAGTTTTTCATGTCCGAAATATCACATTGATCCGAGGACTGTCTCACATACGACATGTATCCGGCGAGTCGTATGCAATATGTAAGATTCGGTGCTATGCCGGCATGCCGGCCATCGCCCCCGTTTCGCGATGAAGCGACACGAAAATGCGGTATAACCGGGCTGCCGTGTTTCCGCATGTTGTCACGTGACGGACTGCCGGTATGATACGGGCGGCAAGTTTCTCGTCGCACGAATAACAGGCACGGGTTTTCCCGACCCGCGCGCCATTCCTTTTCGTTTCCGCACCATGAACAGACGGTTCGCTTCGATCGCGTTGATCGCCGCCGGCGCGTGGTTCGCCAGTGCAAACGCTCGCGCGGATTGTTTCGACGAGGCCGCCAGATACCAGCAGGTCAATCCGCTGATCCTGCGCGCGATCGCATGGCAGGAATCGCGCAACCGGCCCGGTGCGCTGAACAAGAACACGAACGGCTCGATCGACTACGGCCTGATGCAGATCAATTCGATCCACCTGCCGACGCTGTCGCGCTACGGGATCGACCGCGGCACGCTGATGGAACCGTGCAAGAACGTCTACATCGCCGCGTGGCATCTGAAACAGAAGATGAACCGCTACGGCAACACCTGGCAGGCCGTCGGCGCCTATCATTCCGAAACGCCGTCGCTGCGCGACAAGTATGCGCGGCAGATCGCCGGCATCCTGACGCAATGGAAGCTGCTGCCGCCCGCGCCATGACGCTGCGCCGCATCGCGGCCTGACGCGGTGCCGGCCGGCCGGCGCGCGTTTGATGCACAATGCGGGCTCACGCCGCAAGTTCGCCCGTCCGCGGGCCGATCGCGCCCCCGAAGGGCGCCGCGGCCGCTTTTTCATCTTTTCCGTTGGTGCGTACCCCAATGAACCAGCCGTTGCCCGTCACCGTGCTGTCCGGCTTCCTCGGCGCCGGCAAGACCACGCTGCTCAATCACATCCTCGCGAACCGCGCGGGCCTGAAAGTCGCCGTGATCGTCAACGATCTCGCGGCGGTCAACATCGACGCGTCGCTCGTGCGCGACACGCAGGCGCTGTCGCTCGTCGAGGAACGCCTCATCGAAATGTCGAACGGCTGCATCTGTTGCACGCTGCGCGACGACCTGCTCGTCGAGATCCGCAATCTCGCGTCCGAAGGCCGCTTCGACGCGATCATGATCGAATCGACCGGTATCGCAGAGCCGATGCCGATCGCCGAAACCTTCACGTTCGTCGACGACGACGGCGAGTCGCTGTCGAAAATCGCACGGCTCGACACGCTCGTCACCGTGGTCGACGCGTACAACTTCCTGCGCGACTACGGCTCCGACGACGCACTCGCGACGCGCGGCATCGCCGCGTCGGAACAAGACGACCGCACGCTCGTCGAGTTGCTGATCGAGCAGATCGAATTCTGCGACGTGCTGGTGATCAACAAGGCCGACCTCGTCGGCGCGGACGAACTCGCGCGCCTGCAGCACATCCTCGCGCGGCTCAATCCGCGCGCGCACCAGGTCGTGTCGACGTTCGGCGACGTGCCGCTCGACGAAGTGCTGAACACGGGACGCTTCGATTTCGACGAGGCCGCGAATGCGCCGGGCTGGCTCGCGTCGCTCGATCACGATCACACGCATTGCGACGACCCCGACTGCCATGACGAACATCATGCGCACGTGCACGGCGAAGCCGACGAATTCGGGATCGGCAATTTTGTTTACCGCGCGCGCCGGCCGTTCCATCCGGCACGACTCTGGGCGCTGCTGCACCAGGAGTGGCCGGGTGTATTGCGCAGCAAGGGCTTCTTCTGGCTCGCAACGCGCAACGACATCGCGGGCTCGCTGTCGCAAGCGGGCGGCGTGTGCCGGCATGGGCCGGCGGGTCTCTGGTGGGCCGCGCAGGATCGCGCGGAATGGCCGGACGACGACGAGCTGCTCGCTGAAATCCGCGCCGAATGGCACGGCGATCTCGACGATCGCACGGTCGGCGATCGCCGCCAGGAACTCGTGCTGATCGGCATCGCGCTCGACGCCGATGCATGGCGCGAGAAACTCGATGCATGCCTGCTGACCGATGCGGAATTCGCCGTCGGCGCGGCGGGATGGAGCGCATTCGACGATCCGTTCCCGGCGTGGGATGTCGATTCGCACGACGACGACGATCACGGCGACACGCAAATCGTGCACGCATGACGCCTCGGTAACGGCTTGTAAAAACAACCGTTAAATCTTGCAAGGTGCGGCGCGGACTGTGGCGAAAATGCCGCGCGCGCCCAACAAAAAACCCGCCGAAAGGCGGGTTTTTTTTGAACAGGCGCTGGTTTAACGCTTGTTGACGGCGTCCTTGAACGCCTTGCCAGCCGTGAACTTGACCGTCTTGGCTGCCGGGATCTTGATGGTTTCGCCGGTCTTCGGGTTGCGGCCCGTACGTGCTGCGCGCTTGCCCGAACCGAAGCTGCCGAAGCCGATCAGCTGAACCGCATCACCCTTCGACACGGCCTTCTTGATGACTTCGAGCAGCGTGTCCAGCGTTTCGCCGGTTTGAGCCTTGCTGGCGCCCGTTTGGGCGGCGACGGCGTCGATCAGTTCCTGTTTGTTCATTAAGGTTCCTTTATCAGGTTAGGTTGACACGAACAGCGCGAACGCGCCGATTATACGTGCGCGAACCGTGCCGTCGAGAGTCAGACTCCGACGACACAGCGCCGAATCCTGGCCCGCGCGACGCGCCCTCCGGCTTGCCGGCGGCCACCCCGCGGTACGGCGTTGCTATGATAGCGCAGCGCAAACCCAATAACGACAAGGGTTTCAAAGATTTTCGTCAGTATTTCGCCGAATGAATCGTCGACTGCCCGTTTTTTGACCTGCGCCAACCGGACAGGATACTCAGTGCGGTCCGCCCGTGCGCCGCGCCGTTGGCTTTTTCCAACGACCGGTCGGACGGCCCCGCGCAATCCCTTGCCAGGCTTGGCTGCCACGTTTTTTGTTTCGCATGCCCGACCGACTTGTTCCCGCCACGCTCGCGCTTCGCGACGACGGCACGCTCGTTTCGCCCGAGTACGGCGACCTCCATCGCGGCGCGTCTGGCGCGCTCGCACTTCACGTGTTCGTCTCCGGCAACAGGCTGCCGGCGCGCTGGCAAGGCCGCCGCACGTTCACGATCGTCGCGACGGGCTTCGGCACCGGCAGCCCCTTCCTCGCGACGTGGGCCGCGTGGCGCGACGATCCCGCGCGCTGCGAGCGGCTGCATTTCGTCGCCGTCGAGCCGCATCCGTTCTCGCGCGACGACCTGCGCCGCATCGCTTCCCATATCGTTGCCAACACAACCATATCGGCCGACATGGACGCATTGGTCGACGCGTGGCCGATGCTCGTGCCGGGCCTGCACCGGCTCGAATTCGACGAAGGGCGCGTGGTGCTCACGCTCGCGTTCGGCGCTGCAATCGACATGTTGACGAAGCTCGTCGCGCGCGCCGACGCGTTCTATCTTGACGGCTTCACGTCGTCGAACGACGCGGATCTGCACTCGACCGATGTCGTTCGCGCGCTCGCGAAGATCGCCGGCGAAGGCGCGACGTTTGCGACGCAGGCGAATTCCGCCGCCGTGAAACACGCACTCGGCGAATCGGGTTTCACGTATCGCGAGGTCGACGATCGGCTCGTCGGCGAATATGCGCCGCGCTGGCGCGCGCGCCGGCACGAGCCGCCGCGCGCACTGCCCGTTGCGGCGCGCCGCGCAATCGTGATCGGCGCGGGCCTGGCCGGCTGCGCGGTCGTCGAACGCCTGGCCGCGCGCGGCTGGGACGTCACGCTGATCGAGCGGCACGAACGAATCGCGAGCGAAGCGTCAGGCAATCCGGCCGGCGTATTCCACCCGCTGATGACGCGCGACGACAACGTCGCAAGCCGGCTCACGCGCAGCGGCTTCCTGCACGCGATCGCACGCTGGCGCGTACTCGAACGCGCGGGCCATGCGTTCGCGCGCAGCACGCACGGGATGATCCATCTCGCCGAATCGGCTGACGATTTCGCGCGGATGTGCGACGCATTCGATGCGTTCGGCGCGCCGTCCGACTATGTCTCGCTGCTCGATACCGATGCCGCGCGTGCGCATCTGAACCTGCCGGTCGCGCATGGCGGCCTGCTGTTTCCGCACGGCGGCGCCGTCTGGCCGGCCGGGTTGTGTGCGGCGCAATGCGCGGCGGCCGGGGAACGCGTGCGCCTGCTCGCGTCCACCGGCGTCGCGCGGCTCGAACGACGGGGCGACGCATGGCATACGCTCGATGCGGCGGGCGGCCTGCTGGCCGAAGCGCCCGTCGTCGTGCTTGCGAACGCGGGCGACGCCGTGCGTCTCGCGGGCCTGCAGCATGTCGTGCTGCAACCGGTGCGCGGCCAGCTCACGCTGCTGCCGCCGGGCAGCACGGCGGCGCTGCCGTGCCCGGCGATCGGCGACGGCTACGCGGTACCGCTCGACGACGGCACGCTGCTGATCGGCGCGACGTTCGAACCCGACGACGTCGATCCCGCGATGCGCACGGCCGGCCACATCGAAAACCTCGACCGCGTGCGGCACCTGCTGCCGGGCCTGATCGGCGACGTGCCGGATCTCGACACGCTGCGCGGCCGCGTTGCATTCCGCTGGGTCGTCGGCGATCGCCTGCCGCTGATCGGCCCGCTCGCCGACGAAGCGCAAGCCGTCGCGAACGCACGCGCGCTGAGCGGCGCAAAGGCGCGCGACCTGCCGCGCACGCCCGGCCTCTACGGCGCCTTCGGCTTTGGCTCGCGCGGCCTCGTGTGGGCCGCGCTCGGCGCCGAACTGATCGCATCGCAACTCGAAGGCGAGCCGTGGCCGCTCGAGCGCGAACTCGCCGAAGCCGTCGATCCCGCACGCTTCCTGATTCGCGCGCTGCGCGCGCGCCGCGTCGGTTCAACCGGCTGAACGGCCGCACGAATCGTTCACAGTTTCCCGATTTCCAGGCGCAAGGTTATCCACCCGGTGCTGTGGATAACCGCGCGGAATCCGCGCGCACTTCGTGTGTAATCACAGTGGACGTAAACTGGGCAACTCGGCACAGCTGTGGGACGGCCCAAAAGTTGCTCATATCAAACTTCTGTGCACGAACAGCCTGTGCAACGGGTTATGGTTTCGCCAACTCCTTGATCCGTCAGCGTAAACCAAAGTTATCCACAGAACTGTGCGGCCTTTGTTAACTTCTACTACGTATATATACAAGTAAACCTTTGAAACCAAAGACCTGTGGTGCCGCACAGCGCCGCGAGTCGTATTCAATGGGTTCCAGACCGAAAAAGCTGTGGCACAATCGGTGTCCTTCGCGTTCGTCCGGCCAGGCGCCGGACATGCTTCAATGGAACGGTCGGCACGATTTCGAATCTGAATCATCGAGACTGCGCAGTCCGTTCACACACCAGGCCGACAATCCAGATCGGCACCCTGTGCGACTTGCCGCCGAATGGCGGAACAGGCGGACCCCATGTCCCGCCGTCGTCGACCACAACAATCACATTCGGGGCGATACCCAGCCGGCGCGCATCCATTTCTGACGCTTGACCCCGCGTCGCTGGCGGTTGCTTCCAAAGGAGAAGTCACCACGATGAAGTCGGCGTTCTCATTCCTGCCCAACTGGCCGCTCGCGCCGGATGCCGTGTTCTGGGCCGGGCTCGCGCTGTTCGCGGCCGGCCTGTGTGGCGAACTGTGCTATCGCGCATGGCGCCTGCCACGCATCACCGGCTACGCGGTGATCGGTCTCGTCGCCGGATCGTTCGGATTCGGCGTGATCGACGCAAGCACCGACGAAACGTCGCGGCTGCTGATCGACGTCGCGCTCGGCCTGCTGCTGTTCGAGCTCGGCAGCCGCCTCGACCTGCGCTGGATCCGGCGCAATCCGTGGCTGGTCGCGTCGAGCCTTGCGGAGGCCACGCTGACGTTCGTGCTCGTGCTGTTCGTGATGCTCGCGCTCGGTGTATCGGGCATGGTCGCGCTCGTGCTGTCCGCGATCGCGATCGCGACGTCGCCGTCGATGGTGATCCAGCTCAAGACCGAACTGCGTGCGGAAGGGCAGGTGTCGCAACGTCTCATCACGCTCACCGCGCTCAACAGCGTGTATGCGATCGTGCTGACCAAGCTCGTGACGAGCTGGCTCCATCAGGAAGCGTACGGCAACGTTTTCGCGACGATCCTGCAACCCGTCTACCTGATCGTCGGTTCGTTCATCGTCGCGTATCTCGTCGCGCGTTCGTGCAATTTCCTGTTCCGTCACATGACGTCGACGATGCGCGACGAGCATTCGTTCGTCGCGCTGTTCGGGCTCGTGATGCTCGCGATCGCGGTGGCACAGGCGCTGAAGCTGTCGACGCTGCTCACGCTGCTCCTGGCGGGCATCATCGTGAAGAACCTCGAAGCGCGCCCGCAGCTGTGGCCCGAGCATTTCGGCACGGCCGGCTGGCTGCTGACGGTGATCCTGTTCGTGCTGACGCTCACGTCGTTCACGTGGGGCGACATCGCGCTCGGCGGGCTGCTCTCGATCGTGCTGATCGCCACGCGGCTCGTTGCAAAGCTCGCCGGTGTCGTCGCGTTCGCGAAGCCGAGCGGCATCGGGATGAAGCAGGGCGTCGCGCTCGGCATCGCGCTGACGCCGATGTCCGCGCTGTCGTACCTGCTCGTCGACGATACCTACCAGCTCTATCCGAATTTCGACCCGCACCTGCGCGCGATCGTGATGTGCACGATCGTGATCCTGCAGCTCGTCAGCCCGTTCGTCGTCTACCGCTGCCTGTCGGCGGTCGGCGAACGCAGCGACAGCAACTGATTCCGGAACCTGCCATGGCACTCGAAACCTTCGTCAATTCCGAACCGTTCACGTTCGGCGTCGAACTGGAGATCCAGGTCGTCAACACGCACAACTACGACCTGACCAAGGCTGCATCCGACCTGATGCGCCTGATCCAGGGCGAGACCTTTCCGGGCAACATCACGCCGGAAATCACCGAGAGCATGATCGAGCTGTCGACCGGCATTTGCCATTCGCACGAGCAGGCGGTCGGCGAGCTGCATGCGATCCGCGACGTGCTCGTGAAGGCGGCCGACCAGCTCAACGTCGGGCTCGCCGGCGGCGGCACGCACGCGTTCCAGCAATGGAGCGACCGGCAGATCTACGATGCGCCGCGCTTCCAGTACATCTCCGAGCTGTACGGTTATCTGGCCAAACAGTTCACCGTGTTCGGCCAGCACGTGCACATCGGCTGTCCCGATCCCGACAGCGCGCTGTTCCTGCTGCACTCGATGTCGCGCTTCATTCCGCACTTCATCGCGCTGTCCGCGTCGTCGCCGTTCGTGCAGAACGTCGACACGGGCTTCCATTCGGCACGCCTGAATTCGGTGTTCGCGTTCCCGCTGTCGGGCCGCGCGCCGTTCGTGCTGACCTGGGACAGCTTCGAGGAGTACTTCATGAAGATGGTGAACACGGGCGTCGTCAACTCGATGAAGGACTTCTACTGGGACATCCGTCCGAAGCCCGGTTACGGGACGATCGAGGTGCGCGTGATGGATACGCCGCTGTCGGTCGACCGCGCGGCGGCGATCGCCTGCTACATCCAGACGCTCGCGCGCTACCTGCTGACCGACCGGCCGCTGAAGCTGTCGGAGGACGACTACCTCGTCTACACATTCAACCGTTTCGAAGCGTGCCGCTTCGGGCTCGAGGGCACCTGCGTGAATCCTCAGACGGGTGAACGCCGCACGATCGCCGAGGACATCCTCGACACGCTCGACCGGATCGCGCCGCATGCGGCCGCGCTCGGTTCGCGCGCGGCGCTCGACGAGATCGGCGCGCTTGCCAAGGCGCGCGTGAACGACGCATCGTGGTTGAGAACCGTTTTCAAACAGGAAAAATCGCTGAACGAGACGGTCCGGCAGCAGTGCTTACGTTGGCGTGAATGAAAAAATGTTTTGCAGATTGCAGGCTCGACCGTGTCGCGATTCGCTGAACGACGGTCGGCGCCATTTCGTGCCGAAATCGTTGCCAGTCGCCCCGAAAATCTGTGGATAACCCGATATTCTGCTGCAAAGTCAACGATCTGCGGGTGGGATAACCCGGTGGATCATTGCCATCGACCCGATGGTCGATCCGAACAGGAAAATGTTGGCGCGCCCCGTTCCGCAGGCGCGCGGCATTGCATGCACTACGAAAAATTTCGGTTATCCAGCGATTTTCCACAGAATGCAGGGGATAACTTAGCTGTGCGATTTTCCGCTCTCGCTTAGAATGTCGGCTTTGCGGACACCGGAACGACGCGTGTCTCACCGGTCGCCGCGAACGCGACCGCCGCGTGTGCCTCGCGACGGCCGTGCTGATGCACTCGCAAGAGTGCGTCTGTTTTGAGATGGACATTCGATCTCCACACTACGGCCGCTCGGTAATCCGGGCGGCGGCAAAGCGAAAAGACTATGAGCGAAGGCGTTTACGGGAACCAGGCTTCGGGACGTGTCACCCACAGCCTGCTGCGGTTGAGTACGGCCATGCGAAGCCAGGCATGGGATTGGGCGGAAGGCGCGGGCCTCACGCCGACGCAGGGCGAGATCCTCGTGCTGCTGCTGCAGCGCAAGGGCCCGATGCGGCTCGGCGAGATCGCGCGCGAGACGCAGCTCACCGCGGCGACCACGAGCGACGCGGTCAGCACGCTCGAGACGAAGGGGCTGGTCGAGAAGCGCCGGGCGCTGGACGACGGCCGCGCGCTGGCCGTGCGCCTGTCGGCCCGTGGCCGCACGGCCGCGAAGAAGGCGCTGCAATGGCCTGAATTCCTGACGAAAGCGGTCGGCAAGCTCGGCGCGGACGAGCAGGGTGCACTGTATCGCGCGCTGCTGAAGACGCTGCGCGAACTGCAGGTGGCCGGTGCGACGCCGCCGCAGCGCATGTGCGTGACGTGCGCCCACTTCCAGCCGGGCAAGCTGTCGAAGAAGACCGTGCATTACTGCGCGGCGCTCGACATCTCGATGTCCGACAGCGACCTGCGTCTCGACTGCTCGGTGCAGGAAGAAGCCGACGCGGCGACGCAGAAGAAGACCTGGAAGATTTTCGCAGGCTGACGTCCGTCGATCGACCGGGAGGCCGATGATGAACGCTGAAGTCGTGGCGATCCGCCACGTGCATTTCGAGGATCTCGGGAGCTTCGAGCAGGTGCTCGGCGAACGGGGCCGGCGGGTGCGCTACGTCGACGTCGGGTCGTCGCGGATCGAGGTGCTCGACGTGCTCGAGCCGGCGCTGTTCGTCGTGCTCGGCGGGCCGCTCAGCGTGTACGACGACGCGCAGTATCCGACGATCGCGCCGCTCGCCGCGCTCGTGCGCCAGCGCATCGACGCGGGGCTGCCGATCCTCGGCATCTGCCTCGGCGCGCAGTTCATCGCCCGGGCGCTCGGCGCGCGCGTCTATCCGGCTGCGCAGCACGAACTCGGCTGGGCGCCGCTGACGCTCACCGATGCCGGGCGCGCGTCGCCGCTGCGCCATCTCGATGGCACAGCGACGTCGATGCTGCATTGGCATGGCGATACGTTCGACCTGCCGGGCGGCGCGATCCATCTCGCGTCGACGCCGGCCTGCCGCCACCAGGCATTCGCGTGGGGGCAGCACGTGCTGGCGCTGCAATGCCATCCGGAAATCCGCACCGACCGCTTCGAACCCTGGCTGATCGGGAACGCGGGCGAAATCGCGTCGACGCCCGGCATCGACGCGCGCCAGTTGCGTGCCGATACCGCGCAGCACGGCCCCGCGCTCGAGACGGCCGCGCGGCGCATGTTCGCGGAGTGGCTCGGCAGCGTCGGGCTCTGACGCCGGCGGCGGCGCCGTTCGCCGCGAATTTTTGGCCCGGCCTGTATCCGTTGCGGGCCGGCGCATCGTTGCATGCGATGCGTTTCCCGCCGCGCCGGCAACAGGTTGCCGGCCGTACCTGACCATCCGCTTACTGCCGATCGTGCCGTCTGCACGCTTCAAGCCTGCGTGCTACGCTCGTCCGCTCTTTCCCTTTCCAGGCGAGCGGCCTCCATGACTGCGCTGTTTTCCCCGTTCACGCTGCGCGGCGTGACCCTTCCGAACCGGATCGTGATCTCCCCGATGTGCCAGTACTCGGCCGAACGCGGGGAAGCGACCGACTGGCACATGATTCACCTCGGCCATCTCGCGCTGTCGGGCGCGGGCCTGCTCTGCATCGAGGCGACCGCCGTGGAACCCGAAGGGCGCATCACGCATGGCGACCTCGGCCTCTGGGACGACGTGACCGAAGCGGCGCTGAAGCCCGTACTGGCCGCGATCCGCAAGCATTCGCCGGTCCCCGTCGCGATGCAGTTGTCGCATGCGGGACGCAAGGCGTCGAGCGCCGTGCCCTGGCAGGGCGGCCAGCTCGTGTCGGTCGCCGACGGCGGCTGGCTGCCGCATGGGCCGTCGGCCGTGCCGCACAAGGAAGGCGAGACCCCGCCGCTCGCGCTCGACGCCGCGGGCCTGAACCGGATCCGCGACGCGTTCGCGGCTGCCGCGAAGCGGGCCGCGCGGCTCGGCATCGACGCGATCGAAGTGCACGCGGCGCACGGCTACCTGCTGCACCAGTTCCTGTCGCCGCTCGCGAACCGGCGCACCGACGAATACGGCGGCTCGCGGGAGAACCGGATGCGTTTTCCGCTCGAGATCTTCGAGATCGTGCGCGCGGCGTTTCCGGAGGACCGGCCGGTCGGCGTGCGCGTGTCCGCGACCGACTGGGTCGAAGGCGGCTGGGAGCTTGACGACACGATCGCATTCGCGCACGAACTGAAGCGCCGTGGCTGCGACTGGATCGACGTGTCGTCCGGCGGCGTGTCGCCGCTGCAGAAGATTCCACTGTCGCCCGGCTACCAGGTGCCGTTCGCGCAGGCCGTGAAGCGCGCGGTCGGCATGCCGACGATGGCGGTCGGCCTGATCAACGAGCCCGCGCATGCGAACCGGCTCATCGAGGCCGGCGATGCCGATTTCGTCGCGATGGCGCGCGCGATGCTTTACGACCCGCGCTGGCCGTGGCACGCGGCCGCCGAACTCGGCGCGCAAGTGACGGCGCCGCCTCAGTACTGGCGCTCGCAGCCGCGCGAGCACAAGGCGTTGTTCGGCGACATCGCGTTCGGCCAGCGTTGAGCGTCAAGCGCGCAATATTGCGCGCGATGTTGAACGAAGCAATATCGAACGTGTAGGATGCGGGTGATTCGCCGCATGCCCCGACGCGGCACCAACCGGTGCCGCGTTTTCGTTTGGCGCGACGCCAGGTCGCGATCGCGGCCGTCTTCCATTCATTCGTCTTCACAAGGATTCGTTCGATGAGTTCACGCAGGATCGCGGTGCGCCGCTCGGGAGTACACGGCAAGGGCGTGTTCGCGGTGGCGCCGATCAAGGCCGGCGAACGCGTAGTGGAATACAAGGGCGAGCGAATTTCGTGGAAGGAAGCGCTGCGCCGCCATCCGCACGATCCGAGCGAGCCGAACCATACGTTCTACTTCGCACTGGACGAAGGTGGCGTGATCGACGGCAAGATCGACGGCAACAGCGCGCGCTGGATCAACCATTCGTGCGCGCCGAACTGCGAAGCCGAGGAAGTCAAAGGCCGCGTGTACATCCACGCACTGCGCGACATCGGGCCGGAAGAGGAGCTGTTCTACGACTACGGCCTCGTGATCGACGCGAAGCTGACGAAGACGCTCAAGCGCGAATACGCATGCCATTGCGGCGCGGCTTCGTGCCGCGGCACGCTGCTCGCAACGTCGGACGACGGCGAGAAGAAGAAAAAGAAGAAGGACAAGAAGGACGGCAAGTCCGAGTCCAGGGCGAAGGACAAGAAAAACAAGAAGTGACGCCGGCGGCGGCGCATCGTGCGCTGCCGCTGCCGCTGCCGCTGCCGCTGCCGCATACGGCTGCCGCGTTGCGCGGCAGTCCTTTCCGTTTCCTTGTCCGCCGGGCGGCCCGGTCAACGGTCACCCGACGCGAATTCGCCCGGGGAATCGCTCAATGCGCCGACGCGGCGGCCGGCGTTTCGCTGGCGGGCTTTTCCGTGCGCTGCGCGAGCGGTACCCGCACCACGAAGCGCGAGCCGCCTTCCGGCGCATCCTCGTACGACACGGTGCCGCCATGCATCGCGATGATGTCGTGCACGATCGCGAGCCCGAGCCCGGCGCCCGTCTCGACACCGTTGCCGCTCTGCGCGTCGCCGCGGAAGAAGCGCTTGAACAGGTCGGCCTGCTGGTTCGCCGGGACGCCCGGGCCGTTGTCCTCGACGACGATCTCGGCGGCCGGCAGGCCATCTTCGAGCGCACTGCGCGCGACGTTCACCGTGATCCGCGCGCCGTCCGGCCGCGCGAGCGGCACGTATTTCAGCGCATTGTCGAGCAGGTTCGCGATCACCTCGCGCAGCAGCACGGGGTTGCCGCGGACCATCAGCTTCTCGTCGTCGCCGGGGTCGTCGCTGCGCTGGAAGCCGAGGTCGACATGCGACGCGAGCGCGCGCGGCACCCATTCGGCGCCCGTCTCGAACGCCATCGCCGCAAGGTCGACGTCGACGAACCGAGCGGCCTGCTCGCCCGGTTCCGCGCGGGCGAGCGACAGCAACTGGTTCGACAGCCGCACCGCGCGGTCGGCGGCCGCGCGCAGTTCGCGCACCGCGGCGAAGGTCTGGTGCGGGTCGCGCGCGACGGCTGCCTGCTCCGCGTGCAGCTTCACGGCCGTGAGCGGCGTGCGCAACTGGTGCGCGGCATCGGCGATGAACTTGCGCTGCGCGTCGAGCGCGGTCTTCAGGCGGCCGAGCAGCGCGTTCATCGCGCTCGTCAGCGGCCGGATCTCCAACGGTACCTCGGTTTCGTCCACCGGTTCCAGCGACGTGTGGGTCTGCCGGTTCAGCGAATCGGCGAGATGCGTGAGCGGGCCGAGCTGCTGGTTCACCACGCGCCACACGATGCCCCAGCCCGCGAGCAGCAGCAGCAGCAGCGGCATCATGATCGCGACGAGGAATTCGGCCGCGATCCGGTAGCGGTGCCGCACCGGCTGCGCAACCTCGACGACCATCGGCTTGCCGCCTTCGACGTCGTCGACGCGCACCTGCGCGACCCGCACCGCACGGTTGTCGTACTCGGCCTCGAACACGTAGGCGTGATGCATGCGGCGCACGTTGATGCCCTGCAGCGGCAGCTTCGGATCGCCGGCGAGCTCCTGTTCGCCGTCGCTGATCCGGTAGATCAGCGCTTCCGCGGGATCGGAGAACATCGCCTGCGCGAGCGGCGGCACCGTGAACGGCGCGTCGGGGCCGGCGATCTGGATCTGTTTCGAGATGGCGGTTGCGAGATCGGCGAGCGAGCGGTCGATCACGTGCTGCGTGTATTGCCACGCGAGCCAGTAGGCGATCAGGCCGCTCATCAGCGCGAGCATCGACAGCGGTGCGGCGAGGCGCCGGAGCAGCGAGCGGCGCAGGCTGGTGGTCACAGCCGGATCAGGAGACATTTCGACGGGCAAATGGATAAGCGCCGCTCACGGGGAGCGGCGCGGTCGTGCGCCGGGCGACGACGCGGAGCAGGGCGCATACGCCGGCGGCACGCGGCCGGCCGGCACGGCGCCGCTCAGACGCTCGCGGTCTGGCGGATTTCCTGCAGCAGGTAGCCGAAACCGCGCACGGTGACGATTTCGACACGGCACTGCTCGAGTTTCTTGCGCACGCGGTGCACATAGACTTCGATCGCGGTGTCGCCGAGATCGCCGCCGAAGTGCGTGAGGTGGTCCTGCAACTGGGCCTTGCTGACGACGCGGCCGTGACGCAGCAGCAGCATCTCGAGCACCGCGAACTCGCGCGGCGACAGTTCGAGCGGCTTGTCGTCGTTGAAGATGCGGCGATCGACGCCCGACAGGCGGACGCCGCCGAGCGACACTTCCGGACGCGGCATGTCGCTGTGCGGGCCGCTGCGGCGCATCACTGCGCGGATGCGCGCTTCGAGCTCGGCCGGCTCGAACGGCTTGAGCATGTAGTCGTCGGCGCCCGAGTTCAGGCCCTGGATCCGGTCGTTCAGCTCGTCGCGTGCGGTCAGCACGATGACGGGCGTGTGGCGGTTGGTCTGGCGGAAACGCGTGAGCAGCGTCATCCCGTCGATGCCCGGCAGGCCGAGGTCGAGGATCACGAGTTCGTGGCGGTTTTGTGCCAGCGCCTGTTCGGCAAAAATGCCGTCATGCACCATGTCGACGGTGAAGCCAGCCTGCTCGAGGCTGCTCTGGATACCGCGTGCGATGGGGCGGTCGTCTTCGATCAGAAGGAGTCGCATGAAGTTCGCTCAAGTACAATGGGTTGGCGGTTCAGGCACGCGGACAGCACGAAGCCGTTTCCACAGGGGCGCCGCATCGCGTGACATCAAGCATGGCGGCCAGCGAACGATTAAATCCAAACATGTCCGATATTTCGATCAACGACCTCGAAGCCGCGATCAATTTCTGGCGCGCCCGCTCGCCATCGAGCGGCGACGAACTCAAACTCTGCGAAGAGGCCAGCGCGCTCTCCAAGCCGTATGCGCTGCTGATTGTACAGCGCGAAAGCGCGCTGCAACTGGAAGGTTTGGACCCCAAGGCACGGAAAGCCTACGAGACTTACGTGCGCCTTAAGGATGGCTTGGAAAGCTGAAGGCTTTCGCTGACTACA
The DNA here is from genome assembly GCF_018417535.1 of Burkholderia pyrrocinia. Taxonomy (NCBI): domain Bacteria; kingdom Pseudomonadati; phylum Pseudomonadota; class Betaproteobacteria; order Burkholderiales; family Burkholderiaceae; genus Burkholderia; species Burkholderia pyrrocinia. The sequence goes on along the minus strand of NZ_CP070977.1, from coordinate 3,071,160 downwards.
TCCTAGAAAACGTTCATCGAAATGAAAAGTTGACGCGCCGCGCATCGAAAGATGCGCGGCGGTAGAGGAAGGCCTCAGGCGGCCGGTTTCGCGTGCGCGCCGGCGCGGTCGACGAACAGCGCGAGTTCGATGTCGCGTTCGGTCAGGCCGTCGGCGTCGTGGGTCGACAGCGTGACGTCGACGCGGTTGTATACGTTGAACCATTCCGGATGGTGGTTCATTTCCTGCGCCTTGATCGCGACGCGCGTCATGAAGCCGAACGCTTCGTTGAAATCGGCGAAGCGCAGGCTGCGCTGGATTGCATCGCGGCCCGGCACGGCTGTCCAGAGCGGCAGGCCTTCGAGTCGGGTCTTGCGTTCTTCTGATGTGAGCTTGTGGATCATCTTGCACCTCTCGTTCGGTAACGGCGCCCGCGCGCGGTTGCGCCGCGCGGTGCGGCCGGCACCGGTCATTGTTTCATAGTTGTGCGACGGGCATCCGGGGACGGCCATCCGGGGGCGGCGATCCGGCCCCTGCGCATCACGCGTCGGCGTCGTCGGGCCAGCCTTCGCCCGTGCCGTGATGCAGCACGCGGTCGGTATCGAGCACCGCGCCGGCCGCGAATTCGGGCAGCGCCGCGAGCCGGTCGGCCAGCGCGCGGCCGTCGACGTCGGCGAGCGCGAACAGTTGCGCGAAATCGTCGATCACGAAGTAGGTCTTCTGGAACGTGTCGATCCGGTACTTCGTGCGCATCACGCGTTCGAGGTCGAAGCCGAGCCGGTTCGGCGCCGCGCTTTCGAGGCTGTACAGGCTTTCGCCCTTGCTCGACACGATCCCGGCGCCGTAGATCGACAGCCCGTTCGTGCCGCGCGGGTCGCGGATCAGCCCGAATTCGACCGTATACCAATAGAGGCGCGCGAGCCGCGCAAGCGCCGCTTCGTCGTCGGCCACGGCGAGCGCGGTGCGGCCGTACGCCTGCATGTAGTCGGCGAACACCGGGTCGATCAGCAGCGGCACGTGGCCGAACAGATCGTGGAAGCAGTCGGGTTCCTGCAGGTAGTCGAGCTGGTCGGGACGGCGCATCCACCAGGTGACCGGAAAACGCCGGTTCGCGAGATGCTCGAAGAACACGCGGTCGGGCACGAGGCCCGGCACCGCGACGATCTTCCAGCCCGTTGCGGGCTTCAACTGGCGATTCACGTCGGCGAACGACGGCACGCGGTCGGCGGGCAGGTCGATCTTGCCGAGCCCCGCGACGAACGCGTCGCATGCGCGTCCGCGCAGCAGCGCCGACTGGCGCGCATAGAGCTGCTTCCACACCGCATGGTCGACCTGGCCGTAGCGTTCGAGCGGCTGGTCGATGGTGAAATCTGCGCGGGTTTCGAGGCCCGCGTCGAACTGCTCCTGCAGTTTCGCTGTGACGACGGTGGACATGATCAGGCTCTGCACGCTGTGGTTGGGAACCATGCAAGTGTAGAGCGGCCTGCGCGCGGAATGGGCGCAAAGTTGGCGTTGATTTGCTTATTGATGCGATAATCGCGCATCAAATCATGAATCAATGCGGAGAATGCTCATGCTGGAACTCGATCACTTCGATCTCGCGCTGCTGGACGTGCTGCAGCGCTTCGGTCGCGCGACGCATCAGCAGCTCGGCGAGGAGGTGCCGCTGTCGCCGTCGCAGATCGGCCGGCGGCTGCAGCGGCTCGAGGCGGCAGGCGTGATCGAGGGCTACCGCGTGATGCTGCGGCCCGAAAAGCTCGGGCTCGGCGTCACCGCGTTCACGAGCCTGAAGCTCAAGCACCACGGCGATTCGATCATCGAGCAGTTCCAGCAGCAGATCGACGTGCTGCCCGAAGTGCTCGAATGCCATGCGGTGGTGGGCGACGCCGACTACCTGCTGCGGATCGTCGCGCCCGACCTGAACGCGTTGTCGCAGTTCGTGATGAAGAAGCTGATGCGCGTGCCGGGCGTCGACAGCGTGCGCTCGAACATCGTGCTGACGACCTTCAAGCGCAACGGCGCGCTGCCGCTCGCGCACCTGGCGCCCGGCGCCGCGTGACGCGGCAGCCGGCGCAAGCCCGTTATTAGCGGGAACGGGCCCTAGGCGGTGAGTGCCGCACCGCCGCCGGCGGGGTCGGATCAGGCCGCTTCGTGCTGCGTGTCCGCGTTCAGCAGGTCGACGTACGCGAGCGCGACGAGATCGTCCTGCGATACGCCGAGCTTCGTGAACACGTCGTGCGCTTCGGCTTCGCCGCCGGCTTCGTCGTCGTCGGGGCCGAGCACGACTTCCAGTTCGATGAAGTCGCCGAGGCCGTCGACGCGGTCGAGGTGGATGCGCGTGCGGCCGGCGAGGTACACGTGCCGTTCCTTCGTCACGATTCCGCGCGTGGTCAGTGCGGTCGCGAGGAGCGCGTGCATCGCGTCGGGATTCGTCACGGGGCTGCGCGTGTAGTACGACGCCTTCGGGCCGTCGCGGTCGTCGCGCTGGTAGAAGATCAGCTCGGCCGGCGTGCCGTCCTCGAAGCGGCGCAGCTTCAGCCGGCCGCGCGGCACGTCATAGAAGAAATCCTGCTGGCGGTAGAACAGCGGCGCTTCGGTCGCGAGCGTCGCCGCGCGTTCGCGCAGCCGGTCGAATTCGCGGGCGCGGGCTTTGATCTCGATGTTGCGGGCCATGCGGGTCTCCTTCAAGAGGGGTCTCGCGGTGTGCGAACGCACAATCTAGCAAAAAGGCAGGGATGGTGGCGTGACGGCGGGCGGGGGGCGTGGCGAGATGCCGCGTGCGTGCCCGGCGCCGGCGTCCGGTGCATGGCCGGTTGCGCCTTCATCAGCACCGCTCATATTGCCCACTGAGCTTCGATCAGCCGCAGCGCGGCCGCGATCGCCGGTTCGCCGCGCCGCTCGGCAAGCGTCACGAACGTCAGTTCGGTCGGCACCGTCACGCGCTCGACGATCGTCAGCGCATGTGCGTGCGCTTCCGCCAGCGCGGTCGAGTCGCGCGCGAGCGTCAACCCGATGCCTGATTTGACGAGGTCGAGCATCGACTGCTCCTGGTCGACCTCGGCGACCTTCACGGGCTGCGCGCCGGCCTGCGCGAAGCGCCGCGACAGCAGCCGGTGATGCGCGGACTCCGGCGGCGTCCAGATCCACGGCAGCGCGGCGAGCGCGCGCCAGTCGTGCGCGCGCTGCACACGCTCCTTCCAGCCGGCCGGCGCGAGCACGCGGTACTGGAAACGGGTGAGCGTGACGGTATGGAACAGCGCGCCGTCGAGCGGATCGTCCTCGCCGGGCCGGCCGATGTAGTAGCCGACGTCGAGCGCCTGCGCGCGCACCTGTTCGATCACCCAGCCCGACATCCCGTGCCGCAGCGCAGTCTCGATCTGCGGATGGGTCTCGACCAGCGCGCGCAGGAAGCCGCCGAGCCGCAGGAAGCCCGGATCGAGGATCGTGCCGATCCGCAGCCGGCCGCGCACCTCGTGCCGCAGCGCGGCAGCGGCGCGCTGCACGTCGGCGGCCGCGGCGAGCGCGCGTTCCGCATGCGGCAGCAGCGTCTGGCCGTCGCGCGTGAGCGCGAGCCCGCGCGACGTGCGCGTGAACAGCGCGACGCCGAGCGTTTCCTGCAGATGCTTGATCTGCAGGCTGACGGCCGGTTGCGTCAGGTGCAGTTGCGCGGCGGCGCGCGTCAGGTTGCCTTCGCGCGCGACCGTCGCGAACGCGCGGAGCAGGGTGAGATCCATCGTCGTGATATGAGCGCTGCTTATAACGCAGTTCAGCATAACTCATTGGATCGGCGGCCGGCAGCCGGAGTACGCTTCATCGGTCGCGTCGCCCGGCGGATTTTGGCCGGCATCGGGCCGGGGGTACGGCAGGGGCGGGCGGAGGCTCGCTCGGCCCGCGACGCACTATGCTTGAAATGACGCGCGGCATCGCGCCGCGCGGCGCACAACAACAAGCTTTGCATGGGACCAGCGCAAGCGCTGACTCAATCCAACCACGCCATGGGACCAGCGTAAGCGCTAAAGCGCTAACTCTGATCGACCGCCGTGGGGATGGAGTAGGCGCTGAAGCGCCAACTCCATCCAGCCACGCCATGGGATCAGAGTAAGCGCTGAAGCGCTAACTCTGATCGACAGGAGACAAGCCGTGAATACACAACGCACGCTCGAAGGCGAATTCGATTACGTGATCGTCGGCGCGGGCACCGCGGGCTGCGTGCTCGCGAACCGTCTGACCGAGGATCCCGATATCCGCGTACTGCTGCTCGAAGCGGGCGGCAAGGACGACTATCACTGGATCCATATCCCGGTCGGTTATCTGTATTGCATCGGCAACCCGCGCACCGACTGGCTGTACAAGACGCAGCCCGAAGCGGCGCTCAACGGCCGTGCGCTGTCGTATCCGCGCGGCCGCGTGCTCGGCGGCTGCTCGTCGATCAACGGGATGATCTACATGCGCGGCCAGCGCGAGGATTACGACAACTGGGCGCAGGAAACCGGCGACGCCGGCTGGTCGTGGGACAGCGTGCTGCCGATCTTCAAGCGCAGCGAGGATCACCATGCGGGCGCGAGCGACGCGCACGGCGCGGGCGGCTACTGGCGCGTCGAGAAGCAGCGGCTGCGCTGGGAGATCCTCGAATCGTTCGCGCAGGCCGCGCAGCAGACGGGCATCCCGGCGACCGACGATTTCAACCGCGGCGACAATTCGGGGGTCGGCTATTTCGAGGTGAACCAGAAGCGCGGCGTGCGCTGGAATACGTCGAAGGCGTTCCTGCGGCCCGCGATGGCGCGCCCGAACCTGACCGTGATCACCGGCGCGCAGGCGCAGCGCGTGATCTTCGAAGGGCGGCGCGCGGTCGGCGTCGAGTATCGCGGCGGCGGCACCGAGTACGTCGCGCGGGCACGTGCGGAAGTGCTGCTGACGTCCGGCGCGGTGAATTCGCCGCAACTGCTCGAACTGTCCGGTATCGGCGACGGCCGGCGCCTGCAGGCGCTCGGCATCGATGTCGTGCAGGATCTGCCGGGCGTCGGCGAAAACCTGCAGGACCACCTGCAATTGCGGATGGCGTTTCGCGTCGAAGGCGTGCGCACGCTCAACACGCTGTCAGCGCACTGGTGGGGCAAGCTGATGATCGGCGCGGAATATGCATTGCTGCAGCGCGGGCCGATGTCGATGGCGCCGTCGCAACTCGGCGCATTCGCGAAATCCGATCCCGAAGATCCCGCGCTCACGCGCCCCGATCTCGAATACCACGTGCAGCCGCTGTCGCTCGAACGCTTCGGCGAGCCGCTGCACAGCTTCAATGCGTTTACGGCATCGGTCTGCCATCTGCGGCCGACGTCGCGCGGCAGCGTGCATGTCACGAGCGCCGATCCGGGCATGGCCCCCGCGATCGCGCCGAACTATCTGTCGACCGACCACGATCGCCATGTCGCCGCGAACGCGCTGCGCCTCACGCGCCGGATCGCGTCCGCGCCGGCGCTTGCGCGCTATCGTCCCGAGGAAATCCTGCCGGGCGTGCAGTATCGGACCGAGGCCGAGCTGATCGATGCGGCCGGCGCCGTCGGCACGACGATCTTCCATCCGGTCGGCACCTGCCGGATGGGGCGTGCCGATGACGAGCACGCGGTTGTCGACAGCCGGCTGCGCGTGCGCGGCATCGCCGGATTGCGCATCGTCGATGCATCGGTGATGCCGTTCATTACATCGGGCAACACCAATTCGCCGACGCTGATGATCGCCGAGCGCGCGAGCGACATGATCCGTGCCGATCGCCGCGCGGCGCGCGACGCGACGCCGGTGCGAACGGAGGCGGTGGTGACGGCCGCGTGACGGAACGGCTGACACGCACGACAGCGGGCCGTCATGCTGGCGCCCGCTGATTCGATATGCGAAACAAGCTGCCGTTGCTGTGGCCGTGCCGGTTGCGGCGGATCGGACGGCAAGATTCATGCAAGCCGCGCAGTCGCGCGGCTTTTTCAATTACATGCGTGCCGCACGTTGAGCGCGATCAACGGTCGATGATGCACGTGTCAAAAAAGCGTGGCGAAAAACCATGCATGGCGTCATGCCGCATGGCGGCCAGCCCTATAAGTGCAAATCCCGATGATTGCACTGCACCAACGGCGCGACAATGTTGCGCAATGTGCATACGCGTCGGCGCGGGAGACCACCCTCGAGGCGTACCACGGCGCCCGGGGGCAGCCGGCTGATCCGCTGACCTGTTCGCGGTCGCTTGCACCACGCATCCCGGTGCTTCGCCTGACTTCGTACGGAAGGGAACATGATTCTCGGCGACACGATTCTGGAAACACGCGGACTGACGAAGGAATTCAGGGGTTTCACCGCCGTGAACGGCGTCAACCTGCGTGTGCGTCGCGGCGCGATTCATGCGCTGATCGGGCCGAACGGCGCGGGCAAGACCACCTGCTTCAACCTCCTCACCAAGTTCCTGACACCGACGGCCGGCCAGATCGTCTTCAACGGGATCGACATCACCGACGAGCGGCCCGCGCAGGTCGCGCGGCGCGGCATCATCCGTTCGTTCCAGATCTCGGCCGTGTTCCCGCACCTGACCGCGCTGCAGAACGTGCGCATCGGCTTGCAGCGCGCGCTCGGCACCGAATTCCATTTCTGGCGCAGCGAACGCACGCTGAAGCGGCTCGACGACCGCGCGATGGATCTCCTGACGCAGGTTGGCCTCACCGATTTCGCGCACGTGCCGACCGTCGAGCTTGCATACGGCCGCAAGCGCGCGCTCGAGATCGCGACGACGCTGGCGATGGAGCCCGAACTGATGCTGCTCGACGAGCCCACGCAGGGGATGGGCCACGAGGACGTCGACCGCGTGACCGCGCTGATCAAGAAGGTCGCGAGCGGCCGCACGATCCTGATGGTCGAGCACAACATGAACGTGATCGCGGGCATCTCCGACACGATCACCGTCCTGCAACGCGGCGAGGTGCTGGCCGAAGGCTCGTATGCGGAAGTGTCGAAGAATCCGCTCGTCATCGAAGCCTATATGGGCAGTGCCGATGCGGCGCTCGCAGGGGCGCACGCATGAAGCACAGCGAACGGGAGGAACGCGAATTGAGCGGCGTCGAGAGTGCTACGCCCGCGCTGGAGATCACGGGCCTGGAGGCCTGGTACGGGGAATCCCACATATTGCACGGTGTCGACCTGACGGTGCATCGCGGCGAGGTCGTCACGCTGCTCGGCCGCAACGGCGCGGGCCGTACGACGACGCTGCGCGCGATCATGGGCCTCACGGGCCGCCGCAACGGGTCGATCAAGGTCGCGGGCAACGAGACGATCGGCCTCGCGACGCACCGCATCGCGCATTTCGGCGTGGGTTACTGCCCGGAGGAGCGCGGGATCTTCTCCAGCCTGTCGTGCGAGGAGAACCTGATGCTGCCGCCGCCGATCGGGCCGCGCGAGCACGCGATGTCGCTCGACGAGATCTACGCGATGTTCCCGAACCTCGCGTCGCGCCGGCAGAGCCAGGGCACGCGGCTGTCCGGCGGCGAGCAGCAGATGCTCGCGGTCGCGCGGATCCTGCGCACCGGCGCGAACCTGCTGCTGCTCGACGAGATTTCCGAAGGCCTCGCGCCGGTGATCGTGCAGACGCTCGCACGGATGATCGTCGCGCTGAAGGCGCGCGGCTACACGATCGTGATGGTCGAACAGAATTTCCGCTTCGCCGCGCCGCTTGCCGACCGCTTCTACGTGATGGAGCACGGCCGCATCGTCGAGCATTTCGGTGCGGCCGAACTGGAAAGCAAGATGCCGACCCTGCACGACCTGCTCGGGGTGTGACGCCGCCCCGTTTCCCTTGCCGCTAGCCGTGGCGGCCCTCGAACAACCACAACGCATCAGAACAACAGGAGACGTCAATGAAAATGAAGACCCTCGCACACGCCTGTCTCGCGCTCGCGACCGCCGCGTTCACTGCCGGCGCCGCGCAGGCCGCGGATACCGTGAAGATCGGCTTCATCACCGACATGTCGGGGCTTTACGCGGACATCGACGGGCAGGGCGGCCTCGAGGCGATCCGCATGGCGGTCGCCGACTTCGGCGGCAAGGTGCTCGGCAAGCCGATCGAGGTCGTCTATGCCGATCACCAGAACAAGGCCGACATCGCCGCGTCGAAGGCGCGCGAATGGATGGACCGCGGCGGGCTCGACCTGCTGGTCGGCGGCACGAACTCGGCCACCGCGCTGTCGATGAACAGCGTCGCGGCCGAGAAGAAGAAGGTCTACATCAACATCGGCGCGGGCGCCGACACGCTGACCAACGAGCAGTGCACGCCGTACACGGTCCACTACGCATACGACACGATGGCGCTCGCGAAGGGCACCGGTTCGGCGGTCGTGAAGCAGGGCGGCAAGTCGTGGTTCTTCCTGACCGCCGACTACGCGTTCGGCAAGGCGCTCGAGAAGAACACGTCGGATGTCGTGAAGGCGAACGGCGGCCAGGTGCTCGGCACGGTGCGTCACCCGCTGTCCGCGTCGGATTTCTCGTCGTTCCTGCTGCAGGCGCAAGCGTCGAAGGCGCAGATCCTCGGTCTCGCAAACGCCGGCGGCGACACGATCAACGCGATCAAGGCCGCGAAGGAGTTCGGCATCACGAAATCGATGAAGCTTGCCGCGCTGCTGATGTTCATCGACGACGTGCACAGCCTCGGCCTCGAGACGACCCAGGGCCTGGTGCTGACCGACAGCTGGTACTGGAACCGCGACGCGGCATCGCGCCAGTGGGCGCAGCGCTACTTCGGCAAGATGAAGAAGATGCCGTCGAGCCTGCAGGCGGCCGACTACTCGTCGGTGACGACTTACCTGAAGGCCGTCCAGGCTGCCGGCACGACCGACTCCGACAAGGTGATGGCCGAGCTGAAGAAGATCAAGGTCAACGACTTCTACGCGAAGGGCTACATCCGCACGGACGGCAGCATGATCCACGACATGTACCTGATGGAAGTAAAGAAGCCGTCGGAATCGAAGGAGCCGTGGGACTACTACAAGGTGCTCGCGACGATTCCGGGCGAACAGGCGTTCACGACCAAGCAGGAATCGCGCTGCGCGCTGTGGAAGTAAGCGCGACGTAGCGGCGCGCGCGGGCGCGCCGCTCGGTGGCGGCTGCAGCGATGTGCCCGTTGCGCCGCCCGCGTGCGCAATGCAGAAAGGTTGCGCACGCAACGAAACTCATTCTGACGGTTGAGTCGATGGAAATCTTTGGCATTCCGTTGCCGGCGATGCTGAGCCAGTTGCTGCTCGGGCTCGTCAACGGCTCGTTCTACGCGATCCTGAGCCTCGGGCTCGCGGTGATCTTCGGGCTGCTCAACGTGATCAACTTCGCGCACGGCGCGCTGTTCATGCTGGGCGCGATGCTCGCGTGGATGGGCCTGTCGTACTTCGGGCTGCCGTACTGGGCAATGCTCGTGCTGGCACCGCTGCTCGTCGGCGCGTTCGGGATCGCGATCGAGCGCTCGATGCTGCGCTGGCTGTACAAGCTCGATCACCTGTACGGGCTGCTGCTCACGTTCGGCCTCACGCTGGTCGTCGAAGGCGTGTTCCGGTCGATCTACGGATCGTCCGGCCAGCCGTACGACGTGCCGTCGCAGCTTTCCGGCGCGACCAACCTCGGTTTCATGTTCCTGCCGAACTACCGCGCGTGGGTCGTCGTCGCGTCGCTCGCGGTGTGCCTCGCGACGTGGTTCGTGATCGAGAAGACGCGCCTGGGCGCCTACCTGCGCGCGGGCACCGAGAACCCGAAGCTCGTCGAGGCGTTCGGCGTGAACGTGCCGATGATGATCACGCTCACCTACGGCTTCGGCGTCGCGCTCGCCGCGTTCGCGGGCGTGCTGGCCGCGCCGGTGATCCAGGTGTCGCCGCTGATGGGCCAGCCGATGATCATCACCGTGTTCGCGGTGGTCGTGATCGGCGGGATGGGGTCGATCCTCGGCTCGATCGTCACGGGCCTGCTGCTCGGCGTGATCGAGGGCTTCACGCGCGTGTTCTATCCCGAAGCGTCTGCCACCGTCGTGTTCGTGATCATGGCGATCGTGCTGCTGTTCCGCCCGGCGGGCCTCTTCGGCAAGGAAAAATGATGCAGAGAAAAGTGCTCTACGGCGTGCTGCTCGCCACGCTGTTCGCCGCGCCGTTCATCGGCGCGTATCCGGTGTTCGTGATGAAGGTGCTGACGTTCGCGCTGTTCGCGGCCGCGTTCAACCTGCTGATCGGCTATACGGGGCTGCTGTCGTTCGGCCATGCGATGTTCCTCGCGACCGCCGGTTACGCGACCGGCTATTCGATGCAGACGCTCGGTTTCACGCCGGAGCTCGGCGTGCTCGTCGGCACCGTCGCCGCGACGCTGCTCGGGCTCGTCGTCGGGCTGTTCGCGATCCGCCGGCAGGGCATCTACTTCGCGATGATCACGCTCGCGTTCGCGCAGATGGTCTACTTCATCTACCTGCAGGCGCCGTTCACGCACGGCGAGGACGGCCTGCAGGGCGTGCCGCGCGGCCGCCTGTTCGGGGTGCTCGACCTGTCGAACGACGTCGCGCTGTACTACGTCGTGCTGGCGGTGGTGGTCGCCGCGTGCGCGTTCATCGTGCGGGTCGTCCATTCGCCGTTCGGCCAGGTGCTGGTCGCGATCAAGGAGAACGAGGCGCGTGCGATCTCGCTCGGCTACGACACCGACCGCTTCAAGCTGGTCGCGTTTATCCTGTCGGCCGGGATCGCGGGGCTGGCCGGCTCGCTGAAGGTGCTCGTGCTCGGCTTCGAGACGCTCTCCGATGCGTACTGGACGATGTCGGGCCTCGTCGTGCTGATGACGCTCGTCGGCGGGATGGGCACGCTGTTCGGGCCGCTGCTGGGCGCGGCGCTGATCGTCGCGCTGGAAGACCGCCTCGGCGACATCGGCGAATGGCTCGCGTCGACGACGGGCGTCGCGTGGTTCCATTCGCTCGGCGAATCGACGACGATCGTCACCGGGCTGATCTTCATCGCGTGCGTGCTCGCGTTCCGGCGCGGCATCGTCGGCGAGATGATCGCGCGGATCAAACCGCTCAGGGCGTCCTGAGCGCGTGCCGCGCGCGTCGCGGCACGTTGATGCGAAGCACCATCCGGCGCACTCCGGAAGGGCGTCGCAGCGGGCCCCGGCCGGTGCCGCGCGGCAGACTGGCGCCCCATTTTCGTGCGGCGATGCACCATAGGGGTAAATGCTAAGTTGTCGTGGTGCTTAAGCCTCTTTAAGATTCGTTCTAGTTCTGATGCACCGCGAAACGAATTTGCAGGTGGAGAACGAGGAGACAATCGAGGCACAAAGTGCCCGGACCCCAAAGCGCTGTTGGACGGAATCCAACAGCGCTTTTTCATTTGCGTGCACGGATTTCCATCAATGGTGCATGGGCCTGCGCAATTGCCGTATCCCGCGCTTGCATCCGCACCGCGCCGCTTCCGTGCTTCGCCGCATCCCCCGTTTTTCCTTTCCCGCCATCCGGTCGCAGACGGTGCGCAGTCATCTGCACGCTGTCCGGGCTTACCCGGTTGGCGTGCGCGAAACGCGTCCGTTACACTTGCCTTTCGCCGACCGCACGGTCGGGAAAATCGGTCGGCAGTTCTCCTACAAGCAGAATGCAGAAGAGGGAGTACGGTTGGATGAGCAGCGCAGGACGATGGATCGGGGCAGGAGGGGCGGCTGGCGCCGCTCGTTCGTCGTTGGGTGAGCATGGGTGCTTCCCGGCCTTTCCGAGCCGTCCTGCGGCCGGTACGTGCGTTCCTGCGCGATTCGCCGGCATGGCGCCTTCGCCGGTCGTTGCGTTCGCACCTGTCTCGGCATGAGCCGCCGCTTTTCCGATCTTGCGCCGCCAACGCGCGTGGCCGGGCCGAGCCAGGCCGGCGCACCTTCCGGCGATCGTTGCGCACGCATCGATCGCCCGCACGATCCCGCATTTCTTCGCCTTCTTCATCCTGACGACACTGCTGCTGCGCATCGTGGCGGTCGAACGAACGTGTCGGCTGCGATGCACACGCTTGCACGTGCGCCGCGCCGTCGGGACCCTGCCGCGGTGGCGGCGCTTCACGGGAAAACGAGCGTAGGCGCGTCAAGACGAGATAGTTAAATTATTAACTTGTTTGGGGAACGGGAGCCGCCCGAGCGACCCGCGGATTTTTCGAGCAGCGTTTGGAGACAACGTAAATGAAGATGAATCGATGGATGGAGGCCGTGCTTGCCGTGGGCCTCGTGTGCGCGGCGGCTACGGCGTCGGCGCAGGTGAAGATCGGCGTGACGCTGTCGGCCACGGGGCCGGCCGCCTCGCTCGGGATTCCGGAAAAGAACACGATCGCGCTGCTGCCGAAGGAAATCGCGGGCAAGAGCGTGCAGTACATCGTGCTCGACGACGCATCCGACACGAGCCGCGCGGTGCAGAACGTGCGCAAGCTGATCGACGAAGACCACGTCGATGCGATCATCGGCTCGTCGGTCACGCCGAACTCGCTCGCGATGCTCGACCCCGTGTCGCAGGGCAAGACGCCGACGATCTCGCTCGCGGCGAGCGCGCAGATCATCGCGCCGATGGACGCGAAGCGCGCGTGGATGTTCAAGGTGCCGCAGAACGACCAGTTGATGGCCGACGCGATCGCCGGCTACATGGCGAAGCACGGCGTGAAGACGGTCGGCTTCATCGGCTTCGCCGATGCGTACGGCGACAGCTGGTACAAGACGTTCAGCGCGGCCGCCGAGAAGAACGGCCTGAAGCTCGTGTCGAACGAGCGCTTCAACCGTACCGACGCGTCGGTGATGGGGCAGGTGCTGAAGCTATTGGGCTCGAATCCCGACGCGGTGCTGATCGCCGGCTCCGGCACGCCGGCGGCGCTGCCGGCCAAGACGCTGAAGGAGCGCGGCTACAAGGGCAAGGTGTACCAGACGCACGGCGTCGCGAACAACGACTTCCTGCGCGTGTGCGGCAAGGATTGCGAAGGCGAGATCCTGCCGGCCGGCCCGGTGCTCGTGACCGACCAGCTTCCGGATTCGAACCCGGTGAAGAAGGCGGCGCTCGGTTACAAGGCCGCGTATGAGAAGGCCTACGGCGCGGGCTCGCTGGCGACGTTCGGCGGCCATGCGTGGGATGCGGGGCTGCTGCTGCAGCGCGCGATTCCGGACGCGCTGAAGAAGGGCCAGCCGGGCACCGAGGCATTCCGCGAGGCGCTGCGCGCGTCGCTCGAAAGCGTGAAGGACCTGCCGGTGTCGCACGGCGTGATCAACATGACGGCGACCGATCACAACGGCTTCGATACGCGTGCGCGCGTGATGGTGCAGATCGTCGACGGCAAGTGGAAGTTGCAGGCCGAGTAAGCATCACGTGAAACCGGCGTGCGCGGCGCGAACGGCGCCGTGCATGCCGTTGGCAGGGCGCCGGGCCTGACGGGCCGCGCCCTGCCGCATGGAACCACCGGGGCCCGCCGCGTGGCGCCTGACGCGCCGATCTTGCCGTGCGTCCGCCCAGGCCGTTCCCGTCGCCGTTTCTCCGCAGCATTCTCGATACACGACACGTATGGATCTCTCGATTGCGGCGATCCTCGCGCAAGACGGCATCACGACCGGCGCCATTTATGCATTGCTGTCGCTGGCGCTCGTGCTGGTGTTTTCCGTCACGCGGGTGATCTTCATTCCCCAGGGCGAATTCGTCGCCTATGGTGCGCTGACGCTTGCGGCGTTGCAGGCGCAGAAATTCCCCGCCACCTGCTGGCTGCTGTTCGTGATGGGCGTCGCGTGCTTCCTGCTCGAAGTCGGCGGCCTGATCCGGCATCGCGAACGGCGTCATCAGCTCGGCCGTACGCTCGCGACGCTCGGCAGCCGCTACATCCTGCTGCCGCTCGCGGTGTTCGCGATCACGCGCAGTTTTGCCGCGCAGCCGATGCCGATGCTCGCGCAGATCGCGCTGACGCTCGCGATCGTCGTGCCGATGGGGCCGTTCGTCTACCGGCTCGTGTACCAGCCGATCGCCGAAGGCACGACGCTGCTGCTGCTGATCGTGTCGGTCGCCGTCCATTTCGCGATGGTCGGCCTCGGGCTCGTGATGTTCGGCGCGGAAGGCTCTCGCACCAACGGATTCTCGGATGCGTCGCTGTCGATCGGCAGCATGACGGTGTCGGTGCAGAGCATCCTGGTGGTCGTCACCGCGCTCGTGCTGATCGGTGCGCTCTACGTGTACTTCGGCCGCACGATCGCCGGCAAGGCGCTGCGTGCGACGTCGGTGAACCGGCTCGGCGCGCAGCTCGTCGGCATCGGCACGACCGAGGCAGGGCGGCTCGCGTTCACGTTCGCGGCGGGGCTCGGCGTGCTGTCCGGGATCCTCGTCGGCCCACTGACGACGATCTACTACGACTCGGGTTTCCTGATCGGCCTGAAGGGCTTCGTCGGCGCGATCATCGGCGGCCTCGTCAGCTATCCGCTCGCGGCCGCCGGCTCGCTGCTCGTCGGCGTGCTCGAATCGTATTCGTCGTTCTGGGCGAGCGCATACAAGGAGGTGATCGTGTTCACGCTGATCATTCCGGTGCTGCTGTGGCGGAGTTTCGTGACGCCGCACGCGGAAGAGGAAGAGGAGTGACGCGATGAAGACCATGGTACGCAACAAGACCTTCTGGGTGTTTCTCGTGGTGCTGTTCGCGCTGCCGGTGCTGCCCGGCGCGCTGCACGTGCCGGAGTACTGGATCACGCTGCTGAACTACATCGGCCTCTATGCGATCGTCGCGATCGGGCTCGTGCTGCTGACGGGCGTCGGCGGGATGACGAGCTTCGGGCAGGCCGCGTTCGTCGGCATCGGCGCGTATGCGACCGCGTTCCTGACGACGCGCTACGGCGTGTCGCCGTGGCTCGCGCTGATCGTCGGCGTCGTGCTGACGGCGCTCGTCGCGCTCGTGCTCGGCGCGGTCACGATGCGGCTTTCCGGGCATTTCCTGCCGCTCGGCACGATCGCGTGGGGCCTCGCGCTGTTCTACCTGTTCGGCAACCTCGAACTGCTCGGCAAGTACGACGGGATCAACGGGATTCCGGCGCTGAACCTGTTCGGCATCCAACTCGAAAGCGGCCGCAGCCTGTATTTCCTGATCTGGGCCGTCGTGCTGGCCGCGATCGTGTCGGTGCAGAACCTGCTGAACAGCCGGCCGGGCCGCGCGATCCGCGCGCTGCGCGGCGGCGGCGTGATGGCCGAGGCGATGGGCGTGAACACCGCGTGGATGCGCGTCGTGATCTTCGTCTACGCAGCCGTGCTCGCAGCCGTGTCGGGTTTTCTGTATGCGCACCTGCAGCGCGCGGTGAACCCGACCCCGTTCGGCCTGAACCACGGGATCGAATTCCTGTTCATGGCCGTGGTCGGCGGCGTGTCGCACGTGTGGGGCGCGGTGCTCGGCGCAGCGATCCTCACCGTGCTGCAGGACTACCTGCAGACGCTGCTGCCGAAGCTGCTCGGCTCGGAAGGCAACTTCGAGATCATCGTGTTCGGTGTGCTGATGGTGCTGCTGCTGCAGTACGCGCGCCAGGGCGTGTGGCCGTTCGTCGCGAGGCTGTTCCCGCGCGGGCCGCGCGCGCATGTGCCCGAGCACGCCGAGCCGTTGCCGCAGCGCGCGAAGCCCGCGGCCGGCGAGCCATTGCTGGTCGTCGACAATGCGCGCAAGGAGTTCGGCGGGCTCGTGGCCGTCAACGACGTCAGCTTCGACGTGAACGCGGGGCAGATCATCGGGCTGATCGGCCCGAACGGCGCCGGCAAGTCGACCACGTTCAACCTGGTGACGGGCGTACTGAAGCCGACGGGCGGCACGATCACGTTCCGCGGCGAGCGCATCGACGGGCTCACGTCGCGCCAGATCGTCCGCCGCGGCATCGGCCGCACGTTCCAGCACGTCAAGCTGCTGCCGGCAATGACGGTGCTCGAGAACGTCGCGATCGGCGCGCATCTGCGCGGCCATACGGGTGTCTGGCGCAGCGTCGCGCGGCTCAATGCACAGGAGGAAGCGCAGTTGCTGGCCGAAGCCGCGCGCCAGATCCGCCGCGTCGGGCTCGAGAAGCACATGTACGACGACGCGGGCAGCCTCGCGCTCGGCCAGCAGCGCATTCTTGAAATCGCGCGTGCGCTGTGCTGCGACCCGACGCTGCTGCTGCTCGACGAACCGGCCGCCGGGCTGCGTTACCAGGAGAAGCAGCAACTCGCCGACCTGCTGCGGCGGTTGAAGGCGGAAGGAATGAGCGTGTTGCTCGTGGAACATGACATGGACTTCGTGATGAACCTCACCGACCGGCTGGTGGTGATGGAATTCGGCACGCGGATCGCGGAAGGGCTGCCGCAGCACGTGCAGCAGGATCCGGCGGTGCTCGAAGCGTATCTGGGCGGGGTGGAGTGATGACGGACACGACGATGCCGATTCTCGAAGTCTGCGGGCTGGCTGTCCGGTACGGGAAGGTGGAGGCGCTGCACGGCGCGGCGATCAAGGTCGGGGCGGGGCAGATCGTCAGCGTGATCGGCCCGAACGGTGCCGGCAAATCGACGCTGCTGAACGCGATCATGGGCGCGCTGCCGGTGACCGGGCATGCGTCGGGCGCGGTCGTGTATCGCGGCAACGACGTCGGCGCGTTGCCGGTCGAGCAGCGTGTTGCGCGCGGGATGTGCCTCGTGCCGGAAAAGCGCGAGCTGTTCAGCACGATGACGGTCGAGGACAACCTCGTGCTGGGCGCGTATCGGCGCAAGCAGGCCGGTGAATCGAACTTCCTCGACCAGCTCGATCACGTGTTCACGCTGTTTCCGCGGCTGAAGGAGCGCCGCAAGCAGGCGGCCGGCACACTGTCAGGCGGCGAACGGCAGATGCTCGCGGTTGGTCGCGCACTGATGGGCAAGCCCGACCTGCTGATGCTCGACGAGCCGAGCCTGGGGCTCGCGCCGCTGATCGTGAAGGAGATCTTTCATATCATCAGCGCGTTGCGCGGGACGGGTGTTGCGACGCTGCTGATCGAGCAGAACGCACGGGCTGCGTTGCAGATCTCCGACTACGGCTATGTGCTGGAGACGGGCGAGTTTGCGCTGGAAGGGCCGGCGGCCGAACTTGCGCAGAATCCGCGCGTGATTGAGACGTACCTCGGGTTGGCGAAGAAGACGGCTTGATCGTTCGGGCGGTTGGCGGGAAGCGGGCGGCGTGTTTCACGTGAAACACGCCGTTTTTGTTTGTGGGGTCGGGGCGATGCCTGGTGCCTCGATGGATTAAGGGCAGGGGATAAGTGCAGGGAGAATAGTCGGAAGTTCTGTGCGGTGGCGGTGGATAAGGTGTCCACAGAGCGGGTGACCAACCTGCGTCTTGCTCGGTCGTCGACGGCAGCGTGCGCCACAGACTGGATTCCCGGCGCATGGAACTCTGCACAGGCTGGCGATGTGCCGAATCTCGGGGGATAAGTGTCGGGCGAACATCCGGAAAGTCTGTGAGGAGGCGGGGCGCAGAGTGCTGCGTCCCGGCTGTTGCGCCGACCACAGGTGTCGATTCTCGCCTGTTCCGCCGGCTATTTTCCCGGCGGTCGGTTTTTTTCACAGGCACAACGATGTGCGGCGACCCGGCCCGGAGCATTGCTGGAGCTGGCTCGACACCACGGATTCATCCATCCGGAGTCGAAAAGGCGATGAAATGAACGGACCCTACCATTCGGACGGTCTTCGGGTGAAAAGCGAACCCGCTATAATTCGGCCCATACATTTCTCTGATAGGTTCGTGCGCAGTCCTGCGTCCGGAATCCACCATGCTTTTTCCCACAGAATTTGACGTCATCGTCGTCGGTGGCGGTCACGCCGGCACGGAGGCCGCGCTGGCGTCCGCCCGTATGGGCGCGAAGACACTGCTGCTGACCCACAACATCGAAACGCTCGGGCAGATGAGCTGCAATCCGTCGATCGGCGGCATTGGCAAGGGCCATCTGGTCAAGGAAGTCGACGCACTGGGCGGCGCAATGGCCGCCGCGACGGACGAGAGCGGTATTCAGTTCCGGATCCTCAATTCGTCGAAGGGCCCGGCCGTGCGTGCGACGCGTGCGCAGGCTGACCGCATCCTGTACAAGGCCGCGATCCGCCACCGGCTCGAGAACCAGCCGAACCTGTGGCTGTTCCAGCAGGCCGTCGACGATCTGATGGTCGAAGGCGACCATGTGGTGGGCGCCGTCACGCAGATCGGCATCCGCTTCCGTGCGCGTGCAGTCGTGCTGACGGCCGGTACGTTCCTCGACGGCAAGATCCACGTCGGCCTGAACAACTACACGGGCGGTCGCGCGGGCGATCCGGCGGCCGTGTCGCTGTCGTCGCGCCTGAAGGAACTGAAGCTGCCGCAGGGCCGCCTGAAGACCGGTACGCCGCCGCGTATCGACGGCCGTACGATCGACTTCTCGAAGCTGGACGAGCAGCCGGGCGACCTCGATCCGGTCCCCGTGTTCTCGTTCCTGGGCCGCGCGGAGCAGCATCCGCAGCAGTTGCCGTGCTGGGTTACGCACACGAACGAGCGCACGCACGACATCATTCGCGGCGGTCTCGACCGTTCGCCTATGTATACAGGCGTGATCGAAGGTGTCGGGCCGCGCTATTGTCCGTCGATCGAGGACAAGATCCACCGGTTCGCATCGAAGGAATCGCACCAGATCTTCCTCGAGCCGGAAGGGCTGACGACCAACGAGTTCTATCCGAACGGGATCTCGACGAGCCTGCCGTTCGACGTCCAGCTCGAGCTCGTGCATTCGATGCGCGGCCTCGAGAACGCGCATATCCTGCGCCCCGGCTACGCGATCGAGTACGACTACTTCGACCCGCGCGCGCTGAAGGCGTCGCTCGAGACGAAGGCGATCAACGGGTTGTTCTTTGCGGGCCAGATCAACGGCACGACCGGCTATGAAGAAGCGGCCGCGCAAGGCCTGTTGGCCGGTCTCAATGCGGGCCGCTACGTGCAGGAGCAGGACGCATGGTGCCCGCGCCGCGACCAGGCATACCTTGGCGTGCTGGTCGACGATCTCGTGACGCGCGGAGTGGCCGAGCCGTACCGGATGTTCACGAGCCGCGCCGAGTATCGCCTGAGCCTGCGGGAAGACAACGCCGATATGCGCCTGACCGAGATCGGCCGTGAACTGGGGCTCGTCGACGACGTGCGCTGGGACGCATTCAGCCGGAAACGCGACGCTGTTTCACGTGAAACCGAACGCCTGAAGTCGACGTGGGTCACGCCGAAGACGCTGCCGCCGGAAGAGGCGACCGCGCTGCTCGGCAAGGCGATCGATCACGAATACAGCCTCGCCGAGCTGCTGCGCCGTCCGGGCGTCAGCTATGACGGCGTGTGCGGCCTGAAAGGCGGCGAATGCGGCCCGGCCGAGCCGCTGGCCGACGATCCGGTGCTGCTCGAGCAGATCAAGGAGCAGGTCGAGATCGGCATCAAGTATCAGGGCTATATCGAGCGCCAGGCATCCGAGATCGAACGCAACGACGCGAACGAGAACACGCGTTTGCCGGACGGTATCGATTACCGCGAAGTTCGCGGCCTGTCGTTCGAGGTGAGCCAGAAGCTCAACGAGTTCCGGCCGGAAACGATCGGGCAGGCATCACGCATTTCGGGCATCACGCCGGCAGCGATCTCGCTGCTGATGGTGCACCTGAAGCGCCGCGGTCTGGGCCGCCGTAATGGCACTGCCGCAGAGGCAGCGGAGCAGGGGGACGGCGCCGTCCCGACGCAACAATGACGGCGCGTCGCGCGCCGGCGGTTAATCGGGACGTACTGGAACGGATGCTCGTCGACGGCACGATGGCGCTCGACCTCGCGCTGACGGATGCACAACGCAACCAGTTGCTCGACTATGTCGCGCTGCTCGGCAAGTGGAACGCGGTCTACAACCTGACCGCGATCCGCGACCCGAAGCAGATGCTGATTCAGCACATTCTCGATTCGCTTTCCATCGTCCCGCATCTGCGTGGCCGCGCGTCGGCCCGTGTGCTCGACGTCGGCTCGGGCGGCGGGTTGCCCGGTATCGTGCTGGCGATCGTCGAGCCGGATTGGCACGTCACGCTGAACGATATCGTGCAGAAGAAGTCTGCATTCCAGACGCAGATGCGCGCGGAGCTGAAGCTCGCGAACCTGTCGGTGGTCACCGGCCGGGTTGAATCGCTGCAGCCGGGCGTCGAAGTGCCGGAAAAATTCGACATGATCGTATCCCGCGCCTTCGCTGATCTGTCCGACTTCGTTAAACTTGCTCGACATCTGGTCGCGCCGGGCGGATCGATCTGGGCAATGAAGGGCGTACATCCGGATGACGAGATTGCACGGTTGCCGGAAGGCAGCCGCGTGAAGCAGACGATGCGGCTGGCGGTGCCGATGCTCGATGCCGAAAGGCATCTGATCGAAGTGGCCGTCGACGAGGCGAATTGAAGGCGCGCGGTTGCGCCGTTTGTTTGAAGGTAAAGGGAACACACCAACGATGGCAAAGATCTTCTGCGTTGCGAACCAGAAGGGGGGCGTCGGCAAGACGACGACATCGGTCAATCTCGCCGCAAGTCTTGCCGCGCAGGAGCAACGAGTCCTGTTGATCGATCTCGACCCGCAGGGCAACGCGACGATGGGCAGCGGGATCGACAAGGCCGCGTGCGAAGCGACCGTGTACGAGGTGCTGGTCGACGGCGTGTCGGTGACCGACGCACGCGTGCGTCCGGAAGGCGTCACCTACGACGTGCTGCCCGCGAACCGCGAGCTGTCCGGTGCCGAGATCGAACTGATCAGCATCGACAACCGCGAGCGCCGGCTGAAGGCCGCGCTCGAGCACGTGGCCGACGACTACGACTTCGTGCTGATCGATTGCCCGCCGACGCTGTCGCTGCTGACGCTGAACGGGCTGTGCGCGGCGCATGGCGTCGTGATCCCGATGCAATGCGAGTACTTCGCCCTGGAGGGGTTGTCGGACCTCGTCAATACGATCAAGCAGGTTCACGCGAACATGAACCGCGACCTGAAGATCATCGGCTTGCTGCGCGTGATGTTCGATCCGCGCATCACGCTGCAGCAGCAAGTTTCCGATCAACTGAAAGCGCACTTCGGCGACAAGGTGTTCGACGTGGTGATTCCGCGTAACGTGCGCCTGGCGGAAGCGCCGAGTTACGGGCTGCCGGGCGTCGTGTTCGACCGCAGCTCGCGCGGTGCGCAAGCGTATCTCCAGTTCGGTGCCGAGATGATCGAACGCGTCCGCGCGTTCGAGGTGTCGTGATCCGGACATGAGCGAAGCGAGGAAGAAAGACATGAGTGCGGTACCAAAGAAGAAGGGCTTGGGACGTGGCCTCGAAGCGCTGCTCGGCGGCAGCGCCGATATCACCGAAGCGGTGAAGATCGAAGGGGCGCCGAACACGCTCGCGCTTGGCAAGCTGCAGGCCGGCAAGTACCAGCCGCGGACGCGGATGGACGAAGGCAGCCTGCAGGAGCTCGCGGCGAGCATCCGCGCGCAGGGCGTGATGCAGCCGATCCTGGTACGGCCTATTTCATCAGACAAATACGAGATCATCGCGGGCGAGCGGCGTTTCCGCGCGGCGCGCCTGGCCGGCCTCGACGAAGTGCCGGTGCTCGTGAAGGATGTGTCCGATCAGGCTGCCGCCGCGATGGCGCTGATCGAGAACATCCAGCGCGAGGATCTGAACCCGCTTGAAGAGGCGCATGGCATCCAGCGCCTGCTCGACGAGTTCGGTTTCACGCACGAACAGGCGGCCGAATCGGTCGGCCGTTCGCGCAGTGCGGTGTCGAACCTGCTGCGCCTGCTGAACCTCGCATCGCCGGTGCAGACGATGCTGTTGGCCGGCGATCTCGACATGGGGCACGCGCGCGCGCTGCTCGCCGTCGACGCGGCCACGCAGATCACGCTCGCCCATCAGGTCGTCAACAAGCGCATGTCGGTGCGCGAGACCGAAAAGCTTGTTGCGCACACGACGAAGGAAGCGCCGGCCGTGAAGGCGCGCGCAAAGGACGACGGCGGCCGCGACACGCGCCGTCTCGAGGAGGAGTTGTCCGACCTGCTCGCGTCGACGGTGAAGATCAAGCTCGGCCGCCGCGGGCGAGGGCAGGTGATGATCGACTTCGGCAACCTCGATGCACTCGAGGGCATTCTTGTGCGGCTGCGCGGCAACGTAGCGACCGAAGAGTAACGAGCGGATGATCGAGGAGACGGGCGCACCGGCGCCGCGCCGGTGGCTCGGATGGCTTGCGCAGGAACCTGTACTTTCGGTGCTTGCGCTTGGCCTGATCGTGCTGCTATGGGTGCGTCCGCAACCATTTTCCGTACTCGCCGGTCGTGTCGACTGGCAGACGGTCGCGACGCTCGCGGGCCTGCTGATGCTGACCAAGGCACTCGAGTTGTCCGGCTGTCTGATGTGGCTCGCGCACCGCATCGTGCATCATGTGCATTCCGAACGCGGGCTCGCGATGCTGCTCGTCGTGTTCGCCGCGGCGCTGTCGATGTGGCTGACCAACGACGTCGCGCTGTTCGTCGTCGTGCCGTTGATGGTGTCGCTGCGAGCGCTGACGCCGCTGCCGTTCCGGCGGCTCGTGATCGTCGTTGCATTGGCAGTCAACGCGGGGTCCGTCGCGACGCCGCTCGGCAATCCCCAGAATCTTTTCCTGTGGCAATTGAGCGGTGTGTCGTTCGGCCGCTTCGTGGTCACGCTCGGGCCGCTTGCGCTCGCGCTGATGGCGCTGTTGCTCGCGCTGACCGCGTGCGCGTTTCGCGCGAAACCGCTCGACCTGTCCGGCGACGTCGTCGCATTTCCCGTGCAGCGCATGCACGCACTGATTGCAGCGGTGCTGTTCGCGGCATTCGTGCTGCTCGCCGATGCGCACCATCCGCTGCCCGGCCTGGTTGCTGTCTCGATCGTGCTGTTCGTCGTAAAACGTGACGCAGTCCTGAAGATCGACTGGCTGCTGCTGCTGATCTTCGTGCTGATGTTCGTGGTGTTGCGCAGCGCGGCTGCGCTGCCCGTCGTGCACGACGCGATCGCGCGCGCGCATCTCGATTCGCCGCTGCGCGTATTTTCGGCCGGCGCCGTCCTGTCGCAGGGGATCAGCAACGTGCCGGCCGCGATCCTGCTGTCGGAATTCACACACGACTGGCGCGCGCTCGCGTTCGGCGTATCGGTCGGCGGCTTCGGCTTCGCGATCGGTTCGCTCGCGAACCTGATCGCGGTGCGTCTCGCGAAGGAGCCGCGCATGTGGCTGCCGTTCCACCTGGTCTCGATTCCGTTCGCGCTCGTGAGCGCAGCACTCGGCGCGTGGCTGCTCGTGCACGGTTGAGCGATGCGGGTGCGTGTGGCACAGGCGCACCGTTCGAGTGGCGGGGAGGGCGCACAGCGTTCGCGATGGTGCGGGGCTGTTGATAAGTGTGGCGATCCACAGTCGATCGTCTGTGGTGATGCGACAACTGATTGGATGATTCGATGCGCGAGCATCCGATCGAATTTCGCGCATCGGGCGCGGCCGACCGGTCTCGGCGTTTCGCTTGTTCCGGGGCGTCGCGTCGAACTGTTCCAGGTGACTGCATCACAGCGAATTTTCGGCGGCGATCGTGCCGCTCCGTTCGAGCCCGCGTCGGGCTTCGTTTCCAAGCCATCCACCGTCACCGGACATTTTTCGGGCAAGAAATACCGGTGCCAAAAACCGACCTTACAACTGTCATCGTACGTCGTCGAATCGGGTGTTTTTTCACATGATGAGGCGTCGTTTTATGCAGGTTTTTGTCGCGTCTAAAGCCTTGAATCACTTGCAACTATCGCTTACAATCGCCCGGATTTGTTAGCTAGGCACCCCTGAAAGCTTTCAGAAAGCTTGGGGCCGGGTTCAAGGATTTTGCGGAAGATTGCGATGGCGGGTCAGGCGCCGGACGACAGGCACGACGATCAGCG
Organism: Burkholderia pyrrocinia; assembly: GCF_018417535.1. Classification (NCBI taxonomy): domain Bacteria; kingdom Pseudomonadati; phylum Pseudomonadota; class Betaproteobacteria; order Burkholderiales; family Burkholderiaceae; genus Burkholderia; species Burkholderia pyrrocinia. The sequence goes on along the minus strand of NZ_CP070977.1, from coordinate 3,047,252 downwards.
CACGCAACGCACCGCTTCAGCGGCCGGCGAGCGGCGCGAATTCGACGATGACTGGGATGTCGAGCAGCAAGATAACAACATCGTTCCGCTCACACGGGCTGAGGCCGAGAGGCTGTTCGGTCCGGACGTGAGCAAGCCCTCGCGCGTGACCCCCTACAAGGTGGTGTTCGCGCAAGTGGCCTTGTCCCTGGTTGCAACGCTGGCGTGGTGGCTGTTTTCGAAGTCGCCGGGCGCCGCTGCGCAATCCGCGTTTCTGGGCGGAGCGATTGGCTGGGTGCCAAGTGCGTTGTTCGTGGCACGACTGAAGGCAGGTGGCTCGGCCACCGTGATGAGCTGGGTGATGGGCGAAGCCCTGAAGCTCGGCCTGACGATCGGGATGTTCGCAGCAGTGGCGTTCGGCTGGGCCGGCGTGCACTGGGTGCCGTTCCTCCTCACGTACCTCGTCGTGCTGAAGACGTACTGGATCGCGCTGGCCTGGCGGTAAGCAACAAGCAGCGTGCGGTTTCGACAACGAACCGCACCGGCCCGTTCCCGCAATAGCGTGTTGCGGAACAGGCAAAACGATTTTCGACAATTTGGGTGGCATTAACGATATGGCAGCTAGCGAAGGCACGCGCGGTCCGGATCCGTCCGAGTACATTGCGCACCACTTGCAGAATTTCTCCACCTCGCATCAGACGTCGATTTTCGACATCCACGTCTGGAATCTCGACACGCTGTTCTGGTCGATCGTCTGCGGCATCGTGACGATCCTCGTGCTGCGTCTGGCCGCCCGCAAGGCGACGTCGGGCGTGCCGGGCCGTTTCCAGTGCGCCATCGAGATGCTCGTCGAAATGGTCGAAGACCAGTCGAAGGCCATCGTCCACGGCAATCGTACCTTCATCGCTCCGCTCGCCCTCACGGTGTTCGTGTGGGTCGCGCTGATGAACTCCCTCGACTTCCTCCCGGTCGACCTGCCGGGCCGCGTGATCGGCCTGCTCGGTCTGTCGGACATGATTTCCCACCATCGCATCGTCCCGACGGCCGACCTGAACGGCACGCTCGGCATCGCGCTCGGCGTGTTCGTCCTGATGATCTACTACAGCATCAAGATCAAGGGCGCGGGCGGCTTTGTGCATGAGCTGCTGTCGGCCCCGTTCGGCGCCCACCCGCTGCTGTGGATCCCGAACCTCGCGCTCAACATCGTCGAATACCTCGCGAAGACCGTCTCCCTCGGTATGCGGCTGTTCGGCAACATGTACGCGGGTGAGCTGTTGTTCCTGTTGATCGCCCTGCTCGGCAGCATGTGGAGCTTCGGTGGCGACGCAACGTTCCTCGGCTTCGTTGGTCACGTGATCGCGGGTAGCGTCTGGGCAATCTTCCACATCCTGATTGTTCTGTTGCAGGCATTCATTTTCATGATGCTGACGCTGGTGTATCTCGGCCAGGCGCACGACAAGCACTAAGCGCGGCGTGCAAGAAAGAGTCTTCGTTTTAGTTTTTTAAATCTCAGTTCCAAGTCTTTTCACAAAGGAGTGATCATGCAAGCTTACATCGCCAACATCCAGGGTCTGACCGCCATCGGTATCGGCATCATCATCGGCCTGGGTGCAATCGGCGCCTGTATCGGTATCGCGCTGATGGGTGGCAAGTACATCGAAGCCTGCGCACGTCAGCCGGAACTCATCAACCCGCTGCAAACGAAGATGTTCCTGCTGGCTGGCCTGATCGACGCTGCATTCCTGATCGGCGTGGGTGTCGCAATGCTGTTCGCGTTCGCGAACCCGCTCCTGTCGAAGCTCGTCGCAGGCTAAGGTTCCTCGGAAATATGCGTCCGGCGCAAGCCGGCGCAGGGCGGAACGGAGACTTGGGGCGCTGATCGAATGCAACTCGATGAGCGCCTTACCGTTTCATTTTTCCGGAATAGCAGATAAGGAAACACCGTGAATCTCAACGCAACTCTGTTTGCGCAAATGGTCGTGTTCCTGGTCCTCGCGTGGTTCACGATGAAGTTCGTGTGGCCGCCGTTGATCAACGCCCTCGACGAACGTTCGAAGAAGATCGCCGACGGCCTCGCCGCCGCGGAAAAGGGCAAGGCGGAACTCGACGCAGCGCACAAGCGCGTGGACCAGGAACTCGCGCAGGCCCGCAACGACGGCCAGCAGCGCATCGCCGACGCTGAAAAGCGTGCCCAGGCGGTCGCCGAGGAAATCAAGGCCAACGCCCAGGCTGAAGCCGCCCGCATCGTCGCCCAGGCGAAGGCGGAAGCAGAACAGCAAATCGTGAAGGCGCGTGAAACGCTGCGTGGCGAAGTCGCCTCGCTGGCCGTGAAGGGCGCCGAGCAGATCCTGAAGCGCGAAGTCGATCAAACGGCCCACGCCCAACTGCTGAATCAACTGAAAGCCGAGCTCTGATCATGGCCGAACTTGCAACCATCGCCCGCCCTTACGCAGAAGCGCTGTTCCGCGTGGCCGAGGGCGGTGACATCGCCGCCTGGTCCACCCTCGTGCAAGAGCTGGCCCAGGTTGCGCATCTGCCGGAAGTGCTGTCGGTCGCGTCGAGCCCGAAGGTGACGCGCACGCAAGTAGCCGAGTTGCTGCTTGCTGCGGTGAAGTCGCCGCTCGCGTCCGGCGCCGAAGCGAAGAACTTCGTGCAGATGCTGGTCGACAATCATCGCATCGCGCTGCTGCCGGAAATTGCCGAGCAGTTCGAGGCGCTCAAGAACGAACGTGAAGGTGCAGCCGACGCCGAGATCGTGAGCGCGTTCCCGCTGAACGGCGCGGATCTCGAGAGTCTCGTCTCGGGCCTCGAACGCAAGTTCAAGCGCAAGCTGAAACCGACGGTCGAAGTCGATTCGTCGCTGATCGGCGGCGTGCGCGTGACGGTCGGCGACGAAGTGCTCGACACCTCGGTTCGCGCGCGCCTCGCATCGATGCAGGCTGCCTTGACCGCCTGAGCGCCACGCCGGCACGCAACAGAATTGACTATCAGGAGCGAATAATGCAACTCAATCCCTCTGAGATCAGCGAGCTGATCAAGAGCCGGATCCAGGGCCTTGAAGCGAGCGCAGACGTTCGCAACCAGGGCACCGTGATCTCCGTGACCGACGGTATCGTGCGCATCCACGGCCTGTCGGACGTGATGCAGGGCGAAATGCTCGAGTTTCCGGGCAACACGTTCGGCCTCGCGCTGAACCTCGAGCGCGACTCGGTCGGCGCGGTGATTCTCGGCGAATACGAACACATCTCGGAAGGCGACATCGTCAAGACGACGGGCCGCATTCTGGAAGTCCCGGTTGGTCCGGAACTCGTCGGCCGTGTGGTCGATGCGCTCGGCAACCCGATCGACGGCAAGGGCCCGGTCAACGCGAAGCTGACCGACGCGATCGAAAAGATCGCCCCGGGCGTGATCTGGCGCAAGTCGGTGTCGCAGCCGGTGCAGACGGGCATCAAGTCGATCGACGCGATGGTGCCGATCGGCCGTGGCCAGCGTGAGCTGATCATCGGTGACCGTCAGTGCGGCAAGACCGCGGTGGCGCTCGACGCGATCATCAACCAGAAGGGCAAGGACCTGATCTGTATCTACGTCGCGATCGGCCAGAAGGCTTCGTCGATCATGAACGTGGTTCGCAAGCTCGAAGAAACGGGCGCGATGGAATACACGATCGTCGTCGCCGCCACGGCATCGGATTCCGCCGCGATGCAGTACCTGGCACCGTACGCCGGCTGCACGATGGGCGAATACTTCCGCGATCGCGGCCAGGATGCGCTGATCATTTATGACGACTTGACCAAGCAGGCTTGGGCATACCGCCAGATCTCGCTGCTGCTGCGCCGCCCGCCGGGCCGTGAAGCATACCCGGGCGACGTGTTCTATCTGCACTCGCGTCTGCTGGAGCGTGCGGCTCGCGTGTCGGAAGAGTACGTCGAGAAGTTCACGAACGGCGAAGTGAAGGGCAAGAGCGGTTCGCTGACGGCACTGCCGGTCATCGAAACGCAGGCAGGCGACGTGACCGCATTCGTTCCGACGAACGTGATCTCGATTACCGACGGCCAGATCTTCCTGGAAACCGACCTGTTCAACGCAGGCATCCGCCCGGCAATCAACGCCGGCGTGTCGGTGTCGCGAGTCGGTGGCGCCGCTCAGACGAAGGTCGTGAAGAAGCTGTCGGGCGGTATTCGTACCGACCTCGCGCAGTACCGTGAACTGGCTGCATTCGCGCAGTTCGCATCGGACCTCGACGAAGCGACCCGCAAGCAGCTCGAGCGCGGCCGCCGCGTGACGGAACTGCTGAAGCAGCCGCAGTACCAGCCGCTGCAGGTGTGGGAACTGGCCGTGTCGCTGTACGCCGCGAACAACGGCTACCTCGACGACCTCGACGTGAAGCAAGTGCTGCCGTTCGAGAAGGGCCTGCGCGAAAGCCTGAAGACCAGCAACGCTGACCTCATCAAGCGCATCGAAGACACCAAGGATCTCTCGAAGGACGACGAAGGCGCACTGCGCTCGGCGATCGAATCCTTCAAGAAGTCCGGTGCCTATTGATCCGCGAGTGACACACTGAGGCCGCGCGGGTGCTGATGCGCCCGCGCCGCTTCGGTCAAGGAGCAAGCTATGGCTGGAATGAAGGAAATTCGCGGCAAGATCAAGAGCGTGCAGAACACGCGCAAGATCACGAAGGCGATGGAGATGGTGGCCGCATCGAAGATGCGCCGCGCGCAGGAACGCATGCGCGCCGCTCGTCCGTATGCGGACAAGGTCCGTGCCATCGCCGCGCACATGAGCCGCGCGAACCCCGAGTACCGCCACCCGTTCATGGTGGCGAACGACGGCACGAACACGGCCGGCATCATCCTCGTCACGACGGACAAGGGTCTGTGCGGCGGTCTGAACACCAACGTGCTGCGTGCGACGGTGCAGAAGTTCAAGGAGCTGGAAGAGAAGGGCCAGAAGGTCGAAGCCACGGCGATCGGCAGCAAGGGCCTCGGGTTCCTGAACCGCTTCGGCGCGAAGGTGATGTCGCAGGTCGTGCACCTCGGCGACACCCCGCATCTGGACAAGCTGATCGGCGCGGTGAAGACGCAGCTCGACCTGTACTCGGAAGGCAAGCTGTCGGCGGTTTATATCGCTTACACGCGCTTCGTCAACACGATGAAGCAGGAAGCCGTGATCGAGCAGTTGCTGCCGCTGTCGTCGGAACACTTCGAAGCCGATGACGGTACGCCGGCCACGTCGTGGGACTACATCTACGAGCCGGACGCGCAGGCAGTCGTCGACGAACTGCTCGTGCGTTACGTCGAGGCGCTGGTGTACCAGGCCGTCGCGGAGAACATGGCGTCCGAGCAATCGGCGCGGATGGTCGCGATGAAGGCCGCGTCCGACAACGCGAAGACGGTGATCAGCGAACTGCAGCTCGTGTACAACAAGAGCCGTCAGGCCGCGATTACGAAAGAACTGTCGGAGATCGTCGGCGGCGCAGCTGCTGTTTAAGCGCGCGCCCGGACGACAACTGCGCCTTTGCGCGAGTAAAGAATCAGGTATTTAAAGGAAAAGCGATGAGTACTGCTGCTTTGGTAGAAGGCAAGATCGTACAGTGCATCGGCGCCGTTATCGACGTGGAATTCCCGCGCGACAGCATGCCGAAGATCTACGACGCGCTTATTCTCGATGGCTCGGAACTGACGCTCGAAGTCCAGCAGCAGCTGGGCGACGGCGTGGTCCGAACCATCTGTCTGGGTGCATCCGACGGCCTGCGCCGCGGCCTGACCGTGAAGAACACGAGCAAGCCGATCTCGGTGCCGGTCGGCAAGCCGACCCTCGGCCGGATCATGGACGTGCTCGGCCGTCCGATCGACGAGGCTGGCCCGATCGTGAGCGAAAACACGCGCTCGATCCACCAGAAGGCCCCGGCGTTCGACGAACTGTCGCCGTCGACCGAACTGCTCGAAACGGGTATCAAGGTCATCGACCTGATCTGCCCGTTCGCAAAGGGCGGCAAGGTTGGCCTGTTCGGCGGTGCCGGCGTGGGCAAGACCGTCAACATGATGGAGCTCATCAACAACATCGCGAAGGAACACGGCGGTTACTCCGTGTTCGCGGGCGTGGGCGAGCGTACCCGTGAAGGGAACGACTTCTACCACGAAATGAAGGACTCGAACGTTCTCGACAAGGTCGCGCTGGTGTACGGCCAGATGAACGAGCCGCCGGGCAACCGTCTGCGCGTCGCGCTGACCGGCCTGACGATGGCCGAGCACTTCCGTGACGAAGGCCTCGACGTGCTGTTCTTCGTCGACAACATCTACCGTTTCACGCTGGCCGGTACCGAAGTGTCGGCACTGCTCGGCCGTATGCCGTCGGCAGTGGGCTATCAGCCGACGCTGGCTGAAGAAATGGGCAAGCTGCAAGAGCGCATCACGTCGACCAAGAAGGGCTCGATTACGTCGGTCCAGGCCGTGTACGTCCCTGCGGACGACTTGACCGACCCGTCGCCGGCTACGACCTTCGGCCACCTGGACGCAACCGTCGTTCTGTCGCGTGACATCGCTTCGCTGGGTATCTACCCGGCGGTCGACCCGCTCGACTCGACGTCGCGCCAGATCGACCCGAACGTGATCGGTGAAGAGCATTACTCGATCACCCGTCGCGTTCAGCAGACGCTGCAGCGCTACAAGGAACTGCGCGACATCATCGCGATTCTGGGCATGGACGAACTGTCGCCGGAAGACAAGCTGTCGGTCGCGCGCGCACGTAAGATCCAGCGTTTCCTGTCGCAGCCGTTCCACGTTGCTGAAGTGTTCACGGGCTCGCCGGGCAAGTACGTGCCGCTGAAGGAAACGATCCGCGGCTTCAAGATGATCGTCGACGGCGAGTGCGACCACCTGCCGGAACAGGCGTTCTACATGGTCGGCACGATCGACGAAGCCTTCGAAAAGGCCAAGAAGATCCAGTAAAGGTCTGAGTGGTAGCACGCTGGCGCGATCCGGCCACGCTGCAGTGAATCGCAGTTGTCGATTTGCTTCACGGCCGGTCGCGCCGACCGCAACACGCTCAACCGCCGTGCATGGGACGGGAGTAAGCGCTGAAGCGCTAACTCCCGTCGACAGGAGTCGATATGGCAACCATCAAAGTAGACGTCGTCAGCGCGGAAGAGCAGATCTTCTCGGGCGAGGCAAAATTCGTCGCGCTGCCGGGCGAAACGGGTGAGCTGGGTATTCTGCCGGGCCACACGCCGCTGATCACGCGGATTCGTCCGGGTGCGGTGCGCATCGAAGTCGAGGGCGGCAACGACGAATTCGTGTTCGTCGCGGGCGGCATTCTCGAAGTGCAGCCGGGCGCCGTGACGGTGCTCGCCGATACCGCGATCCGCGGCAAGGACCTCGACGCGGCGAAAGCCGAGGAAGCGCGCAAGCGCGCCGAGGAAACGCTGCAGAACGCGAAGTCGGACCTCGACCTCGCGAAGGCGCAATCCGAGCTCGCGACCGCGATGGCGCAGCTCGAGGCGATCCAGCGTCTGGCGAAGATTCGCAGCCGGCACTGAGCCGCGCCGCGTATCCCGCGAAAGAAAGCAGCCTTCGGGCTGCTTTTTTTTCGTCTGTCCTTTGCGTGCCGCGGTGTTTCGTCCGGTCGTGCTATTTCATCCGTCCGCCGCGAATTGATGTCAGAGTGTCGTCAACGGAGCGCGTCATCATCCGCGGTGAGGCCACCCGTCGCGATTGCGGCGGCGGAGGCGGGCGCGGCAAGCGCGCGCGGGCCGATCAGACAAAAAGGACGGAGACATTCATGGCAGCAGACCTTGGCGTGGGGGCGCTGATTGCGCCCGAAAACGGACTGTCGTACGTGCGCGGCGTGACCGACGTGCCGCTATCCGACGCGACGATCGGCCGGTTCCTGCGCGATACCGCCGGCCGCTTTCCCGACCGTCCGGCCGTCGTGTTCCGCGAGCAGCAAGTACGCTGGACCTGGCGCGAGTTCGCAGGCGAGGTCGACGTGCTCGCGGCCGGCCTCGCCGCGCTCGGGATCGTGAAGGGCGATCGCGTCGGCATCTGGTCGCTGAACCGCAGCGAATGGCTGCTCACGCAGTTCGCGACCGCGCGTATCGGCGCGGTGCTCGTCAACCTCAATCCGGCCTACCGGCTCGCCGAACTCGAGTACGCGCTGAACAAGGTCGGCTGCAAGGCCGTGATCGCGGCCGAGCGCTTCAAATCGTCGGCCTATGTCGAGATGCTGCAGACGATCGCGCCGGAGCTCGCGAGCGCGACACCGGGCGACCTGCACGCGGCACGCGTGCCGAGCCTGCGTATCGTCGTATCGATGGGCGACGTCGCGCCGGCCGGCATGTTCCGTTTCGCCGACGTGATGACGCGCGGCCGCCAGGCCGTCGACCCCGCATTGCTCGACGCGATCGGCGCGACGCTCGCGGCCAACGACCCGATCAACATCCAGTTCACGAGCGGCACGACCGGCAGCCCGAAGGGGGCGACGCTCACGCATCGCAACATCGTCAACAACGGGCGCTCGATCGCGACGGCGATGCGTTTCAGCGAGCAGGACACGTTGTGCATCCCGGTGCCGCTGTACCACTGCTTCGGGATGGTGCTGGCCGTGCTCGCGTGCGTGTCGAAGGGCGCGGCGATGGTGTTCCCGGGCGAAGCGTTCGACCCGGTCGCGACGCTCGCGGCCGTGGCCGACGAAGGCTGCACCGCACTGCACGGCGTGCCGACGATGTTCATCGCGGAACTCGATCATCCGGCGTTCCCGACATTCGACCTGTCGACGCTGCGCACCGGGATCATGGCCGGCTCGCCGTGCCCGATCGAGACGATGAAGCGCGTCGTGTCGCAGATGCACCTGTCGGAGATCACGATCGCGTACGGGATGACGGAGACGAGCCCCGTGTCGTTCCAGAGCTCGACCGACGATCCGCTCGAGAAGCGCACGACGACAGTCGGACGCATCCAGCCGCATCTGGAAGTGAAGATCGTCGATCCGAACGGCGGCATCGTACCGGTCGGCGCGACGGGCGAGCTGTGCACGAAGGGCTATTCGGTGATGCTCGGCTACTGGGACGACGACGCGAAGACGCGTGAGGTGCTGGTCGACGGCTGGATGCATACGGGCGACCTCGCGACGCTCGATGCGGACGGCTATTGCAACATCGTCGGCCGCCTGAAGGACATGGTGATTCGCGGCGGCGAGAACGTCTATCCGCGCGAGATCGAGGAATTCCTGTTTCGGCATCCGAAGATCCAGAGCGCGCAGGTTTTCGGCGTGCCCGATGCGAAATACGGCGAGGAGCTGTGCGCGTGGATCGTGCTGCGCGCGGACGAGCAGATGACCGAGGACGACGTGCGCGCGTTCTGCAACGGGCAGATCGCGCACTACAAGATTCCGCGCTATATCCGCTTCGTCGACGAGCTGCCGATGACGGTGACGGGCAAGGTGCAGAAGTTCGTGATGCGCGACCGGATGATCGAGGAACTGAAGCTCGACGTGCAGAAGACCGCATAACGCGGCCCGGCGGCGAGAAAAACGTGGCGGCCTGCGGGCCGTCGCGTTTTCGATGGACGAAAAAAAGCGGGCTTATTAGCCCGCTAAAAACCACACGCTACGGGGTTAGCGCGAGGAGACCAAAGATGAAACCGAGTCCGGCGGGGGGCCGGAAACGACTCCAACAGGGATGCCCCTTGGAAGGGCTTCGGTACGTGACCGACTGGCTCGCAGCGCTTCGCGTCCGCTCACACTTGGCACACGAGACCGCATCCGTGTTGAAACCGTTGAGGCCATTGTGGGCGAATTAATGACCCGTCGCGGTAACAAAGTGTTTCAGGTTGTAACGCCCGCCAGATAAGGCTTCCCGGGATTTTTTGCTGTTTTCGGGATCCTGAAAAAGGTCATTTTTACCCATATTTTCCGCAGCGTTTTCATCACATGCGCACGACGCGTTTTTCATGCGTATCGGGCGCGATGAATTGCCGATTTACACGCGAGAAAGTGCGCCGCGCGGCAGATACCGCGTATGACGATTCATTCGTCGGAAAGATTTTGAAACGCGATCGGATTACGCGGAAGTCGGCCGTTCGGCCGATTCGGGAGATTTCGCGCCTGTTGCGGGTCGCGCCGGCGCGGCCGCGATATGTAACGGCGGCAGGCAGGCCGCCGCCGTGCAGCGATTTCGGCGGGCGGCGGCCACGGGGTCGGTGCCCGTATCGGCCGCCGCGCGCGTGCCCGCCTACTTCAGCCACTTGTCCGAAAGCGCCTGGTATTCGCCGGTCGACAGCGCGAGATGCAGCCACTGGTCGACGTACTGCTGGAACGCGACATCGCCGCGCGGCACCATGTACGCCTTCTCGCCGAACTGGAACGGCTTGTCCGGATGGACCGAGCACAGCCCCGGATTCAGCTTTTGCTGCAGGAGCGTTTCGGACGCATCCGTCACCATCACGTCCGCCTTGCCCGCGAGGATCTGCTTGAAGATCGTTACGTTGTCCGGATAGACGGTCAGGTTCGCGTGCGTGAAGTACTGCTTCGCGAAACGTTCGTTGGTGCCGCCCGGGTTCACGATCACGCGTGTTTCGGGCCGGTCGATCTGCGCGACGGTCTGGTATTTGTCGGCGTCCGCGCAGCGCACGATCGGCGTCTTGCCGTCGACGACGTACGGCTGCGTGAAGAACACGCGCTTCTGGCGCTCGAGCGTCGTCGATACGCCGCCCACCGCGATGTCGCATTTCGCGACGAAATCGCCGGTCAGGTTCGACCAGCTCGTCTTCACATAGTCGGTCTTCACGCCGAGCGACTTCGCGAGCGATTCGGCCATGTCGATGTCGATGCCCTCGAAGCGGCCGTCCGCGCGGTAGTACGAATACGGCTTGTAGTCGCCCGTCGTGCAGACGCGCAGCGCGCCGCGCGCGAGCACGTCGTCGAGCCGCGAGCCGGCGCCCGGTGCGGCCACGAAAGTGCCGGCGCCGGTCTGCGCGTGCGCGGCGGCGCAGCAGAGCAGCGCGGCTGCCGCGAGCGTGGCGAATGTCTCCATCGGTCTCCTCCTTCGTTTCATTCGATATGAGCATCCGATCATAACGGAGCCATCGCGCGCGTCATATGGCCGCCATCGCGTCGGCATGCGCAGCCTGAAGGCGACTGTCCGGTAAAATGCCGCTTTGCCTTCGCATCGTCGCTCCTACCGTGGCCCATAACCTGCTCAACGACACCTTCCTGCGTGCGCTTCTGCGCGAGCCGACCGAGTACACGCCGATCTGGCTGATGCGTCAGGCGGGCCGCTACCTGCCCGAATACAACGCCACGCGCGCGCGCGCCGGCAGCTTCCTCGGTCTCGCGAAGCATCCCGACTACGCGACCGAAGTGACGCTGCAGCCGCTCGAGCGCTTCCCGCTCGACGCCGCGATCCTGTTCTCGGACATCCTGACGATTCCGGACGCGATGGGGCTCGGCCTCGACTTCCAGGTCGGAGAAGGCCCGAAGTTCGCGCATCCGGTGCGCACCGAGGCCGACGTCGCGAAGCTCGCGGTGCCGGACATCGAAGCGACGCTCGGCTACGTGACCGGCGCCGTGCGCGAGATCCGCCGCGCGCTCACCGACGGCCAGGGCCGCCAGCGCGTGCCGCTGATCGGCTTCTCGGGCAGCCCATGGACGCTCGCGTGCTACATGGTCGAAGGCGGCGGCTCGGACGATTTCCGCACCGTGAAGTCGATGGCGTATTCGCGTCCCGACCTGATGCACCGGATTCTCGACGTGAACGCGCAGGCGGTGGCCGCGTACCTGAACGCACAGATCGAAGCGGGCGCACAGGCCGTGATGATCTTCGATACTTGGGGCGGCGCGCTGGCGGACGGCGCATACCAGCGTTTTTCGCTCGACTACATCCGTCGCGTGGTCGCGCAGCTCAAGCGCGAGCACGACGGCGAGCGCGTGCCGGTGATCACGTTCACGAAGGGCGGCGGGCTGTGGCTGGAGGAGATCGCGGCGACCGGCGTCGACGCGGTCGGGCTCGACTGGACGGTCAACCTCGGCGCCGCGCGCGAGCGCGTCGCGGGGCGCGTCGCGCTGCAGGGCAACCTCGATCCGACGATCCTGTTTGCGCCGCCGGCCGCGGTGCGCGAGCAGGCGCGCGCAGTGCTCGACAGCTACGGCAACCACCCGGGCCACGTGTTCAACCTCGGGCACGGCATCTCGCAATTCACGTCGCCCGATCACGTCGCCGAACTCGTCGACGAGGTGCATAACCACAGCCGCGCAATCCGTAGCGGAGCCGCCGGCTGAACGCAAGCGCTGTCATGCTGCACCGCGGGGTGACAGCGTTTCGTTGTTGGCACTAAACAGGGCGCAACCCCGCACCGGTTGCCGATTCGTTGCTTGTCAAGACTTGACTTATACACATTTTCCACGTTGCAGCGCGGTAGAGCCCCGTATCGGTCAAATTGTCTCGCTATGGTTTGGTAATTTGAATAGCAGCCTTATGGAATAAGGCTCCGCGGGACACCGTCGCAAGCGGCGGAAAACAGCGGAAAGCACGGCCCCGCGTGCGTTGCGGCCATTGAACGGCGAGTTCTCAACAAAGTTATCCACAGGCTGGGCAGGGTATACGGCGATTCCTAATGCGAATCCAAAACTTAGCGCCGAATCTGAAGTTTTACTTTAAGTTCGCCGCCGCGATGCGGGCGCGGATGCAAGCCGTCCACGCGGCGCGTGCCGCCGCCGGAGCGCCGTGATGGACGGCACCTACCTGCGCGTCGCGCTCGACCATCCGCTCGCGACCCTGTTCGACTACCGCTGCGATGCGCAGCCGGCACCCGTGCCCGGCACGCTCGTGCAGGTGCCGTTCGGCAAGCGGCAGGCCGTCGGGCTCGTCTGCGAAGTGACGACTCACACCGATGTGCCGCCGTCCCGGCTGCGCGCGATCGACGCGATCTGCGCCGACCTGCCGCCGCTGTCGGCGGACTGGCTCGCGCTCGTGTCGTTTGCCGCCGACTACTATCAGCGCGGGCGCGGCGAGGTCGCGCTGCCGGCGCTGCCGCAGGCGCTGCGGGACGCCGGGCGCTGGGGGCGGCTGCTGGCGCCGGAGGTGCGCTACCGGCCGACGGAAGCCGGCCGCGCGGCGCTGCCCGACGCATTGCCCGCCCGCGGGGCCGCGCTGCGGCGGCTCGCGCAGGCGCTCGTCGACACCGGCTCGCTGGGGCTGCCCGACGCGCGCGCGCTGCATCCGAAGGCGGCCGCGACGCTCGACGACTGGGCGGCGCACGGCTGGGTCGACGTCGAGGAGATCGGCTGGGCCGACGCGCCTGTGCCCAAAGCTGTGGATAACCTGTCGACAACCGGTGGACGAGCTGTGCCGCCGGCGCTCACCGACCAGCAGGCCGAGGCGCTCGACGCGATCCGCGCCGCGCAGGGTTTCGCGCCGTTCCTGCTGCACGGCGTCACGGGCAGCGGCAAGACCGAGGTCTATCTGCATGCGCTGGCGTCGCTGCTCGACGGGCGGCCGGACGCGCAGGCGCTCGTGCTCGTCCCTGAAATCAACCTGACGCCGCAGTTCGAGGCTGCGTTTCGCGCGCGCTTCGCGGGCGCGCTTGCCGACGATGCGATCGTAACGTTGCACAGCGGGCTCGCCGAGGGCGAGCGTGCGCGCAACTGGCTCGCCGCGCACACGGGCCGCGCGCGGATCGTGCTCGGCACGCGCCTCGCGGTGCTCGCGTCGATGCCGACGCTTGCGCTGATCGTCGTCGACGAGGAGCACGAGCCCGCGTACAAGCAGCAGGAAGGGCTGCGCTATTCGGCGCGCGATCTCGCCGTGTGGCGCGCGAAGCAGCTCGGCATCACGATCGTGCTCGGCTCGGCGACGCCGTCGCTCGAAAGCTGGTGGCAGGCCGAGCAGGGCCGCTACACACGGCTCACGCTGTCGCGCCGCGCGGTGGCCGACGCAACGCTGCCGACCGTGCGGCTGATCGATCTCGAAGAAGAGCGGCGGCGCGGGCGCGCGTCGCTGGGCGGGCTGTCGGGGCCGCTCGTCGCGGCGCTGAAGGCGCGGCTCGAGCGCGGCGAACAGAGCCTCGTGTTCCTGAACCGGCGCGGCTACGCGCCGCAGCTCGCGTGCGACGCCTGCGGCTGGGTCGCGGGCTGCCCGCGCTGCAGCGCGTATGTCGTGCTGCACAAGCCCGAGCATGCGCTGCGCTGCCATCACTGCGGTTGGGAAGCGCGCATTCCGCGGTCGTGCCCCGAGTGCGGGAACGTCGACATCGCGCCGCTCGGGCGCGGCACGCAGCGCATCGAGGAGGCGCTCGCCGAGGCTGTGCCCGGCGCGCGCGTGCTGCGGATCGACGCGGACAGCACGCGCCGCAAGGGCAGCGCGCAGGCGCTCTTTTCCGACGTGCACGCGGGCGAGGTCGACATCCTCGTCGGCACGCAGATGATTGCAAAGGGGCACGACTTCCAGCGCGTGTCGCTCGTCGGCGTGCTCAACGCCGACACCGCGCTGTTCTCGCACGACTTCCGCGCGAGCGAGCGGCTGTTCGCGCAGTTGATGCAGGTGAGCGGCCGCGCGGGCCGCGCCGGGCTGCCGGGCGAGGTGCTGGTGCAGACGCGCTACCCGCGTCACGCGCTGTACCACGCGCTCGGGCGGCAGGATTACGTCGGCTTCGCGAATTCGACGCTCGGCGAGCGCCGCGACGCGCACCTGCCGCCGTTCGTCTACCAGGCGCTGCTGCGCGCCGAAGGGCGCACGCTCGACGCGGCGCTCGCGTTCCTGCTGCAGGCCGCGGCCGCATTGCCGGGGCTGCCGGGCGCCGATCGCGTGACCGTGTACGACGCGGTGCCGATGACCATCGTCAAGGTCGCGAACGTCCATCGCGCGCAGTTGCTGCTCGAAAGCGCGTCGCGGGCGGCGCTGCAGCATGCGTTGCGCGCATGGCTGCTGGAGCTGCGCGCGCTGAAGGGCGTGCTGCGGTGGAGCGTCGAGGTCGATCCGCTGGATATCTGAGCGGCGAGCGCGCAGCCGTCGCGCGGCGCGCTGCCGCGTTGAAGCCCGGGGCGCCGGGCACCTTCGAACTGTCTCTCGTCGTGCGCTCATACCCTGGCGGCACGCTCGCCGTCATACCCAGTGCAACCCGGTTTCGTCCGCTTCCGTACCCGCCGGAGGTTGCACGCGCATGTCGAATCGGCCCGATCAGGGAAAACACCGATCCCCGGACCACGGGCAACCCCTAGGTTGCAACCTGCTAAGTGGCTGATTATATTGACTAACCAAAGGGTGCAACCTGCCTCTCAATTTGGTTGCACCTTTTTATTGCGTGCCGTAGGATTTCGCGCATCCTCTCACACCACATTGCCGGGCTCGCACCGGCGCACGAACCCACCATGGCAAGCACGACTCTCGGCGTCAAAGTCGACGACCTTCTCCGCTCGCGCCTCAAGGACGCCGCCGCGCGTCTCGAGCGCACTCCCCACTGGCTGATCAAGCAGGCGATCTTCGCGTATCTCGAGCGGATCGAGCACGGCCAGTTGCCGCCCGAGCTGTCGGGCCACAGCGGCGTCACGGAGCTCGCCGACGGTCAGGCTGCGGACAGCGACGACGACAACTCGCCGCATCCGTTCCTCGAGTTCGCGCAGAACGTGCAGCCGCAATCGGTGCTGCGCGCGGCGATCACGGCCGCGTATCGCCGCCCCGAGCCGGAATGCGTGCCGTTCCTGCTCGGCCAGGCGCGCCTGCCCGCGAACCTGCAGGCGGACGCGCAGGCGCTCGCGACGAAGCTCGTCGAAGCGCTGCGCGAGAAGAGCTCGGGTGGCGGCGTCGAAGGGCTGATCCACGAATTCTCGCTGTCGAGCCAGGAAGGCGTCGCGCTGATGTGCCTCGCCGAAGCGCTGCTGCGTATTCCCGACCGCGCGACCCGCGATGCGCTGATCCGCGACAAGATCAGCAAGGGCGACTGGCGCTCGCACGTCGGCCACGCGCCGTCGCTGTTCGTGAACGCGGCGACCTGGGGGCTGATGATCACCGGCAAGCTCGTGACGACCAACAGCGAAGCGGGGCTGTCGTCGGCGCTCACGCGCCTGATCGGCCGCGGCGGTGAGCCGCTGATCCGCAAGGGCGTCGACATGGCGATGCGCCTGATGGGCGAGCAGTTCGTCACCGGCGAAACGATCTCCGAAGCGCTGGCCAACAGCCGCAAGTACGAAGCGCGCGGCTTCCGCTACTCGTATGACATGCTCGGCGAAGCGGCGACGACCGAAGAGGACGCGCAGCGCTATTACGCATCGTACGAACAGGCGATCCACGCGATCGGCAAGGCGGCCGGCGGCCGCGGCATCTATGAAGGCCCGGGCATCTCGATCAAGCTGTCGGCACTGCATGCGCGCTACTCGCGCTCGCAGCAGGACCGCACGATGAGCGAGCTGCTGCCGCGCGTGCGCTTGCTCGCGCTGCTTGCGCGCCGCTACGACATCGGCCTGAACATCGACGCGGAAGAAGCCGACCGCCTCGAACTGTCGCTCGACCTGCTCGAGGCACTGTGCTTCGATCCGGATCTCGCGGGCTGGAACGGCATCGGCTTCGTCGTGCAGGGCTACCAGAAGCGCTGCCCGTTCGTGATCGATTACCTGATCGATCTCGCGCGCCGCAGCCGTCACCGCCTGATGATCCGCCTCGTGAAGGGGGCGTACTGGGATTCCGAGATCAAGCGTGCACAGGTCGACGGCCTCGAAGGCTATCCGGTCTACACGCGCAAGATCTACACGGACGTGTCGTACCTCGCGTGCGCGAAGAAGCTGCTTGCGGCGCCGGACGCCGTCTACCCGCAGTTCGCGACGCACAACGCTTACACGCTGGCCGCGATCTACCAGCTCGCGGGCCAGAACTACTACCCGGGCCAGTACGAATTCCAGTGCCTGCACGGGATGGGCGAGCCGCTGTACGAGGAAGTCACGGGCCGCGACAAGCTGAACCGTCCGTGCCGCGTCTACGCGCCGGTCGGCACGCACGAGACGCTGCTCGCGTACCTGGTGCGCCGCCTGCTCGAAAACGGCGCGAACACGTCGTTCGTGAACCGCATCGCCGATAAAACCGTGTCGGTGAAGGAACTGGTCGCAGATCCGGCCGACGAAGCGGCGAAGATCGTGCCGCTCGGCGCGCCGCACGCGAAGATCCCGTTGCCGCGCAACCTGTACGGCGACGAGCGTCCCAACTCGATGGGGCTCGACCTGTCGAACGAACACCGTCTCGCGTCGCTGTCGTCCGCGCTGCTCGCGAGCGCGCATTTCCCGTGGCGCGCGGCGCCGATGCTCGCCGACGACGCGCTCGCCGACGCACCGGCCCGCGACGTACGCAACCCGGCCGACCAGCGCGACACGGTCGGCACGGTCAGCGAAGCGACGGCCGAACACGTGAGTGCGGCGCTCGCGCACGCGGTGGCCGCCGCGCCGATCTGGCAGGCGACGCCGGTCGACGCGCGCGCCGATTGCCTGGTGCGTGCAGCCGACCTGCTCGAAGCGCAGATGCACACGCTGATGGGCCTGATCGTGCGCGAAGCCGGCAAGTCGCTGCCGAACGCGATCGCCGAGATCCGCGAAGCGGTCGACTTCCTGCGCTACTACGCCGCGCAGATCCGCGACGAATTCTCGAACGACACGCACCGTCCGCTTGGGCCGGTAGTCTGTATCAGCCCGTGGAATTTCCCGCTGGCGATCTTCATGGGCCAGGTGGCAGCGGCGCTCGCAGCCGGCAACACGGTGCTCGCGAAGCCGGCCGAACAGACGCCGCTGATCGCCGCGCAAGCCGTGCGCCTGCTGCGCGAGGCCGGCGTGCCGGCCGGCGCGGTGCAATTGCTGCCGGGCGACGGCGAAACCGTCGGCGCGGCACTGGTCGCCGATCCGCGCACGCGCGCGGTGATGTTCACGGGCTCGACCGAAGTCGCGCGCCTGATCAACAAGACGCTCGCCGCTCGCCTCGACCCGGACGGCAAGCCGATCCCGCTGATCGCGGAAACGGGCGGCCAGAACGCGATGATCGTCGACTCGTCGGCGCTCGCGGAGCAGGTCGTCGCGGACGTGATGCAGTCGTCGTTCGACTCGGCCGGTCAACGATGCTCGGCGCTGCGCGTTCTGTGTCTGCAGGACGATGTCGCGGACCGCACGCTGACGATGCTGAAGGGCGCGATGCACGAGCTGGCGCTCGGCAACCCCGACCGGCTGTCGACGGACGTCGGCCCGGTGATCGACGGCGAAGCGAAGCAGACGATCGACACGCACGTCGCGGCGATGAAGGACAAGGGCCACGCTGTCACGCAACTGCCGGCGCCCGATGCTTGCGCGAACGGCACGTTCGTGCCGCCGACGCTGATCGAGATCGGCAGCATCGACGAGCTCAAGCGTGAAGTGTTCGGCCCCGTGCTGCACGTCGTGCGCTATCGCCGCAGCCAGCTCGACAAGCTGCTCGAGCAGATCCGCGCGACCGGTTACGGCCTGACGCTCGGCATCCACACGCGGATCGACGAGACGATCGCGCACGTGATCTCGAACGCGCACGTCGGCAACATCTACGTGAACCGCAACGTGATCGGCGCGGTGGTCGGCGTGCAGCCGTTCGGCGGCGAAGGGCTGTCGGGCACGGGCCCGAAGGCCGGCGGCGCGCTGTACCTGCAGCGCCTGCTCGCGACGCGTCCGCCGGGCCTGCCGCGCTCGCTCGCGCAGGCGCTGATGGCGGACGGCGCGGTCGAAGGCGACGCGCGCGGCAACCCGGCGGCGGCGCTCACGACGCTGCGCGACTGGCTGATCGAGCAGCGCGAACCGGCGCTGGCCGCGCGTTGCGACGGTTATCTCGCACAGGTGCCGGCCGGTGCGACCGCGGTGCTGACCGGCCCGACGGGCGAGCGAAACACGTATACACTCGGCCCGCGCGGCACGGTGCTGTGTGTCGCGGCGACGCCGGGCGGCGCGCGCGCGCAGTTCGCGGCGGTGCTGGCGACGGGCAATCGCGCGTTGTTCGCCGGCGCGGCCGGCGAGGCGCTCGTCGCCGCGCTGCCGGCGTCGCTGAAGGCGCATGCGGCCGTGCGCAAGCAGGCCGATGCGGCGTTCGACGCGGTGCTGTTCGAAGGCGACAGCGACGAACTGCAGACGCTCGTGAAGGACGTCGCGCAGCGGCCGGGCCCGATCGTGTCGGTGCAGGGCGTGTCGGTGGGCGCGTTCGAGAACGGCGACGCGGAAGACTACGCGCTCGAGCGGCTGCTGACCGAGCGCTCGGTCAGCGTGAATACGGCCGCGGCGGGCGGCAATGCGAATTTGATGACGATCGGCTGATCATCCTTGCCGTTCGGATCAAACAAAGGAAGCGGCTAGGCGATCCCGAAGCCGCTCCATTTACCCTGGTACCAAGGAGATGCTATGCAACACACGATGAAAAAGCTGGCAGGCGCGACGTTTGTCGCCGTCATGTCGCTGGCGGGGACGGCCCATGCGGATGACGTGAAGATCGGTTACGCAGGGCCGATGACGGGCGCGCAGGCGCACTACGGCAAGGATATGCAGAACGGGATCGTGCTCGCGCTGGAAGACTTCAACGCGACGAACCCGAAGATCGGCGGCAAGCCGGTGAAGTTCGTGCTCAGCACGCAGGACGACCAGGCCGACCCGCGCACGGGCACGACGGTCGCGCAGAAGCTCGTCGACGACGGCATCAAGGGCATGCTCGGCCACTTCAACTCGGGCACGACGATCCCGGCTTCGCGCATCTACGCGAACGCGGGCATTCCGGAAATCGCGATGGCGACGGCGCCGGAATACACGCAGCAGGGTTACAAGACGACCTTCCGCATGATGACGTCCGACACGCAGCAGGGCTCGGTGGCCGGTACGTTCGCGTCGAAGGATCTCGGCATGAAGAAGATCGCGATCGTCGACGACCGCACGGCCTACGGCCAGGGTCTCGCCGACCAGTTCGAGAAGGCCGCGAAGGCCGGCGGCGCGACGATCGTCGACCGCGAGTTCACGAACGACAAGGCCGTCGACTTCAAGGCGATCCTGACCAAGCTGAAGGCCGTGAAGCCGGACCTCGTCTACTACGGCGGCGCGGATTCGCAGGCAGCGCCGATGGTCAAGCAGATGAAGACGCTCGGCATCACGGCACCGCTGATGAGCGGCGAAATGGTGAAGACGCCGACGTTCCTGAAGATCGCGGGCAATGCGTCGGAAGGCACGATCGCGTCGCTGGCGGGTCTCCCGCTCGAAGAGATGCCTGGCGGCAAGGCCTACGCCGACAAATACAAGAAGCGCTTCGGCGAAGATGTGCAGACCTACTCGCCGTACGCCTACGACGGCGCGATGGCGATGCTCAACGCGATGAAGAAGGCCGATTCGACCGATCCGGCGAAGTACCTGCCGGTGCTCGCGAAGAGCGACATGGCGGGCGTCACGTCGACGCACGTCGCGTATGACGCGAAGGGCGACCTGAAGAACGGCGGCATCACGATGTACAAGGTCGAGAAGGGCGAGTGGAAGCCGCTGAAGAGCATCGGCGGCAAGTAAGCAGCCGGTGAATCGCGGGCGGCGGCGAAGGTCGTTGCCCGGCGGGCGGATCATGCGAAAAAGCCACCGGGCCGTCGGGCCCGGTGGCTTTTTTTATCGGCGTGAGCGGGGGGCTACTCGCTGCGCACGCGCAGCAGGAACTTCTGCAGCTTGCCCGTCGGCGTGCGCGGCAGCGCCTGCGCGAACGCGAACTCGCGCGGGATCTTGTACGCGGCGAGCCGCTCGCCGCAGAACGCGCGCAGCGCGTCCGCATCGGGCACCGCGCCCGCGCGCAGCACGACGTGCGCGACGACCGTCTCGCCCCAGTCGGGATGCGGGACGCCGACGACGGCCGCCTCGGCGATGTCCGGATGCGCGCCGAGCACGTCTTCCACTTCCTTCGAATAGACGTTCTCGCCGCCGGTCACGATCATGTCCTTCAGCCGGTCGACGATGAACAGATAGCCATCCTGATCGATCCGCGCGATGTCGCCGGTGCGATACCAGCCGCCCGGTGCGAACGCGGCGCGCGTCGCGGCCGCGTCGTCGAGATAGCCGAGCATCATGCTGTCGGCCTTCAGCCAGATCTCGCCGGTCTCGCCCGGCTGCGCGTCGATGCGGTCCATCCGCACGACGCGAAGGTCGACGCCCGGGCCGCCGTGGCGGCCGATCGAACCGGCCTTCGCGATCTGCTCGTCCGGATACAGCGTCGTGCCGGCCGGCCCCGTTTCCGTCATTCCGTACACCTGGAAGAACGCATCGCTGCGATACGCACGCGCGAGCCGTTCGGCCTGCTCGGCGCCGATCGGGCCGCCGCCGTACAGCCACGCGCGCACGCTCGACAGGTCGAACGCCGCGAAGCCGTCGATCGTGTCGAGCGGCAGCGTGTACGACACCGGCGCGCCGAAATACAGCGTCACGCGCTCGCGCTCGACGGCCTGCAGGAAGCGCAGCGGATGGTATTCGCGCAGCAGCACGACGGTGCCGCCCGCGTACAGCGTGCCGCCGAACCAGTTGTTGAGCGGCGACGAATGCCAGATCGGCATCGCCATCAGCGTGCGCTCGTTGCGGCCGATGCCGGTCGCGAGCGCCGCCGACATCGCGGCGAGCGTCACGGTGCGGTGGCTGTGCATGCAGCCTTTCGGGCGTCCGGTCGTGCCGGACGTGTAGAGGATCTGCGCGATGTCGCCGTCGGCCGGCTCGATGCCCGCGACGCCGTCCATCGTCGTACACATCGTGTCGAAGCACGGCACGCCGTCCAGCTCGCCTTCGGTCACGAGCCGCCGCGCCGGATGAACGATGCGTTCGACCACCGGCGCGAGCGCCACGTCGAACAGGAGCGCCTTGCTGCGGCTGTGTTCGAGCACGTAGTCGACTTCCGGCGCCTGCAGCTTGTGGTTGACCGGCACGAACGTCGCGCCGAGCCGCCACACGCCGAACATCAGGTCGACGAAGGACGGCGTGTTGAAGCACATCGCGGCGACACGGTCGCCGGCCGCGATGCCGAGCGCGCTCAGCATGGCCGCCGCGCGGTGCGAGCGCTCGCGCGCGGCGGCATAGGTGATCGTCGCGGATTCGCTGACGAGGAACGGCTTGTCGGGCGTCGCGCGGGCGGCGCGGTCGAGGGCGGCGACGAGGTTCATCAGGGCTCCGGGCGGACGAACGAAGGCGAACTCAGGCGGACGAACCGGCGTCAGGCCGGGTACGCGCGCTGCAGCAGCGCGGCGACGTCGATCGCTTGCGGATCGAAGCCGCCCGCGATGCGGCCCCAGTCGGGCGCGGCGAGCCGCGTCGCGACGAACGCATCGGCGACGGCCGCCGGCGCATCGCGGCGCAGCAGGCACGCCTGCGCGACGATTGCGAGCCGCTGCGCGAACACGCGGCCCGACCCTTCGAGCGTGTCGGCCGGCGCGGCGAGCATCGCGCGAAGCGCGTCGAGCGCCGCGCGGATGCGCGGTTCGCCCGCACCGAGGTCGGCGAGTTCGGCGAACAGCGCGGCGGCCGCGTCGGGCTCGCGCGACACCGCGCGCAGCACGTCGAGGCACATCACGTTGCCCGAGCCTTCCCAGATCGAGTTGACGGGCGCCTCGCGGAACAGCCGCGCGATCGGGCCGTCGTCGACATAGCCGTTGCCGCCGAACACTTCCATCACCTCGCCGGTCAGCTCGACCGCGCGCTTGCAGACCCAGAATTTCACGGCGGGCGTGACGATCCGCTTCCATGCGCGTTCGCGCGGCGAGTCGTCGCGCTCGAACGCATCGGCGACGCGCATCGCGAGCGCGAGCGCGGCCTCGCTTTCGAGCGCGAGATCGGCGAGCACGGTGCGCATCAGCGGCTGCTCGGCGAGCGCGCGGCCGAACGCATGGCGCTGGCGTGTGTACGCGATCGCCTGCACGACGCCCTGGCGCAGCATCGCCGCGCTGCCGAGCACGCAGTTCAGCCGCGTGTAGGTGGCCATCTCGATGATGGTCGGGATGCCGCGGCCTTCGTCGCCGAGCATGATGCCCCACGCGTCGTTCAGCTCGATCTCGCTGCTCGAGTTGCTGCGGTTGCCGACCTTGTTCTTCAGCCGCTGGATCTCGACGGCGTTCTTCGTGCCGTCCGGCCGCCAGCGCGGCACGTAGAAGCACGACGGGCTCCCGCCTTCGGTGTGTGCGACGACGAGGTGCGCATCGCACATCGGCGCGGAGAAGAACCACTTGTGGCCGCGCAGCCGGTATTCGCCGCCGCGCCCGCCCGCGCCGACGGCGGTCGCGAGCGTCGTGTTCGCGCGCACGTCGGAGCCGCCCTGTTTCTCGGTCATCCCCATGCCGAACCAGATCGAGCGCTTGTCGGCGACCGGCACGTCGCGCGGATCGTAGTCGTCGCTGTAGAGCTTGTCGCGCAGCAGGCCCCACAATGCGGGTTCCTTCTGCAGCACGGGAATCGCGGCCTGCGTCATCGTCGCCGGGCACAGCGTGCCGGCCTCGATCTGGCCGTGCAGGTAGAAGCCGGCGGCGGTCGCGGCCCAGCGGCCGCGGCGCGTATCGCGGAATGCGAGCGACACGAAGCCTTCGTGGCGGTACTGGCCGAGCAGCGCGTGCCACGCCGGGTGGAAATCGACACGGTCGATGCGCCGGCCGCGCCGGTCGAACGTGTGCAGTTCCGGCGGGTGCTGGTTCGCTTCGTCGGCGAGTTGCGCGGTGTCGGCGCTGCCGAGCCGCGCGCCGTACGCGTCGAGCTGCGGCACGGCCCAGTCGGCGCCTGCGCGGGCGAGCGCGTCGCGCAGCGCGATATCCGTCGCGAAGAGGTTATAGTCGACGAGTTCGTCGAACTGGTTCGTGACGGCGTGAGTCGATTCGGTCATCGAGGTGGTCTCCGGTCTCATGCTTCGCGGGCGGCCGGCGTCACGCAACGAGGGTGGCGCGTCGGCGCCGGTTCCGGCTCCCGGTAAAACGCATGTCCTGCTGAATTCCAGAGTAGCAAATATGCCGCCGCGACATGTTCAGGTTCCGGCGCCGCCCGGCCAGCCGGCGGCGCAACCCGCGCCCGCGTTGCGTCGCCGGCCGCGCCAGTCGCGCGCGCAGGCGAGCTCCGACGCGCTGCAGCAGGCGTTCGTTCAGCTTTTGCTCGAACGCGGCTACGCGAAGGCGACGATCCGCGAGATCGCGGCCGTCGCGGGCGTGAGCATCGGCACCTTCTACGAGTATTTCGGCGACAAGCAGAGCCTCGCGGCGTTCTGCATCCACCGGCACGTGCTGGCGATCGCCGACCGGCTGCGCGATGTGGCCGAGCGGCTGCGCGGCGCGCCGCGGGCCGAACTCGCCGCCGCGCTCGTCGACCTGCAGGTCGACGCGATCGGCGCCGACGCGGCGCTGTGGGGCGCGTTCTTCGCGCTGGAGCGACAGGTGTCGCCGCTCGCCGCATATCGCCGGCATTACGACGCGTATGTCGCACTGTGGCGCGACGCGCTTGCGCGCGCGGCCGATCCGCCGCCGGCCGCGCGGCTCGACGGGCTCGCGCGGATGGCGCACACGGTCTGCTACGGCGGCCTCTCGCAGGCGCTGCTGACGCTCGGGCCCGCGCTCGACTTCGCCGCGTTGCGCGGCGAGCTGCGGGCCGTGCTGCTCGCGTATCTGGCGGCGGCGGGCGCGTAGCATCCCCTACGGGTAATGCCTGATTTGCATGTCAGGCTGGCGGGCCAGCCATGCTTCTGCGTGCTTCACACCGCGAGCCATGAGAAAAATGCATGGCGGCCATGACGAACTTTCGATTGTCCGCCGATATTGGCTGGGGCTAAATCATGCGGCAGATGCAGGGCCGCGCGTCGCGCGGGCCAGCCCGAAGGACATCAGAAGGAGGAGTCATGCGAAGCGCCACCGCGCCCCGTTCGAAACTGCCCGACGTCGGGACGACGATCTTCACGGTGATCGGCCAACTGGCCGCGCAACACGATGCGTTGAACCTGTCGCAGGGCGCGCCGAATTTCGCGCCCGATCCGGCGCTCGTCGAAGGCGTCGCGCGCGCGATGCGCGACGGGCACAACCAGTACGCGCCGATGGCTGGCGTGATGGCGCTGCGCGAGCGGCTCGCCGAAAAGACCGAGGCGCTGTACGGCGCGCGCTACGACCCGGCGACCGAGATCACCGTGATCGCGAGCGCGAGCGAAGGGCTGTACGCGGCGATCAGCGCGCTCGTGCATCCGGGCGACGAGGTGATCTATTTCGAACCGTCGTTCGACAGCTATGCGCCGATCGTGCGGCTGCAGGGCGCGACGCCGGTCGCGATCAAGCTGTCGGCCGAGCATTTCCGCGTGAACTGGGACGAGGTGGCCGCGGCGATCACGCCGCGCACGCGGATGATCATCGTGAACACGCCGCACAACCCGACCGCGACCGTGTTCTCGGCCGACGATCTCGAGCGGCTCGCGCAGCTCACGCGCGACACGGGCATCGTGATCCTGTCCGACGAGGTTTACGAGCACGTCGTGTTCGACGGCGCGCAGCACCAGAGCGTGGCGCGCCACCGAGAGCTGGCCGAGCGCAGCGTGATCGTGTCGTCGTTCGGCAAGTCGTTCCACGTGACGGGCTGGCGGGTCGGTCATTGCCTCGCGCCGGCCGGGCTGATGGACGAGATCCGCAAGGTGCACCAGTTCATGGTGTTCGCGGCCGACACGCCGATGCAGGTCGCGTTCGCGGAGATCCTCGCGCGGCCGGACAGCTATCTCGGCCTGTCGGCGTTCTACCAGGCCAAGCGCGACCTGCTCGCGCGCGAGCTGGCCGATTCGCGTTTCGAGCTGCTGCCGAGCGAAGGCTCGTTCTTCATGCTCGCGCGCTTCCGGCACTTCTCGGACGAACGCGACAGCGACTTCGTGCTGCGCCTGATCCGCGATGCGCGCGTCGCGACGATTCCGCTGTCGGCGTTTTATACCGACGGCACCGACGCCGGCGTGATCCGGCTCAGTTTTTCGAAGGACGACGCGACGCTGGTCGAAGGCGCGCGGCGGCTGCGTTCGCTGTAAGGCCCGTACGGAAACCGGCGACGGGGACGTCGCATCGACCGGACACAAGGAGATCACGATGAAGCACACGGCAACCCTGAAACTCGCATTCGCACTCGCGTGCGCCATCGGCTCCGGCGCGGCGCTCGCCGACGCGCAGACGCTGCGCTTCGGCCTTGAAGCGCAATACCCGCCGTTCGAATCGAAAGCGCCGAACGGCGACCTGCAGGGCTTCGACATCGACGTCGGCAATGCCGTCTGCCAGACGGCGAAGCTGTCGTGCAAATGGGTCGAGACGTCGTTCGACGGCCTGATTCCCGCGCTGAAGGGCCGCAAGTTCGACGCGATCAACTCGGCGATGAACGCGACCGAGCAGCGGCGCCAGGCGATCGACTTCACGACGATCATCTATCGCGTGCCGACCCAGCTGATCGCGCGCACCGGCAGCGGCCTGCTGCCGACGCCCGAATCGCTGAAGGGCAAGCGCGTCGGCGTGCTGCAGGCGTCGATCCAGGAAACCTTCGCGAAGGCGCACTGGGAGCCGGCCGGCGTCGCGATCGTCGCGTACCAGGACCAGAACCAGGCGTATGCGGATCTCGTGTCGGGCCGCCTCGATGCGACGCTCGTGCTGGCACCGTCCGGCCAGCGCGGCTTCCTGTCGCGCCCGGACAGCAAGGGCTTCTCGTTCGTCGGCCAGCCCGTGCACGACGACCGGATCCTCGGCAGCGGCATCGCATTCGGCCTGCGCAAGGGCGACGACGCGCTGAAGGCGAAGCTCGATGCGGCGATCGACAAGCTGAAGGCGGACGGCACGGTGAAGTCGCTCGGGCTGAAGTATTTCGGCGATATCGACATCTCGACGAAGTAAGCGGGGCCGCGCGCGATGCAGAATCCGAACCCGGCCGCCGCGAGCGGCGAACAGGACGGCGCGCCGCTGTCGGGCGATGCGCTCGAAGCCGTGCTCGTCGCCGAACTGGGCGACGCGCTCGTCACGCGCTCGGCCGACATCGATCCACGCTACTTCACCGCGTACAACGAGCCGGTCGGCGTACGGCCGCGCGCGCTGGTGCGCCCGCGCAGCGTCGACGACGTGTCGCGCACGCTCGCACTGTGCGCGCGGCTCGGCCAGCCGGTCGTGCCGCAAGGCGGGCTGACGGGGCTCGCACGCGGCGCCGTCGCGCTCGGCGGCGAGGTCGTACTGTCGATGGAGCGCTTCGCGGGTATCGAAGCGCTCGATGCGGCGGCCGGCACGATGACCGTGCGCGCCGGGACGCCGCTGCAGACGGTGCAGGAAGCCGCGGAAGCGGCGGGCTTCACGTTCGGCGTCGATCTCGGCGCGCGCGGCTCGTGCCAGATCGGCGGCATGCTCGCGACCAATGCGGGCGGCACGCGCGCGATCCGTTACGGGATGATGCGCGAGCAGGTGCTCGGGCTCGAGGCCGTGCTCGCGGACGGCACGGTCGTGTCGTCGATGAACCGGATGCTGAAGAACAACGCGGGCTACGACCTGAAGCAGCTGTTCATCGGCAGCGAGGGGACGCTCGGCGTCGTCACGCGCGCCGTGCTGCGGCTGCACCCGTTGCTCGCCGCACCGGCCACGGCGCTGTGCCGCGTGCGCGACTACGACGCGGTGGCCGCATTGTGGAACCGCGTGCGCACGCTGCCCGAGGTCGTCAGCTTCGAGGCGATGTGGCCGGCGTTCTACGACTACGTCGCGCGCCATACGCCGGGCGTTGCCGCGCCGTTCACGGGCGACGGCGGTTTCGCGGTGCTGATCGAGTGCGCGACGAGCGCGCCGGGCGGCGACGCGTATCACGCGCTGGAAACCGGCCTCGCGGCGGGGATCGATGCAGGGCTGGTGGACGACGCGGTGCTCGCGACGTCGGAGCGGCAGGCGCGCGACCTGTGGACGCTGCGCGAAGGCCTCGCGATCGATGCGCTGCCGCAGCTCGTCAACTTCGACGTGAGTTTGCCGACCGGCGAGCTCGGCGCGTTCGCCGAACGCTGCGAGGCGGCGCTGCGCTCGCGCTGGCCGGACGTCACGTGCCTGTTCTTCGGCCATGTCGGCGACGGCAACGTGCATATCGGCGTGTCGCTGGCCGGCATGACCGACGCGGACGCCGACGCGCTCGATCACTGCGTGTACGCGGTGGTGCGGGACATGGGCGGCTCGGTGTCGGCGGAGCACGGGATCGGCGCGCTGAAGCGTCCTTATCTCGCGCACACGCGCAGCGACGCTGAAATCGGGCTGATGCGGCGCCTGAAGGCCGCGCTGGACCCGCGCGGCATCCTGAATCCCGGCAAGGTGCTTTGACGGGGGCGATTCCCGTTAATGGCGGGAATCGGCCTTTGTTACTTGTCAGCCATCCACCCAGCGCAGCGCGCCGATCTTCAGGTGTTCGACGACACTGCGCGCCCAGTCGAGCTCCGCATTGAGCAGCACGAGCGCATGTTCGTTCTGCAGCAGGAACAGGCGCGGCACCTGGTCGGCCTGCGCGGCGTTGCGCAGCGCTTCCAGGCGCCCGCGCTCGGCGTCGAGCCGGGCAATCCGAAGCTCGAGCTGGTGCCGCGCATCTTCAGCGTCAAGCAGCGGCAGGAACGCGAGGCCGGCGCCGAACGCGGGAAATTCACGCGCGGGCTCCGCGAGCAGCGCATGCAACCACGTCTGCCCGGCCGAGTGCCCGGCCTCGGTCAGCGCATACAGCGTGCGCTCCGGAAAGGCGCCGTCGCGCTCGGTGTCGTGCACGGCGATCAGCCCGTCGCGCAGCAGCCGGTCGATCGTCTGGTAGAGGCTCGTGCGCTGCCGCACGTTGACGACTTCGTCGTACCCGCGAGCCTTCAGTTGCTGAAGCATCCCGTACGGATGCATCGGCGTTTCGGTGAGCGTCGCGAGGACCGCGAGCGCGAGCGGGGACGGGCGGCTCGTAGACATGAATAGTTATGATATTCCTAGTAATAATATAACTATTCTCAACCTGAATATCATATTTCGCAAGGGTTTCAGCCGAGGTGCGAGCGCTTCGCGGCCGGCGCGACGGTTTCCATCGTCGCGAGACCGTGCACGATCCCGCAATCCTCGACCGAATGCTCGCCGACGCACTGGCGGCGCAATTCGGTGAGCTGGTCGCGCAGATGCGTGAGTTCCGCGAGGCGCGCGTCGACGTGTCCGATGTGGTCGTCGAGCAGCGAATTGATCGAATCGCAGCGGTCGGCCGGCGTGTCGGTGAGCTGCAGCAGCGCGCGAATCTCGTCGTGCGCCATGTCGAGTGCGCGGCAGTTGCGGATGAAGCGCAGCCGTTCGACGTGCACGTCGGTGTAGTTGCGGTAGTTCGAATCGGTGCGCTCCGCATCCGGCATCAGCCCCTCCTTCTCGTAGAAGCGGATCGTTTCGGGCGTGCAGCGGGCCGCTTTGGCCAGTTCGCCAATCTTCATGCCTTTCTCCCGTGCAAGGGTTGACCTTGTAGTGGCTTCAGGGTGTTAACTCTACACCGTCAAGCCATAAAGGAGGTTGTCATGACCGACGCCCAGCGTACCCACGACCGACGACACCGTCATGCCGACGGCGCCGATACGTGCTGCGCCGACGCGCGCGACACGCAGACGGCGGCCGTTGCCGACGCGGTGCCGGCGGCCGGCGAGCGCGCGCACGGCGAGGCCGCATCGCGCGGCCACGACCATGACCATGATCACGGGCACGGCGGCGGTAACGGGCACGATCACGATCATGCACACGGCGACGCGCATCAGCGCGGCGCCACGTGTTCGCACGGCCATGCCGCGCACGACGATGCGGGTCATGACCACGATCATGCGCACGGCGACGCGCATGTACATGGTGTCGCGTGCTCGCACGACCACGCCGCGCACGATCATGCCGGTCACGACCACGACCACGACCACGACCACGACCACGACCACGACCACGCGGCCGGCGACTGCTGCGCGCCAGCCGCGCTGACGCTCGCGCCGCTGCCGGTCGCGCAGGCGACCGCGTCGGGCCACGTGCGCTCCGCGTTCCGGATCATGCAGATGGACTGCCCGACCGAGGAAACGCTGATCCGCAAGAAGCTCGGCGGGATGAGCGAGGTGTCGGCGCTCGAATTCAACCTGATGCAGCGGATGCTGACCGTCGAACACGTGCCGGGCGCCCAGCCGTCGATCGAAAGCGCGATCCGCACGCTCGGGATGACGCCCGAGGCCGCGTCGCCCGGCGCGCCGGCATCGCGCGTCGCCGACGCGCCCGCGAAGCCGTGGTGGCCGCTGGCGCTGGCGGGCGTCGCCGCGATCGCGTCCGAGGGGGCGACCTGGGCCGGCCTGCCCGTGTGGCTGTCCGCGGCGCTCGCGCTCGCGGCGGTGCTCGCGTGCGGGCTCACCACGTACAAGAAAGGCTGGATCGCGATTCGCAACGGCAACCTGAACATCAACGCGCTGATGAGCATCGCGGTGACGGGTGCGATGGCGATCGGCCAGTGGCCGGAAGCCGCGATGGTGATGGTGCTGTTCACGATCGCCGAGCTGATCGAGGCGAAGTCGCTCGACCGCGCGCGCAATGCGATCCAGGGCCTGATGCAACTCGCGCCGGACACCGCGACCGTGCAGGATGCCGACGGTTCGTGGCGCACGATCGAGGCCGCGCAGGTCGCGCTCGGCGCGGTCGTGCGCGTGAAGCCGGGCGAGCGGATCGGGCTGGACGGCGAAGTCGTCGCGGGCCGCTCGACGGTCAACCAGGCGCCGATCACCGGCGAGAGCCTGCCCGTCGAAAAGACGGCCGGCGACGCCGTGTACGCGGGCACGATCAACGAAGCGGGTTCGTTCGAATACCGCGTGACGGCCGTCGCGGCCAACTCGACGCTCGCGCGGATCATCCACGCGGTCGAGGAGGCGCAGGGCGCGAAGGCGCCGACCCAGCGCTTCGTCGACCAGTTCGCGCGCGTCTACACGCCGATCGTGTTCGCGGTCGCGCTCCTGGTCGCGGTGGTGCCGCCGCTTGTCATGGGCGGCGCGTGGCACGACTGGATCTACCGCGCGCTGGTGCTGCTCGTGATCGCATGCCCGTGCGCACTGGTGATCTCGACGCCGGTGACGATCGTGTCGGGGCTCGCGGCCGCCGCACGGCGCGGGATTCTCGTGAAGGGCGGCGTCTATCTGGAAGAAGGGCGCAAGCTCGCGTGGCTCGCGCTCGACAAGACCGGCACGATCACGCACGGCAAGCCGGTGCAGACCGACTTCGACGTGCATGCGTCCGACGCCGATGCCGCGCAGGTCCGGCACCTCGGCGCGAGCCTCGCCGCGCGCTCGGATCACCCGGTGTCGCAAGCGATCGCGGCCGCGGCGCGCGGTGCCGGAACGGCGGCATTCGCCGATGTGCAGGACTTCGAAGCGCTGGTCGGGCGTGGCGTACGCGGCACGATCGACGGCGTGCGCTACTGGCTCGGCAACCACCGGCTCGTCGAGGAGCTCGAACGTTGTTCGCCTGCCCTCGAAGCGAAGCTCGATGCGCTCGAGCGGCAGGGCAAGAGCGTTGTGGTGCTGGTCGACGACGCGCGCGTGCTCGGCGTCTTCGCGGTGGCCGACACGATCAAGGACACGAGCCGCGACGCGATCGCCGACCTGCATGCGCTCGGCATCCGCACCGCGATGCTGACGGGCGACAACCCGCACACCGCGCAGGCGATCGCGCAGCAGGCCGGCATCGACGACGCGCGCGGCAACCAGTTGCCCGAAGACAAGCTCGCGGCTGTCGAGGAACTGTCGGCCGGCGGCGCGGGCGCGGTCGGGATGGTCGGCGACGGGATCAACGATGCGCCGGCGCTCGCGCGCGCCGACATCGGTTTCGCGATGGGCGCGATGGGCACCGACACGGCGATCGAGACGGCCGACGTCGCGCTGATGGACGACGACCTGCGCAAGATTCCCGCGTTCGTGCGGCTGTCGCGGGCGACGCACCGCGTGCTGGTGCAGAACATCGGCTTCGCGCTCGGCGTGAAGATCGTGTTCCTCGGCCTCACGGTCGCGGGGCTCGGCACGATGTGGATGGCGGTATTCGCGGACGCGGGCGCGAGCCTGATCGTCGTGGCCAACGGCTTGCGGCTGCTGTCGTCCTCCGGGGTGTTCGGCGGCGCGCAGGCCAGGCGTTGAGGAGCGGGCGATGAGCTTTCTGAAACGGATCCTGGGCGGCCACGGCGGTGGCCATGGCGGCGGGCACGGCAACAGCGGCAGCGGCGGCAGCGGCGGCGGGCATCACGGCGGGCAGCGCCGGGACGGGCATGGCGGCCACGATGCGCGCGGCCGCGATCGCTACGGCTGGGGCTGGCAGGCGCCGGCCGACGGTCATGGCGGTCATGGCGGCCATGGCGGCCATGGCGGCCAGGGCGGCAACGTGCCGCTGAGCCAGCTTGCGTGCGCGGGTTGCGGCGCACTCAACGCGGCGGATGCGCGTTTCTGCACGCAGTGCGGTGCGGCGCAACGCGGCAAGGCTTGCAGCCGCTGCCACGCGGCGCTGGCTGCCGACGCGCGTTTTTGTCCAGGGTGCGGGACGCAGGCCGCCTGAGCGTGCCGGCCATTCGCGCCGGCGGCGCATGGACGCCGGCCGGCGCGCTTCGTTTCAGGGCCGGCGCACCGGCCCGTCGATCAGCGCAGCGGCAGGTGGATCTCGGTGCGCAGGTCGGCCGGCGCCGCGTCCATCGGCGTGTTGAGGTACAGCTCGAACGGCGGCGCGTCGGCGGCTTCGCGGCCAGAGTGACGCAGCCAGTCGCCATAGAGCCACTGGTAGGCCGTCTTCAGGTCCGCATACGGCCCCGTATGCAGCAGCACCGCATATTCGCCGCCCGCTACCGTCGCACGTTCGACGGGCGGCACGGGCTCCACGTCCGGCGCGTTGTCGGCCGGCATGAAGCAGGCCTTTGCACGCAGTTGCGCTTCGGGCGTCGTGTCCGGATCGTCGTAGAAAATGCCGATCATCCTGGCGCCCGGGCCGATCAGCCCGTGTTGCCCGACCCACATGCCGACCTGCGCGAATGCGTCGCCGACCTTCATGTACGCGCCGGTATGCGCCACCGCGTAGCCGCGCAGTTCCGGCAGGCGCCGGATCTCGACTTCATGCTTGAACATGTCTTCCTCTCCTCTCTGTAGCGGATAGATGGGCCGGTGGACGCCCGTGCGCCGGTGCTGCGCGGGCGGCACGCCGTAGGCGTCGCGAAACGCCCGGGCGAACGCGTGCGTCGAACCGTAGCCCGCGCGCCGCGCGATCTCGTCGATCGGCCGCGCCGTGCACACGAGATCCTCGGACGCACGCACGATCCGCATCCGCCGCACCGTCAGCACGATCGATTCGCCGTACAGCGCGCGGTAGACGCGCTGCCAGTGATACGGCGACAGGCACGCGACTTCGGCGAGCCGGTTCAGGTCGAGCGGGCCATCGAGATGCGCACGGATGTACTCGTGGACGCGTGCCACGCTGGCCGCATAGCGGATCCACGCGGGTTTGTCGGTTTTCGTTTCGACTGTCATCGGCGTGTCCGGACAAGAACCGACGCCACGGTAGCACGGCCCGAATGGATAAATCTTGCGGAATTGCGTAGCGGCCGGTGAATCCGCCCCTTTTTATTTTGCCGAAATGGGGTCTTGCCCCCCTGATATCTACGACTAAAGTTAAAGACGGTGAAATAGGGTGAAGGCGTCATTTTTCTCGGGTAAGTTGCTCAGGCGGCAACGCACGCTTTTCGAAGTACGCAGGTAGTTCGTCGATGTTCAATCGCAACACCACGTTTTTCGGGAGAACAAGAAATGGATGCTTCCAGCTTCATCACGTCGCTGCAGACCACGCTAGGCGGATATCTGCCAAAGATCGCCGGCGCGATCGGCATCCTGGTGATCGGCTGGCTGATCGCGGTGGTGGTGCGGGCCGGTGCGCTGCGCCTGCTCAACGCGCTGAAGGTCGACCAGCGGATCAACGAAAGTACCGGCCAGGGTGCGTACGTCGAGCGGATCATCGCCGGCGGCCTGTTCTGGCTGGTGCTGCTCGTCACCGCGGTGGGCATCTTCAACGTGCTCAACCTGTACGCGGTCTCCAATCCGTTCTCGCTGCTCGTCACGCACATCGTCAACTACCTGCCGAACCTGATCGGCGGCGCGGCGCTGACGCTGATCGCGTGGCTCATCGCGTCGCTGCTGCGCAGCCTCGCGAACCGCGCGCTGAAGGCCAGCAAGATCGACGACAAGCTGTCCGAAGGCGCGGGCATGCAGCCGATGAGCGGCTACCTCGGCGACGTGCTGTTCTGGCTCGTGATCCTGATGTTCCTGCCGGCGATCCTCGCGTCGTTCGCACTGTCGGGCCTGTTGTCGCCCGTGCAGGGGATGGTCGACAAGCTGCTCGCGATCGTGCCGAACCTGTTCGCGGCCGCGGTGATCGGCTTTGTCGGCTGGATCGTTGCGCGCGTGCTGCGCGGCCTCGTGACGAACCTGCTCGTCGCCGCCGGCGCCGACCGCCTCACGCAGCGTCTCGACAGCCCGACGCCCGTGCGCGTGTCGAGCCTGATCGGCACGATCGTCTACGTGTTCGTGTTCGTGCCGACGCTGATCTCCGCACTCGACGCGCTGAAGATCGACGCGATCTCGGGCCCCGCGACCAACATGCTGAACCAGTTCCTCGGCGCGGTGCCGGACATCGTCGCGGCGATCGTGATCGTGCTCGTCACGTTCTACTTCGCGCGCTTCGTCGCGTCGCTCGCGCAGAAGCTGCTGGAAGCCGCCGGCGTCGACGGGCTGCCGGCCGTGCTCGGCGTCGAGCGCGTGTTCTCGGGGATCCTGCAGCCGTCGGTGCTGGTCGCGCGGCTGATCGTGTTCTTCGCGATGCTGTTCGCGTCGGTCGAGGCAGCGAACCGGCTCGGCTTCTCGCAGGTGCGCGACGTCGTCACGCTGTTCATCGAATTCGGCGGCCATGTGCTGATGGGCGGCGTGATCCTCGTGATCGGCGTGTGGCTCGCGGGCCTCGCGCGCCGCGTGATCGAGCAGGCCGACCGCGAGCATAGCGTGCTGTTCGCGCGCATCGCGCAATTCGCGATCCTCGGCCTCGTGTTCGCGATGGGGCTGCGCGCGATGGGCATCGCGAACGAGATCGTTCAGCTCGCGTTCGGCCTCGTGCTCGGCGCGATCGCGGTGGCCGTCGCGCTGTCGTTCGGCCTCGGCGGCCGCGAAGCGGCCGGCAAGCTGCTCGACCGCTGGTTCAACCAGCGCAGCGGCGGCCAGTAAGCGTGGGGGGCCCGGCCGCCTCGTGCGGCCGGATGGCACTCGCAACGACCGCGGCCGGCGTTTCAGAAAGCTAAATGTCAGCCGCGATCTTTGCCGAATTTCGATAACACGTCGTTTAATGACTCTCTAGCATCGATTCTCAGTCGCGCAGGCCGTCAGGCCCGGCGCCTTTGAGGAGAGAGTCCGATGAAAGCAGAGTCGAATGGCCGGCCCGCCGCCGGCGCCAAGTCGTCCGGCCAGCCCGCGCTGCAGCAGACGCTCGGGACCTGGCAACTGTGGGGCATCGCGGTCGGCCTCGTGATTTCAGGCGAATACTTCGGCTGGAGCTACGGCTGGGCGAGTGCCGGTACGCTGGGGTTCGTCGTCACCGCGCTGTTCGTCGCGGCGATGTACACGACCTTCATCTTCAGCTTCACCGAACTGACGACGTCGATCCCGCACGCGGGCGGCCCGTTCGCGTATGCGCGCCGCGCATTCGGCCCGACGGGCGGCTATCTCGCCGGCGCCGCGACGCTCGTCGAGTTCGTGTTCGCGCCGCCCGCGATCGCGCTCGCGATCGGCGCATACCTGCACGTGCAGTTCCCGGGCCTCGAGCCGAAGCATGCGGCGATGGGCGCGTATCTCGTGTTCATGGCGTTGAACATCGTCGGCGTGCAGATCGCCGCGACGTTCGAGCTCGTCGTCACGCTGCTCGCCATTTTCGAACTGCTGGTGTTCATGGGCGTCGTGTCGCCGGGCTTCGCGTGGAGCAATTTCATGAAGGGCGGCTGGTCGGGCGCCGATCATTTCAGCGTCGGCGCATTCCACGGGATGTTCGCGGCGATCCCGTTCGCGATCTGGTTCTTCCTCGCGATCGAAGGCGTCGCGATGGCCGCCGAGGAAGCGAAGAACCCGAAGCGCTCGATTCCGATCGCGTATGTCGCCGGGATCCTGACCCTCGTCGCGCTCGCGATCGGCGTGATGGTGTTCGCCGGCGGCGCGGGCGACTGGACCAAGCTCGCGAACATCAACGACCCGCTGCCGCAGGCGATGAAGTACATCGTCGGCGCGAACAGCGGCTGGATGCACATGCTCGTGTGGCTGGGGCTGTTCGGCCTGGTCGCGTCGTTCCACGGGATCATCCTCGGCTATTCGCGCCAGATCTTCGCGCTGGCTCGCGAAGGCTACCTGCCGGAGTGGCTCGGGAAGGTGCATCCGCGCTTCAAGACCCCGCATCGCGCGATTCTCGCGGGCGGCGTGGTCGGCATCGCGGCGATCTACAGCGACGAGCTGATCCAGTTCGGCGGGCAGACGCTGACCGCGAATATCGTGACGATGTCGGTATTCGGTGCGATCGTGATGTATATCGTCAGCATGGCGTCGCTGTTCAAGCTGCGCCGCTCGCAGCCGAACATGGCGCGGCCGTTCCGCGCACCGCTGTACCCGATCTTCCCGGCATTCGCGATTCTTGCGGCGTTCGTCTGTCTCGGTACGATGGTGTACTTCAACGGGCTGGTCGCGCTGGTGTTCGTCGGCTTCCTCGCGCTCGGCTACGCGTATTTCCTCGCGACCCGTTCGCAGCGCGCGAGCGCGCCCGGCGACGCGCTGCTGGAGGAGTGAGCATGGCGCAGGTGAACGGCCGTTCCTGACGGCATCCGGCGCGCCCCGTCGAACGGGCGCGCCGTCGGCTTTTGGCAAGGATGGGCAAGGAGACTCGCACGATGTCCTATACGGAGACGATCGGTCCGCGCACGTACCGCTTCGCGGACCTGAAGACGCTGCTCGCGAAGGCGAGCCCGCTGCGTTCCGGCGACCAGCTCGCCGGCGTCGCGGCGGCGAGCGAGGAGGAGCGCGTCGCCGCGAAGATCGCGCTCGCGGGCGTGCCGCTGAAGGCGTTCCTCAGCGAAGCGGTGATCCCGTATGAAGACGACGAGGTCACGCGCCTGATCGTCGACGATCACGACGCTGCCGCGTTCGCGGAAATCTCGCATCTCACCGTCGGCGATTTCCGCAACTGGCTGCTGTCGCCCGCGGCCGACGGCGCGGCGCTCGAACGGATCGCGCCGGGCCTCACGCCCGAGATGGTCGCGGCGGTGTCGAAGCTGATGCGCAACCAGGACCTGATCGCGGCCGCGCGCAAGCGCCGCGTGGTCACGCGCTTTCGCAACACGGTCGGGCTCGCCGGCCGGATGTCGGTGCGGCTGCAGCCGAACCACCCGACCGACGACGTGAAGGGGATCGCCGCGTCGATGCTCGACGGGCTGATGTACGGCTGCGGCGACGCGATGATCGGCATCAACCCGGCGACCGACAGCCTCGCGGCGATCGTGAAGCTGCTGGCGATGATCGACGGGTTCCGCGAACGCTACGGCGTGCCGACGCAGTCGTGCGTGCTCACCCACGTGACCAACACGATCGCGGCGATCGAGAAGGGCGCGCCGGTCGATCTCGTGTTCCAGTCGATCGCGGGCACCGAGAAGGCGAACGCAAGCTTCGGGATCTCGCTCGCGCTGCTCGGCGAGGCGCGCGAGGCCGCGTTGTCGCTGAAGCGCGGCACGGTCGGCAACAACCTGATGTACTTCGAGACGGGCCAGGGCAGCGCGTTGTCGGCGAACGCGCATCACGGCGTCGACCAGCAGACCTGCGAAGTGCGCGCGTATGCCGTTGCGCGCAAGTTCGAGCCGTTCCTCGTGAACACGGTGGTCGGCTTCATCGGGCCCGAATACCTGTACGACGGCAAGCAGATCATCCGCGCGGGGCTCGAGGATCACTTCTGCGGGAAGCTGCTCGGCGTGCCGATGGGCTGCGACATCTGCTACACGAATCACGCGGAAGCCGACCAGGACGACATGGATACCTTGCTGACGCTGCTCGGCGCGGCCGGCATCAACTTCATCATGGGGATTCCGGGCGCGGACGACGTGATGCTGAACTACCAGAGCACGTCGTTCCACGACCAGCTCTACGTGCGCGAGGTGCTCGGCCTGCGCCGCGCACCGGAGTTCGAGGAATGGCTGGAGACGATGGAGATCGCCGATTCGCACGGCGCGCTGCGCGCCGCGACGGCCCGCGCGCCGCTTCTGGCCGGCGCGAACGACTGGATGGGGTTGTCAGCATG